>CAJMOH010000015.1 GCA_905215055.1 uncultured bacterium
GCTCCACCACCTGGTGGACGACAAGATCCACGCCCGCTCCACCGGCCCCTACTCCTTGGTCACCCAGCAGCCTCTGGGCGGCAAGGCCCAGTTTGGCGGCCAGCGCTTTGGCGAAATGGAAGTGTGGGCCTTGGAGGCCTACGGCGCCGCTTACACCCTCCAGGAAATCCTCACCGTCAAGTCCGACGACGTGGTGGGCCGTGTCAAGACCTACGAGGCCATTGTCAAGGGCCAGAATATTCCCAAGCCCGGCATCCCCGAGTCCTTCAAGGTGCTCATTAAGGAGCTGCAGTCCCTGGGCCTGGATGTGAAGGTGCTGGACAAGGACAACCAGGAGATCGACCTGAAGCAGAACTTCGACGACGATGACGACATGGGCTTCCATCATGACGACTCCGCCTTTGACGAGCAGAATGTGGCCGACGACCTGGACGGCTATTCCATGGAGGACGAGAACGGCGACCCCCTGCTGGAAGAGGACAGCTATACCGACGACGACTTCAGCTTTGACGACGGCGAAGACGACGATTTGTTATAAGAAGGGAGAAACAGAGTATGGAATTTAACACGTTCGAATCGATTAAGATCGGCCTTGCTTCTCCCGACCAGATCCGCGAGTGGTCTCACGGCGAGGTGAAAAAGCCCGAGACCATCAACTACCGCACCTTAAAGCCCGAGCGGGACGGCCTGTTCTGCGAGCGCATCTTTGGGCCTACCAAGGACTGGGAGTGCCACTGCGGCAAATATAAGCGCATCCGCTACAAGGGCAAGATCTGCGACCGCTGCGGCGTTGAGGTCACCCGCAGCAAGGTGCGCCGGGAGCGCATGGGTCATATCGAACTGGCGGCTCCCGTGTCCCACATCTGGTACTTTAAGGGCATTCCCTCCCGGATGGGCCTGATTCTGGACATCTCTCCCCGTGTGCTGGAGCGGGTGCTGTACTTCTCCATGTACATTGTCACCGATCCCGGCAATGTGCGGGAGCTGTCCAAGATGCAGACCCTCACCGAGAAGGAGTACCGTGACCTGAAGGAAAAATACGAGGACGACTTTGAGGCCGGCATGGGCGCCGAGGCTATTAAAAAGCTGCTGGAAGAGATCGATGTGGAAAAGACCAGCCAGGAGCTGAAGGAGGAGCTGGAGACCGCCTCCGGCCAGAAGCGGGTCCGCATTCTCAAGCGCCTGGAGGTGGTGGAGGCCTTCCGCGTCTCTGGCAACCGTCCCGAATGGATGATTTTGGACGCGGTTCCAGTCTGCCCGCCTGACATCCGTCCTATGGTTCAGTTGGACGGCGGCCGGTTTGCCACCAGCGACTTAAATGACCTGTACCGCCGGGTAATCAACCGGAACAACCGTTTAAAGCGCCTGCTGGAGCTGGGCGCTCCGGACATCATTGTCCGCAACGAGAAGCGCATGCTCCAGGAGGCCGTGGACGCCCTGATTGACAACGGCCGCCGGGGCCGGCCTGTCACCGGTCCCAACAACCGGCCTCTCAAGTCCCTGAGCGACATGCTCAAGGGCAAGCAGGGCCGTTTCCGCCAGAACCTGCTGGGCAAGCGCGTGGACTACTCCGGCCGTTCCGTTATCGTGGTAGGCCCCGAGCTGAAGATGTATCAGTGCGGCCTGCCTAAAGAGATGGCTTTGGAGCTGTTCAAGCCCTTTGTCATGAAGCGCCTGGTGGAGACCGGCGCCGTGGGCAACATCAAGGCCGCCCGCAAGTCTGTGGAGCGGGCCAAGCCTGAGGTGTGGGACGCCCTGGAAGTGGTGATTAAAAACCACCCTGTGCTGTTAAACCGCGCGCCTACCCTGCACCGTCTGGGCATTCAGGCCTTCGAGCCTGTGCTGGTAGAGGGCCGCGCCCTGAAGCTGCACCCTCTGGTCTGCACCGCTTACAACGCCGACTTTGACGGCGACCAGATGGCTGTTCATGTGCCGCTGTCCGCCGAGGCCCAGGCCGAGGCCCGCTTCCTGATGCTGGCCGCCAACAACCTGCTCAAGCCCTCCGACGGCCGGCCTGTCACTGTTCCCACCCAGGATATGGTGCTGGGCTCCTACTACCTGACCTTGGACAAGGACGGGGAAAAGGGCGAGGGCAAGGTGTTCCGCAACATGGACGAGGCCATGATGGCCTACGACGCCCACGACATCACCCTGCACTCCAAGATCAAGGTCCGCCGCACGGTGGACTTCAACGGTACGCCGGTGACGGGTCTGGTGAATACCACCATGGGCCGCATGATCTTCAACCGTCCCATCCCTCAGGATCTGGGCTATGTGGACCGTTCCACGCCGGAGGAGGCCCTGAAGTTCGAGGTGGACTTCCTGGTGGGCAAAAAGCAGCTGGGCCAGATCATCGAGCGCTGCATCAAGGTCCACGGCACCGAGCATACCGCCGAGGTTCTGGACGAAGTCAAGGCCCAGGGCTATAAGTATTCCACGATCAGCGGCATCACTGTGGCTGTGTGCGACGCCACCATTCCCAAGGAGAAGGCCGAAATGCTGGCCGCCGCCGACGCTGAGGTGGACGAGATCCGCGCCGAGTACAACGAGGGCTTCCTGTCTGAGAGCGAACGCTATCAGGCGGTACTGAAGGTGTGGGATAAGTGTACCCGTGACGTGGCAACCGCCTTGCAGCAGGGCTTGGACCGGTACAACCCCATCTTCATGATGGCGGACTCCGGCGCCCGCGGCAGCATCTCCAACCTGAACCAGCTGGCCGGCATGCGCGGAAACATTTCCAACACCTCCGGCAAGACCATTGAAATTCCCATCCGGGCTAACTATCGTGAAGGCCTGACCATTTTCGAATACTTCATTTCCTCCCGAGGCGCCCGGAAGGGCCTGGCGGATACGGCTCTGCGTACCGCCGACTCCGGTTACCTGACCCGCCGTCTGGTGGATGTCTCCCAGGAGGTCATCATTCTGGAGGACGACTGCGGCACTACCGAGGGCTTGGAGGTCTTTGAGATTGCCTCTGGTCCCGAGTCCATCGAGCCTTTGAAGGAGCGTCTCATTGGCCGTTATCTGGTGGAGGATTTCTGCGACGAAAACGGCAATGTGCTGGTGTCCAAGGATAAGCTGATGGACGACAACGACGCCGAGCTGATTACCAGCCGGGGCGTGGAGCGCATCAAGATCCGCTCTGTGCTGAACTGCCGGGCCAAGAACGGCGTGTGCCGCAAGTGCTACGGCGCCTCTCTGGCTAACGGCAAGCCTGTCACCGTGGGCGAGGCCGTGGGCATTATCGCCGCTCAGTCCATTGGCGAACCTGGCACCCAGCTGACCATGCGTACCTTCCACACCGGCGGCGTTGCCAGCGCCGACGACATCACCCAGGGTCTTCCCCGCGTGGAGGAGCTGTTCGAGGGCCGCAAGCCCAAGCATGTGGCCATCATCAACGAGATCGACGGCAAGGTTACCTTCCAGGAGATCAAAAAGAACCGCCACGTTGTTGTCACCAACGAGGAGACCGGCGATTCCCGCTCTTACCTCATTCCCTTCGGCAGCCGGCTGACTGTCAAAGAGGGCGAGTATATCAAGCGGGGCAAGCGCATTACCGAAGGCTCTGTCAATCCCCATGATGTGCTGGCCATCAGCGGCACCCAGGAGGTCCAGGATTATCTGATCCAAGAGGTCCAGCGGGTGTACCGGATGCAGGGCGTGGACATCAACGACAAGCACATTGAGATCATTGTGCGGCAGATGCTTCGCAAGGTCCGCATTGACGACGCCGGTGACACAGGCCTGCTGGTCAGCTCTCTGGCAGATAAGAACGAGGTTCTCAGCGCCAACGAGGCCATCCGGGAGCGCATTGCCAATGGGGAGACCGAGCTGCGGGAGGCCACCTATACGCCTATCCTGCTGGGCATCACCAAGGCCTCTCTGGCCACCGATTCCTTCCTGTCCGCCGCCTCCTTCCAGGAGACCACCCGTGTTCTTACCGACGCTGCCATCAAAGGCAAGGTGGACCATTTGATCGGCCTGAAGGAAAACGTCATCATTGGCAAGCTGGTTCCCGCCGGCACTGGCATGAAGTGTTACAGCGATGTGGAAATCGTGCCGGTGGGCGGTCCGGAAGAGGACGGCCCTCAAACACCAGAGCACAGCCCCGAAAAGGATGATTCCTTCCGGGAGGAGGATCTGGACCCCCAAGACTTTGACGAGGAGGATCAGGATCTCTTCCTGGAGGAAGAGGACGAGGAGGACGATCTGCCTGAGGAGGACTCCCTGGAGCAAGCGGGCGCCTGATCTGGAAATTTCTGGAAAAGCCGAAAAAACTTGACAAAACCGAGAACCCGGTGTTATAATAAGAAACTGAGCGGTTTTCGGGTAGATTCTGCCATTTTCCATCCAAACCGAAAGGGAAACGGACTGGAAATTCTAGGCAAAATGGGAAAATCGCGCTCCGGCAAAACTGCCGGGGCGTTTCCTGTTTTCGAAGACTCGCACAAGTCAAAGTATTATTTTTGTAAGGAGGTGCAATATGCCAACCTTTAATCAGCTGATCCACAACGGCCGTTCCGTTGCGGAAAAGAAGAGCAAAGCGCCTGCCCTGCTCAAGGGCTGGAACTCCAAGAAGCGTATCGCTATTGACCAGGATTCCCCCCAGAAGCGCGGTGTCTGCACAACGGTGAAGACTCAGACCCCCAAGAAGCCTAACTCCGCTCTGCGTAAAATTGCCAGAGTCCGGCTTTCCAACGGGATCGAGGTTACCGCCTACATCCCCGGTGTGGGCCACAACCTGCAGGAGCACAGCGTGGTGATGATCCGTGGCGGCCGTGTGCGTGACCTGCCCGGCGTGCGGTATCACATCATCCGCGGCACCCTGGATGCTCAGGGCGTTGCCAAGCGTATGCAGGGCCGTTCCAAGTACGGCGCCAAGCGGCCTAAGGCCGGAAAGAAGTAAGCAGACCGCTTGCTTTTTCGCTCAATCGCAGAATTCGTATGGCTGACCCCCGCGGCAGCGCGGGAAATTGGCATATTACACTTATCTCCCATGGGACCGTAATTTGCCTATTGGCCAACGGGAGTTTTTGCTTTCGAGTACCGATGAATTCATTTTATGAAGGAGGGAAGATCATGCCAAGAAGAGGCAAAGTGGCAAAGCGCGATGTTTTGCCCGATCCTATGTATAATTCCAAGCTCGTCACCCGCCTGATCAACAGCGTTATGCTGGACGGCAAGAAGGGTGTTGCTCAGAAGATCGTGTACGGTGCGTTTGAAATCGTGCAGGAAAAGACCGGCAAGGAACCCCTGGAGGTGTTCGAGCAGGCCATGGAAAACGTGATGCCCAGCCTGGAGGTTAAGGCTCGCCGTGTGGGCGGCTCCACCTATCAGGTGCCTATGGAGGTCCGTCCCGAGCGGCGGCAGACTCTGGGCCTGCGCTGGCTCACCTCTTATTCCAGAAACCGTTCTGAGCGCACCATGAAGGAGCGGCTTGCTGGCGAGATTCTCGACGCTGTCAACGGCGCCTGCGGCGCCGCCAAAAAGCGCGAGGATACACACAAGATGGCCGAGGCCAACCGGGCCTTTGCTCATTATAGATGGTAACGCAAGCAGGTATTTAAGGAGGAAACTATGGCCAGGCAGGTACCACTGGAACTTACTAGAAACATCGGCATCATGGCCCATATCGATGCCGGTAAAACCACCACGACCGAACGTATCCTTTTTTACACCGGCGTGAACTACAAGATTGGCGAGACCCACGAGGGTGCCGCTACCATGGACTGGATGGCCCAGGAGCAGGAGCGCGGCATTACCATCACCTCCGCCGCTACCACATGCTTTTGGCCCGACCGCAACGGCAAGCAGAACCGTATTAACATTATCGACACTCCCGGCCATGTGGACTTCACCGTAGAGGTGGAGCGTTCTCTGCGCGTGCTGGATGGTTCTGTCACTGTGTTCTGCGCCAAGGGCGGTGTGGAGCCACAGTCCGAAACTGTATGGCGTCAGGCGGAGGAGTATAAGGTCCCCCGCATGGCCTATGTGAATAAGATGGACATCATGGGCGCTGATTTTTACCGTGTTGTTCAGATGATGAAGGACCGTTTGAAGTGCAACGCCGTTCCGATCCAGCTGCCCATCGGCAGCGAGGACACCTTCAAGGGCTTGGTTGACCTGGTGGAGATGAAGGCCTATGTCTACTATGACGATCTGGGCAAGGACATCCGCTGCGAGGAAATCCCCGAGGACATGAAGGAGCTGGCCGAAAAGTATCACACCGAGTTGGTGGAGCATGTGGCCGAGCTGGACGACGATCTGATGGACAAGTATCTTTCCGGCGAGGAGATCACCATCAACGAAATTAAGGACTGCATCCGCAAGTCCACCATCGCCAACCACATGGTGCCTGTCACCTGCGGCACTTCCTATAAGAACAAGGGTGTGCAGAAGCTGCTGGACGCCATTGTGGACTATATGCCCGCTCCCACGGACATTCCTCCCATCAAGGGTACCAACCCCGACACCGGTGAGGAAGAGGTTCGCCATTCTTCCGACGAGGAGCCCTTCTCCGCTCTGGCGTTTAAGATTGCTACCGACCCCTTCGTGGGCAAGCTGTGCTTCTTCCGCGTGTACTCCGGCACCATCGAGGCCGGCTCTACGGTGTACAACTCTGTGAAGGACACCAACGAGCGCATGGGCCGTATTGTGCAGATGCACGCCAATGACCGGAAGGACATTGAGCGCGTGTACGCTGGCGACATTGCCGCCGCCGTGGGCCTGAAGAACACCACCACCGGCGACACCCTGTGCGACGAAAAGCATCCCATCATTCTGGAGTCTATGGAATTCCCGGATCCCGTTATCCGTGTTGCCATTGAGCCCAAGACCAAGGCTGGTCAGGAAAAGATGGGCATCGCTCTTGCCAAGCTGGCTGAGGAGGACCCCACCTTCAAGGCTTATACCGACGAGGAGACTGGTCAGACCATCATTGCCGGCATGGGCGAGCTTCACCTGGAAATCATCGTGGACCGCCTGATGCGCGAGTTCAAGGTAGAGGCCAACGTGGGCAAGCCCCAGGTCGCCTATAAGGAGACCATCCGCAAGAACGCCGACGTGGACACCAAGTATGCCCGTCAGTCCGGCGGTAAGGGCCAGTACGGTCACGTCAAGATCCGTATCGAGCCCAACCCCGAGAAGGGCTATGAGTTTGTCAACGCGGTTGTGGGCGGCGCCATTCCCAAGGAGTATATCCCCGCTGTTGACCAGGGTATTCAGGGCGCCATGCTGTCCGGCGTGCTGGCCGGCTACAACGTGGTGGACGTGAAGGTCACTCTGTACGACGGCTCCTATCACGAGGTGGACTCCTCTGAAATGGCCTTTAAGATCGCCGGCTCCATGGCCTTTAAGGAGGCCATGCGCAAAGCGGATCCCGTGCTGATGGAGCCCATTATGAAGGTTACTGTCATCACTCCTGAAGAGTATATGGGCGATGTCATCGGCGACCTGAACTCCCGCCGCGGCATGATTCTGGGCATGGACGCCATTCCCGGCGCCCAGCAGGTCAACGCCGAGGTACCCCTGAGCGAGATGTTTGGTTACGCTACGGACATGCGGTCCAAGACCCAGGGCCGCGGTCAGTACACCATGGAGCCCGCGCATTACGCCGAGGTGCCCAAGAACATCTCCGAGAAGATCATCTCCGAGCGGGGCAAAAAGTCCGACTAAGTGTTAATTTTCACTTGCTTTTTCTATGCTTTATTGGTACAATGGACCTTATAAAGCCGGAATATCTTTTCTTGCAAATAAAAGGAGGAAATCCCAATGGCAAAGGAAAAATTCGAAAGAACAAAACCCCATGTTAACATTGGCACAATCGGCCACGTTGACCATGGTAAGACCACTCTGACCGCCGCTATCACCAAGGTTCTGGCCATGAAGGGCGACGCCCAGTTCATGGACTATGCCAACATCGATAAGGCTCCCGAAGAGCGCGAGCGCGGCATCACCATCAACACCGCTCACGTTGAGTATCAGACCGACAAGCGCCACTATGCTCATGTGGACTGCCCCGGCCACGCTGACTATGTGAAGAACATGATCACTGGTGCTGCTCAGATGGACGGCGCCATCCTGGTTGTGTCCGCTGCTGACGGCCCCATGCCTCAGACCCGCGAGCACATCCTGCTGTCCCGTCAGGTGGGCGTGCCCTATATCGTTGTGTTCATGAACAAGTGCGATCAGGTGGACGATCCCGAGCTGCTGGAGCTGGTTGAGATGGAGATCCGCGATCTGCTCAACGAGTATGAGTTCCCGGGCGACGACACCCCCATCATCAAGGGTTCCGCTCTGGCTGCCCTGGAGAGCACCTCCACCGACATCAACGCTCCCGAGTATGCTCCCATCCTGGAGCTCATGGACGCTGTGGACGAGTATATCCCCACTCCCGAGCGCAAGGCTGACCAGCCCTTCCTGATGCCCGTTGAGGACGTGTTCACCATCACTGGCCGCGGCACTGTTGCCACTGGCCGTGTGGAGCGTGGCGTTCTGAAGATGAGCGAGGAAGTTGAGATTGTTGGTCTGGCTGACGAGACCCGCAAGTCCGTCGTTACCGGCATCGAGATGTTCCGCAAGCTGCTGGACTTCGCCGAGGCTGGCGACAACATCGGCGTTCTGCTGCGCGGCATTCAGCGTACCGACATCGAGCGCGGCCAGGTTCTGGCCAAGCCCGGCACCATTCATCCCCACACCAAGTTCAAGGGCCAGGTTTACGTTCTGACCAAGGATGAAGGCGGCCGTCATACTCCCTTCTTCAACAACTACCGTCCTCAGTTCTATTTCCGTACCACCGACGTGACCGGCGTTATCTCCCTGCCCGAAGGCACCGAGATGTGCATGCCTGGCGATAACGTTGTGATGGACGTTGAGCTGATCACCCCCATCGCCATCGAAGAGGGCCTGCGCTTCGCTATCCGCGAGGGTGGCCGTACCGTTGGCTCCGGTGTTGTTACCGCTATCAACGCCTAAGTTCTTTCGAAACTAACTTCGGCATGAGAGACCGTCCCGCAAGGGGCGGTCTTTTTGCGTTTTTAACCTGTGTCAAAAACTTTTGACAGGGAAATCAGGGGGATTCCCAGCCTCTTTGCTGGACTTTTCCCGCTTTCTCCTTCATAATAGAGGCAGAGAGGAGGGAGAGCGATGGAAATCGGCAGCAAGCTGCGGCAAGCCCGACAGAGAACAGGCATGACACAGGAGCAGGTTGCTCGGGAGATTCACGTCAGCCGGCAGACCATTTCCAACTGGGAGACGGGAAAATCCCTGCCAGATGTGCTCAGCGTCATTGCTTTGAGTGACCTTTACTTAGTCAGCCTGGATGAGTTGTTGAAGGGGGACGCGAATATGCTGCATCATATTGAAGAATCTACCAACGCGGTGAAAAGCCGTCAGCGCTTGGGAAAACGGATGGAAACCCTGTCTTTCTTGGTGATCTGGGCGGTATGCGTGGCCGTTTTCTGGCTGGGCGGCGGAGAGGCCGGGGCTATGGGGTATAGTATTTTGGTGCTGTATTGGGTGCTGCCTCTATGTACCTTTGTGGTAAGCCTGGTGATGGGATTGGATTCCTCCTGGAAGGAGCGTCAGTGGTGGATGCTGCTCTACTTTGGCGTGGGATTTATGCTGGTGCCTTACGGGAACTTTTCCCTGGCCAATATGGTTTCTACGGGAACTGTTCATTTGCCGGAGTGGGAATACATCCCCTACGGGATGTTCTACGCCATGCCGGGCATGTGCCTGGGGTCCGCTGTTCGATGGGCAAAAGCCCGAAAGGCCTGCCCGGAGGACCGCCGCCGCCCCCTGTGGACCTTCGGCCTGGTGTGGAGCCTCAGCGCCGCGGCGCTGTTCAGTTTGCCCTTGATAGAGGTTGCCGCACTGTTTCTGTCTATGTTCCTTCCTTTTGGGGAAGTGGCGATTGCGGCCCTGCGCGGGGGAGTGGGAACATTTCTGTTTGTTGCCCACTGCGCCTTGGGGGGCCTGGCCGCTCTCCGGGCGGGATGGTCTCTGGGAGGGGCTCCCCAGTGGCATGAAAAACGCGGCCCCTTCCCGGAAAAATGGATGTGTCTGCCTTTGTTTGGAGCGGCCTTTTTGCTCAGCGCTGGAGTGGGGGCGTTGCTGGTCCCCTTTTCCTGGGCAAGAAGCTTGTGGCCCCTCAGCTGCTTTTTCTGGGGGATGCTCCCGCCCATGTTGGGCATCGCCGCTGGATCTTTTGCGGCTCGGCGGAAATCTTTCCATTGACAACCAGATTGCAAAGTGCTATACTATTTGTCACACAATTGCATACTTCCTTATCAAGAGAGGCGGAGGGACAGGCCCTGTGATGCCCGGCAACCTAGGGAAAGCCAAGGAACCATGTGGTTTGGCTGACCAAAAGGTGCCAATTCCTGCGGTGTATACCGAAAGATGAGGTGAAAAAGGACCCTCGTTTTTCGAGCGGTCCTTTTCTTTTTCTCAAAAAAGAAGCTTGATAGGAGTGGAAATTTTTAGAAAGGGGAATTGTGATGACAAAAAAGCTCTTTACTTCCGAATCTGTAACAGAAGGCCATCCCGATAAGGTCTGCGACCAAGTCTCCGACGCAGTGCTGGACGCCATTTTAGAACAGGACCCCCAGGCCCATGTGGCCTGTGAGACCACCGCCACCACCGGTGTGATTCATGTGATGGGGGAGATCACCACCTCCTGCTATGTGGACATCCCCGCCATTGTCCGTCAGGTGGTGAAGGAGATCGGCTACGACGATCCCAAGTGTGGCTTTGACGGCAACACCTGCGGCGTGCTCACCTCCATCGACACCCAGTCCCCCGACATCGCCATGGGCGTCAACCAGTCCCTGGAGGCCAAAAACGGCGAGACCGATGAGAACTCTCTCACTGGCGCCGGGGACCAGGGCATGATGTTCGGCTTTGCCTGCGACGAGACCCCGGAGCTGATGCCTTTGGCCATCTCCCTGTCTCACAAGCTGGCCAAACAGCTGGCCGCTGTGCGCAAAGACGGCACCCTGAGCTATCTCCGCCCCGATGGCAAAACCCAGGTTACGGTAGAATATGACGGCGATACCATCAAGCGGGTGGACGCCATTGTGGTTTCCACCCAGCACGACGAGGACGTGAAGCTGGACAGGCTGAAGAAGGACCTGGTGAAGTATGTGATTAAACCGGTGGTACCCGCCCAGCTGGTGGATCAGAATACCCGCATCTACATCAACCCCACCGGCCGGTTCGTCATTGGCGGACCTGTGGGGGACAGCGGACTTACGGGCCGGAAGATCATTGTGGATACCTATGGCGGCTACGGCCGTCACGGAGGAGGCGCTTTTTCCGGCAAGGATCCCACCAAGGTGGACCGTTCCGCCGCTTACGCCGCCCGGTGGGTGGCCAAGAACATTGTGGCCGCCGGTCTGGCGAAGCGCTGCGAGATTGAGCTGGCCTACGCCATTGGTGTGGCCCATCCCGTTTCTATCATGGTGGATACCTTTGGCACCGGCACAGTAGGCGATGAGCAGCTGTCTCAGGCGGTACAGCAGGTCTTTGACCTGCGGCCCACTGCCATCATCAAGGAGCTGGACCTGCGCCGTCCCATGTACCGTCAGCTGGCGGCATACGGACATATGGGCCGGGAGGACCTGAATGTTCCCTGGGAAAAGACAAACCGCACCGAGGCGCTGCTTCGGGCGCTGAAAAATCAATAAGCAAAGCAAGGGCGCGCCGGCATTTGCGGCGCGCCCTTTTAGCGGCTGCACCCTCCCTGGAGATTCGCATAGAATGGAGTATGGGAGGTGGCATGGATGGAGCTGTTAGGTTGGAGCGCGGTGGTGTTTTTGGCGGCTCTGGGACTGCTCGAGCTGGTACGGATGGCGGTATTTTGGATGCTGCGTCCCCAGCGTCCTCACAGGGGGGCGCTGGTGGTAATCCCGGAGAGCGGCGAGGACTGCGAGCAGTTGATCCGCGGCGGAATGGCCCGGCTGCGGTGGATGGATTGGCCGGACTGCAACCTGGTCTGCCTGAACAGGGATGACGATCCTCAGGTTGAGGCCATCGCCAGGATTTTGGAGCGCCGGTATCCCCAACTGCGCCTTTCCAAACCGGAGAATCTGGTGTATGATATACTGGAGAATGAAACATAGCTTGGGACGGGGGATGTGCCTTGGCGGAAGAAAAAAGCGCTCTGCTGGAGCTGTGCGGCTCGGTGGAGCATGTGGTCTATCACAACGATAAAAATCAATATACAGTGCTGGAGCTGGCTGTTGAAGGAGGGATCGTCACCGTGGTGGGGGCGATTCCCTTTGTCAGCGAAGGGGAGGAGCTGCGAATCTATGGCACCTGGCAAAGCCATCCCTCCTTTGGGGACCAGTTTAAGGCGGAAACCTTTGAGCGCGCCCGGCCAGCCACCACGGCGGCCATGCTGAAGTACCTTTCCTCTGGAACGGTAAAAGGGGTGGGAAAAGCCATGGCCCAGCGGATTGTGGATACCTTTGGGGAAAAAGCCCTGGAGGTGATTGAAAATGATCCGGACCGCCTGGCTCAGATCAAGGGTATTTCTCAGGACAAGGCCCGGGAGATCAGCGGGGAGCTGAAGCGGGCTTACGGCATTCGGGAGCTGATGATGTTTTTAGGGGCCTACGGCGTCCGCCCAGAGGAAACAGTTCTGGTGTGGAAGCAGTATGGGGAGGCCTCTGTGGCTTGCATCCAGGAGGACCCCTACTGCCTGTGTGGAGAAGGCATCGATATCAGCTTTGAAATTGCCGACGCCATTGCCGAGAGCATGGAAAAGCCCCGGGACGACCTTGACCGGGTCCAGGCGGGGATTCTCTATGTGCTGCGCCACAACCTGAACAACGGCCACACCTGCCTGCCCCTGGACAAGCTGGCTCCCGCCGCCGCCCAAATGCTGGGGGTGGATCTGGAAACCGTCCAGGACGGCATAACGCTTTTGTGCCAAGGGTTTCACACGGTCTGGGAAAATTTTGACGGCCGGGACTTTCTGTTCCTGCAAAAACAGCATGCCAGCGAAAGCTACATCGCCGCTCGGATGAAATCCATGCTCTCCATGGCGCCCAACGCCATTGCGGGGGCGGAGGAGAAGATCGCCGCCATCCAGCGGGAGAGGGGCATCCACTACGCGGACAAGCAGAAGGAGGCCATTCAGCACGCTCTGGAGCAGGGCATTTTAATCCTCACAGGCGGCCCCGGCACAGGCAAGACCACCACCCTGAACGCTATCATCCATCTGCTGAAGGAGGCGGGGGAGCGGGTGTTCCTGGCGGCGCCCACCGGTCGGGCTGCCAAGCGTATGAGCGAGGTGACAGGGGAGGAGGCAAAAACAATCCACCGGCTGCTGCAAGTGGATTGGGACGAGCAGGACAACCCAGTGTTCACCCGCAACGAGCGCAACCCCCTGGAGTGTGACTGCCTGGTGATCGACGAGCTGTCCATGGTGGATTCCTATGTGTTCGAGAGCGTGCTGCGGGCGCTGCCCTTCTCCTGCCGGCTGATCCTGGTGGGAGACGCGGACCAGCTGCCCAGCGTGGGGGCAGGCAATGTGCTGGGGGATTTAATGGCCTCCGGCCTGTTTCCCACAGTGGAGCTGAAGGAGATCTTCCGCCAGTCCCAGGAGAGTTTGATCGTCATGAGCGCCCACCGGATTGTGGAGGGGAAGATGCCCGAGCTTCGCCGCCATGACAGCGACTTTTTCTTTCTCCCCCAGGAGGACCCCCAGAAGGCCGCCCAGCTGATCGTGTCCCTGTGCAGCGTGCGCCTGCCCAGGAGCTATGGCTATTCCAGCGTGACAGATATCCAGGTGCTGTGTCCCGGCCGCAAGGGAGAGCTGGGAACCGTGGAGCTGAACAAGCTGCTCCGAGAGGCCATCAATCCCCCCGCCAGGGAGAAAAAAGAGGTCAAAATTAGCGGCGTCCTGTTCCGGGAGGGGGACAAGGTGATGCAGGTCCGCAACGATTACAACCTCCCATGGACCAAGGATGACGACACCAGCGGCGAGGGGGTGTTCAACGGGGATATGGGGGTCATCACGGAAATTGACCGGCCTGGGGGAGCCATCCGCGTCCGCATTGATGACAAGAACGTGCTCTACGATTTTGACCACGCCCAAAGTGAGCTGGAGCCTGCCTATGCTGTCACCGTCCACAAGAGCCAGGGCAACGAGTTCCCCGCCGTGGTGATCCCGGTTTTGGGTCCGCCCAAGCAGCTGTGCTACCGCAACCTGCTGTACACCGGCGTCACCCGGGCCAAGCAGCTGCTGATTCTGGTGGGCCAGCGCGGCGTCATTGACGCCATGATTGAGAACGACCGCAAAACCCGCCGCTATACCGGCTTAAAGTGGTTTTTGCGGAACGAAGAGTAAGGAGAAAGGGGAAAGATATGCGTAACAAAACAAAATTAAATCTCATAAAGATTTTTACTGTAATAGGATTAGCTGCCTTGATAGGTATGGCTCCAGGGAGTTTCATTTATGCCTGGTTTTTACCGGAAGATATTTTCTATATAGTATTTTACGGTTGTATGATAATTTTCGCGGTATCAGGCGTAAGTGTCCTAGTTTTTACATTGGTTTTCCACATCAAACCAGAGCCGGTGAAACCAGACAAAGCGCCATTGGCCTATCAGAATTTTGAAACGCTGGATGAGCATTTGCGCCAGGTCCTGGGGGAAAGCCGGTACCAAAGCCATTCTGGGATTACCCTGGATGACCAAAGCACCATGTGGATCTTCACAAGAAAGCATAAATTGTCAGAACTGGACTGCTTTACGGTGATTCGCACGCCGGAGCTGAGGGGAGGCTTTATGGACGATGTGGCCAACGACGCTGTTACGGAATTCCTGCAGGGGTATTACCAAAAGGGCCATATAACGGATTCCATCAATATGATAGCCCTTGTTTGTGTTGACCGTGTTTCACCGGCTTTTTATGAATTTATCAACACTCCTCTGGAGCAGGGAATGAAAAATGGACGGTTCTTAGCAGGAGCTTCCTTTGGCGGAAAAATCCTTTACATAGGCAGACAGGAGGACGGCTTCGCCATAGCCAAGTACAAGCGCCTGCGAAGGGAGTTTCTGCGGGTTGTGGGAGTGCCGGAGAAGTGAGAGGGGTTCGTTATCCGCGGAGAGCGGTATCCTCGTCCAGAAACTTCCCCATGACGTACAGGTCCCGATAGGTGCCGTCCGCCAGCCTGACCTCTCGCCGGAGGGTGCCCTCCACCTCAAAACCAAGCCGGAGATACAGCCCCAGAGCAGCGGTGTTGACGGTGTCCACCTCCAGGCAGAGCTTGGTAATGCCCTGGCTGCGACACCAGGCCTGCTGAACCTCCAGCAGCCGCCGTCCCAGGCCTTGACGCCAAAAGTCCTGCCGCACGGAAAGACCCAGGCTGGCCCGATGGCGGTAGCGCTGCTTTTCTGTGGAATAGGCGCAGTTGCAGCTGCCGGCAATTTCTCCGTCCTCCGTCAATGCCAGCAGGCTCAGGTGATAGTGGGAAGCGGCCCACTCCTCCAGCAGCTGGGCTTCCCGCTCCACGGGAAAGATCCTCTCAAATTCCCCCGGCTCCATGCTTAAAAAGGTGGTCTCCCGATTTACCAGAGACATGTACCGCACCAGCGCCGGAGCGTCCGCCCCCACAGCGCTGCGAATGAGAAAGCGCTGCCGTTTTCCCTGAAAAACCTCTTGATACTGTGCCATTGTTTCTGCCTCCCCAAAAATTTTGTGGAAAAGTATAGCATAAGTGGGGGAGAAACGCAAGGAAAAGATTTCCCCTGTTGAAAAAAGCGGGATACCGGTGTATAATAAAGCAGAATAACGACAGATGGAATTTGTGTGTAGTAAGGATGATTGAACGAAATGATAGGAACTGACATCGCCATTGACCTGGGTACCTCTCGGTTTAAGGTGTATCTGGATGGCAAGGGGATTGTAATCAGCGAGCCTTCCATTATCGCTGTGGACAATTTGACCGACGAGGTGATTGCCATTGGCAGCGACGCCTATGATATGCTGGGCCGCACCTCAGACCGGATCACTGTGTCGCGCCCTTTGAGCAACGGCGTGATCTCAGATTTTTCCATGGCGGAGCAGCTGATCAGCTATTACCTGCGGCAAATCGCCCCCAGCCGGGTGTTTATGCCCCGGGTGGTGGTCAGTGTACCCTGCAATGTCACAGAGGTGGAAAAGCGCGCCGTGGTAGAGGCTATTACCGCCGCGGGCGTGCGGAAAGTCTGCCTTATTGAAGAGCCGGTGGCGGCTGCCATTGGGGCGGGGGTGGACATTGCCGTACCCCACGGCACCATGATTGTGGACATCGGCGAGGGAGCTACGGATATGGCGGTGATCTCCTTAAACGGCATTGCCGTGGCCAACTCCTGCAACATTGCCGGGGCCAATTTTAACGACGCCATTGTGAAATATGTGCGGAAGAAATTCAACTTAATCATTGGGGACCGCACGGCGGAGGAGGCCAAGATCGCCATTGGCTGCGCCTATCCCCGAAAGAAGCTGCTCACTTACACCTTAAAGGGCCGCAACGCCATGAACGGCCTGCCGGAAACCACCGAGATGAACTCCGACGAGATGATTGAGGCGCTGATTGAGCCTGCCATCTCCATTGTCCGCACCGTCCAGGAAACCCTGGAGGAAACTCCTCCCGAGCTGTTGGCGGACATTTTTACCGACGGTATCTACTTGACAGGCGGCTCTGCCAACCTGTACGGCTTTTCCACCCTGCTCTCCAAAAAGACAAAGATTCCCGTAGTCACCTTTGAGGACCCGGAAAATTGCGTGGTGCTGGGGGCGGGTAAGGCCATCAAGTACATAGACAAAATGGACCGGGGCGGTCACGGCCGCCTGAATCCCCTGGTGGCCTATTCTTAAAACCCGCCCGGCTGGGACGCTGGGCTGGAAAGGGGCGGACCTGCGCCCGCGCAAAGTGCAAACAAAAAACGGACTGGTTTTTTCCAGCCCGTTTTCTTTTTTCTCAGAGAGCCAAATCCTCCTCTGCCAGCACCCCCAAATGGAGAAGAGCGTTCTTCACGCCGTCCTCCCCCACAGGGGTGGTGACATAGTCCGCGGCGGCCTTGGCTTCTTCCACGCCGTTGCCCATGGCCACGCCGGTTCCGGCCCAGGCGAGCATGTTGGCGTCATTGGGGCCGTCGCCAAATACCATGATTTCCTCCCGCTTCCAGCCGTAGTGGTCCGCTACCGCGGCAATGCCCACCTCTTTGCCGCCCTTGTCCGGAATCACGTCGGAGATGCCATGGCCCGACCCGGTGATGGAGATGTGCCGCAGGGGAGAGAGACGGCAGTATTCCTGGGGCAGTATGTAGGCCAGAAATTGCAGCACAGGGTGCTTGTCCAACCGGGCGATGTTATAAGGTCCCGGCGCGGGCAGCCCCGCCCAGGCGAAATGCTTCTGAATCACTGGAGAATCCTTTACATAAAAGCATTGGTCCTCCTCAATGATGAGGCAGGGGAAGGGATCGGGATCGTGGGTGATAAGATCCACCAGGGCCCGGATGTCCTCCGGATCATGGGCCGTGCGGTGGAGCACCCGGCCCTCCCGGTCTGCGGCCAGCTGCCCATTCAGGGTGATGATCCCGTCAAAATCAAAGAAATCCTGTATAAAGGTGGTCATGGCGGGAAAGCGCCCGGTGGCCACAAACAGCTTGACGCCTTTTTTTCGCAGCGCTCCCAGACAGGCCAGGGTAGAATCAGGCACCGTTCCCGTCTCTGGGTTCAGCAGTGTCCCGTCAATGTCAAAGAAAATGGCTTGTATCAATGGTTCACGTCCTTTCGTGCCGCGGTTAGGGGCGGAAGGATTCAGCCAGCTGGGGATCTATGCCGTATTGCTCCGCGCAGTCCCGCAGGCCTTCGAAAATCTCCTCCCGGGAGTAGTCCCAGGCCTCCAGCTCTTTGTCGGAAAAGCGGTTCAAATGCTCGTAGAAGGCCAGAACAACAGCAAGCGTGCGAGGGTCGGAAAAATCTGTCTCCTCAAAGAGACGGTTCTCCGCCTGGTTGATGTTCCCCCGGTCGCACAGGGCCTTCAGCTCCTCCAGCAGAGGAGGACAGTCTCCGGCGCGCTCCGTCCAAAGCTCCACGGCCCTTTCCGGCTCCAGAGCGTCGCTGCCCAAAACCCGGGCCAGCATCCGTCCCATATCCCGAATCATCCGCACAATATAGTCCTCGGTGAGCATGGCGTCTCCTTATTGGTTTCGTTCTCGATACTTTTCCACAATCAGGTTGGCGCACTTGTAGATGTCCCCGCCGCCCAGAGTGAGGATCAAGTCTCCGGGCTGAGCCTGCTCCATCACATAGTCCGCGATTTTCTCAAAGCTGTCGAACCACACGCTGCCGGGGACCTTCGCCGCCAGGTCGCTGGTGTGGATGCCCCACTTGTTTTCCTCCCGTACAGCCAGAATTTCCGTCATCACCAGGTGGTCCGGAATAGACAGAGCCTTGGCGAAGTCCTCCAGCAGATTGTAGGTGCGGGAGTAGGTGTGGGGCTGGAACACGGCCCACACCTGCCGGTAGCCCATCTTCATGGCCGAGGTGAGCACCGCGGTCAGCTCCGTGGGATGGTGGGCAAAGTCGTCCGCCACGGTGACGCCCTCAAATTTGCCCAGCACCTCAAAACGCCGGTGAACGCCAGTGAATTTCCCCAGCGTCGAGCAGATCACCTTTGGCTCTACTCCCAGACAGTGGGCGGCAGCGGCGGCGGCAATGGCGTTGAGCATGTTATGCTCTCCGGGAACAATCAGGTTTACCCGGCCCAGCTTTTCTCCCCGGCGGGTCAGGGTAAAGTCCTCGCAGGCGGTGTCCTCCTCGTTCATCTCAGTGGGGTAGTAGTCGTTGGTGTCCTTCATGCCAAAGGTGACAATTTTCACGTTGTTAAGGCCCTTGACGCTTTCCATGGCCCTTTCATTGTCCCCGTTGACCACAATCAGCTGGGAGGTCTGAGAGCCAAACTGATGGAAGGACTTTACAATGTTGTCCACCGTTTTGAAGTAGTCCAGGTGGTCCGCGTCAATGTTCAAAATCACCGACACCGCGGGGTGCAGCTGCAAAAAGGTGTCCACATACTCGCAGGCCTCCACCACCATGGTCTCGCTGCGGCCGATGCGGGAGTTGGCCCCCAGCATGGGCAGCTTGCCGCCGATGATAGCGCTGGGATCCAGTCCCCCGTCGATCAGCACCTCCGTCAGCATGGCGGTAGTGGTGGTTTTGCCGTGGGTGCCGGAGACGGCCACCGGCCGCTTGAATTTCTGAGCCAGCATGCCCAGCATCACCGAGCGCTCCAGGGTGGGGATGCCCTTTTCCCGGGCGGCCACCAGCTCGGGGTTGTCGCTTTTGCAGGCGGCGGTGTACACCACGCATTCCGCGTCGCCGATGTTTTCGGCCCGATGGCCCATGGCCACAGGGATGCCATAGCTCTTAATGCGGTCCAGAGTATCGGACTCGTTGATGTCCGAGCCGGTCAGCTGATAGCCCTTGTGGAACAGAATTTCCGCCATGGGACACATGCCAGAGCCTCCAATGCCCACAAAGTGCAGCTTTTTCACACGGTCCAAAATATTTTCCTGCATATATGCTTCTCTCCTTGATCGAGATTTCGTTTTCCCATAGATATTCTTATTATATTGTAAAACCGCCCGAAAATAAAGTCTAAATTAAAAAAAGTCAAGCCGAAAAGGAACAAAGGGGCGCGGGAGACCGTTTTGGTCCAATTTTTCAAAGCGCATTTCTCCCCGTCACCAATTTCCTCCCGGAGCCATACTATAAAAATGAAGAAACCAAAGGGGGACTGCATCCATGATTTCCTTCGGCGTTGTTGGCGGCGACCGCCGGCAGCTGTACCTGGCCCGCGCCTTGGCGGGAAAGGGATACCCGGTGTTCCTATGCGGCCTGGACCAGCTGGAGGACGGAGAGGCTTTTTCCCAGCTTTCCCTGGGAGAGCTGTCCCAGCGCTGCCAGGCGGCTTTGCTGCCCCTGCCGGTCACCCGGGACGGAAATACCCTCAACGCCCCCTTTTCCAGCCGGACCATCCCCCTGGACGGCGGGTTCGCCCAGTCCCTTCGGGAATGCACGGTGCTGGGCGGCATGGTGGAGCCTCTGAGACGGACCACAGACCTGTGGCAAGAGATCCCCTTAGAGGATTATTACCGCCGGGAGGAGCTGACCCTGGGCAACGCCTTTCTCACAGCGGAGGCGGCAGTAGCCCTGGCGGTGGAGCGCTCTCCCGGCGCTCTGGGAGGCTCCCGGTGCTTGGTGACAGGCTTTGGCCGCATCGGGAAAGCCCTGTGCCAAGACCTGCGGGGTCTGGGCGCTCAGGTGGATTGCTGCGCCCGCAAGCCCTGGGATTTGACCGCGATTCGCGCCTTGGGCTGCGGAGCTCTCTCCTATGACGCGGCGCCCCAGGCTTATGATTTTATTTTCAACACAGTGCCTGCTCAGGTGGTGGGGGAGAGACTGCTCTCTTTCCAAACCGGAGACACCCTTGTGCTGGAGCTTGCCAGTGTCCCTGGGGGCATTGACCGCCAGGCCGCGAAGCGCTGGGGCGTGCAGGTGGTGGACGCCCCGTCCCTGCCCGGGCGTTTTTCCCCAAAAGCCTCCGGGGAGCTGATCGCGGAGGCTGTCATCCATATTTTGGAAGAAAGGCGGAGTCTTTTATGAAAACCCTTGGATTTGCCCTGTGCGGATCCTTCTGCACCTTTGAGAAAGCGGTTCAGCAGATGGAAATCCTTTCCCGCTCCTATAACATTCTGCCCATAATGTCCCAAAATGCCTATTCCACGGATACCCGCTTTGGCAAGGCCCGGGAGTGGGTCCGTCAGGTGGAGGAGATTGCCGGTTCCCCGGTGATTCACACCATGGTTCAGGCGGAGCCAATCGGCCCCAAGGGGCTGGTGGACGTCTTGGCGGTGGCTCCCTGCACGGGCAACACCCTTTCCAAGATTGCCGCTGGCATCACGGATACGCCGGTGACGATGGCGGTGAAGTCCGCCCTGCGGATTGGAATTCCCGTGGTGCTGTGCTGCGCCACCAACGACGCCATGGCGGCTTCGGGCCCCAACCTGCTGCGGCTGCTGAACACAAAAAATGTGTATCTGGTGCCCCTGCGTCAAGACGACCCGGTGAAAAAGCCAGTTTCTCTGGTGGCGGACTTTTCCCTGCTGCCCCAAACGATTGGCCTGGCCTTGGAGGGCAGGCAGCTGCAGCCGGTGCTTCTGCCGCCCCAGGGCATTTGAGGCCAGAAAAACTTCTTTATTTACAAAATCCTCGTTTTGGGGTATGATAATACAATACATAGCCGCCCAGCGCGGCTGTGGATTTTTAGGAAAAGGACAAGGACTATGCTTTACTGTACCAAATGCCGCGGCGTGTGCCAGGACTCTGTGTCCCGATGCCCCAACTGCAAAAGCAGCAAGCTCCGCCCCGTGGAGGAGGAAGATCTGGTGCGCCTTCACCGGGTGGACCAATACACAGCCAGCCTGCTGGAAAAGCGTCTTTCCCAGGAGGGTGTCGTTTTCCGGCTGGAGCCCTTCACCACCGGCTGGGTCTCCTATTTGTACGACAACGACGTTCTGCCTACCGACAAGCTGGTTTTGGCCCGCTGGTCCGACTATGAGAGGGCCAAGGAGCTTTCCGCCGAAGTCGGCCGTCAGGTGGAGAAGGAGCGCGCCAGCGTGGGGGAGGAAGAGGAGACCTTCCAGGACATGCCCCCCAAAAAGCGCATCGCCGTGCAGATTGTGTCTGTGTTCCTGTTTATTGTGCTGATTATGCTGGTGGTGTATGGCGCGGATTTCATCGCCAACTGGCTGAAGGGCTTGTTCTGAAGCGGAATCAGAAAAATCAAGGTACGTTCCCGGAAATCTGCCTTTCCAGCAGAAAAACCGGCAGCATAAAATTACTTGTGGAAAGGAAAAGCGTTTATGAAGGACTTGAAACCGGATACCCTTTGCATCCATGCGGGCTACACGCCCAAAAACGGCGAGCCCCGCGTCGCACCCATTGTGCAGAGCACCACCTATGTGTACGAAAGCTCCAAGGAGATGGGCGCCCTCTTCGACTTGCAGGAGGACGGCTTCTTCTATACCCGGCTGGGCAACCCCACCAACGACGTGGTGGAAAAGAAAATCGCTGCTCTGGAGGGCGGTGTGGGCGCCATGATTACCTCCTCGGGCCAGGCGGCCAACCTGATGGCTGTGCTGAATATCTGCCCCGCCGGGTTCCATGTGGTCAGCTCCAGCGCCATTTACGGCGGCACCTTCAACCTGTTCTACAAGACCATGAAGGAGATGGGCATTGAAACCACCTTTGTCTCGCCCAACGCTACCTTGGAGGAGCTGCGGGCGGCCATGCGCCCCAATACCCGGGCTGTGTTCGCGGAGACGCTGGCCAATCCCTCCCTGGCCATCGCGGACTTGGAGACCTTTGCCGCCGCCGCTCACGAGCAGGGAGTGCCGCTGATTGTGGACAACACCTTCCCCACGCCCATCAACTGCCGCCCCTTTGCGTTTGGCGCGGACATTGTCACTCACTCCACCACCAAGTACATGGACGGCCATGCGGTGCAGGTAGGCGGCGTGATTGTGGATTCTGGAAACTTCAACTGGGACAATGGCAAATTCCCCATG
The DNA here is from genome assembly GCA_905215055.1 of uncultured bacterium. Lineage (GTDB taxonomy): Bacteria > Bacillota > Clostridia > Oscillospirales > Acutalibacteraceae > Acutalibacter. The sequence goes on from CAJMOH010000015.1 coordinate 22,630, forward strand.
CTCACCCAGCCGGATGAGTCCTATCACGGCATTGTGTACACCCAGCACTTTGGCAAGGCGGCCTATATCGCCAAGTGCCGCACGCACCTGATGCGGGATCTGGGCGCTCAGGCGGCTCCCATGAACGCCTTTCTGCTGAATCTGGGCCTGGAGACTTTGGCCTTGCGCATGGAGCGCCACTGCTCCAACGCCCTGGCTGTGGCCCAGTTCTTGGAGAACGATCCCCGGGTGGCCTGGGTCAATTACCCAGATTTGGAATCCAGTCCCCAGCACGAGCTGGCCAAGAAGTACATGCCTCACGGCACCTGCGGCGTGGTGTCCTTTGGTGTAAAGGGCGGCCGGGAAGCCGCCACCAGATTTATGGACAGCCTGGAGCTGGCCTCGGTCGTCACCCATGTGGCGGACCTTCGGACCTGCTGCCTGCATCCGGCCAGCACCACCCACCGCCAGATGAGCGACGAGCAGCTGAAGGAGGCCGGCGTGCCTGCCGATTTGATCCGCCTGTCCGTGGGCATTGAAAATCCCCAGGACATTATCGGAGACATCCAGCAGGCTCTGGAAAAGGCCGCTCAGTAAAATTTTGCGCTAACGAAAAAAAGGACATCCAGAAAACCTGGATGTCCTTTTTGCGTGCCATTGCTAGGCCTGCTGAGAAAAAGTCAACGTGACGGCCTGGACCGTGTCCATTCCCTGAAAGCTCTCTGGGGTGAAGTAATCTTCCACCGTGAAGGAGGGCATGGATGTTCCGCTGTCCGCCACAAAAAACGCCACGGGAATTTCCTCTCCCAGCTGGATTTCCCGTTCCTCCTCCAGCCAGCCCTGGGTGTATGCCAGCGGCTCCTCCGGGGGTGTTACCGGGTCGCTTTGGAAGGTGGAGGTTCCCATCCCGTGAAGGGACAGGACAAAGCTTCGGTCCTCCCGAACAAGGAGGGAGAACACCCCTTGAGTGTTTTCCTCCTCCTGCTCCTCCCAGAAAATAGTCCCCTGGCCTGTGGAGACCCAAGCCCCGTTTTCCAAAACATAGGTGGAGGCTGTGACGGCCAGAGCGCCTTCCGGGCAATAGTAGGTAAACAGCCTGGCGTTGTCCTTCAGTCCCAGCAGGGACAGCATTTCTTCCTGGCTCTCGTTCATCTCGTAGGGGGCCACATGGGGCTCTGCGGCTGCTTGAGCGCCGCAGCCCGTCAGGGTGAGGGCCAGCGCCAGCAGCGCCGCCCCGATGATTGTCTTTTTCATCCTCTCACTTCCTTTCCCGCGTCACCACACAGCAGGGGTACTCGCGGTTGAAATGATACCCCAGGCGCTCCGCCAGCGCCGCGCTGATGGGAGTGGCAGCGTCCCAGCTGGGGTACAGGTTCCGCTCCAGACAGCGGAGAATGAGCGCGCTGGCACAGCACAGGGCCAGTCCCCGCCGCCGGAATTCCTCCTTGGTGTCAATTTCAATTTCAATGCCGCCCTTGTACCAGGTGTAGGAGGACGCCCCCGCCGCCAGCTCCTCTCCATGCAAAGCCGCAACTCCCAGGCCGTGGGCCGCGTACTCCTCCCAAGAGGAGAAGTTGGCGCAGAAATCTCTGGCCCACGTCTGCTCCAGAACCCTCTCGTAAAGCTCCCGGTCAATGGGCCGCAGGGAAAATCCCTGGGGCAGCCTGTCCAGGTTGGCCCGCAGCGCGGCCTTGTCAAAGACGCCGGGCTCCTTTTTGATGGCATACCGGGTGATGGTTTGTACCCGCCCGGCACAGGTCGTTTCAATCAGCCGCTGCCAGTCCTGATTTTGGGGGACAAGCAGCATGTCCGCGCCTGTATACGCTTCGGGACAGTAGCCGGCCAATTCCTCAGCTCCGGGACAGGCCGGGTCTCCTCCCAGAAAGAAAAAGTCCCCCACCCACAGCAGCGCTGCCTGGGGATGCCGGCGGCTGTCTGCCCAGGCTCGTCCCATGCAGCCCTGAAGCACCGACCAGACCAGGGTTTCCTCCCAGCCCTCAAACAGAGGGGCCAGCTTTTCCAAGCTGTCTCCCGCCATGGATACCATCCTCATCCCTCCCTTTTGTATCTGACATTATAGCAAAGTTCCTTTGAAAAAACAAGAAAAAGGGCCGCGAAGCTCGCGGCCCTCTTATCAAGCTGTTTCGGGGGGAGACGGCTCCTGTCCCTCTTCAGTGCTATCCGGTCCTTCCGCCGGAGCGGGAGCCTCCTGGGCGGGCGGCGGAACCTGCTCGGGCTGGGGCAGGGGCGCCTGCATCGCGGGCGCCTTAATGACCAGCGGGAACTGCACGGACACGATAAACAGGTCCCCGTCCGTGTGGACATGAAACCGGCCTCCGCAGGCTTCGGTAAAACTCTTGGCAATGGACAGCCCCAGACCGCTGCCCTCGGTGGTGCGGTTCTGGTCGCCCCGTACAAACCGGGCAGTCAGGTGCTCGGCGTCCATGGTGATCTCGTTGCGGGAGATGTTCCGAATGGTCACGGTGGCAAAGGTCCCGCCTGCGGGGCTGGGCTGGGCGGCCAAGCTCACATAAACCCGAGAGCCTTCCAGAGCGTACTGGTCGCAGTTGCGGATCAGATTTTGAAATACCCGGTACAGCCGCTGGCCGTCGGCGTGAACAAGAAACGGCGTGTCGGGAATATCCACCCGCCAGGTCAGGGTGGAGGCGCTCAGGGTTTCCTCCATTTCCCCAAAGGTCTGCTGCAAAAGCTTGCCAATGTCCAGATCCTCCAGATCCAGGGAGATGTTGCCGGTGGCGGCCTTGGAAACCTCGAACACATCCTGAACAATGTGGTTCAAGCGGTCCGCCTTTTTGGAAATGGTTTTGATGTAGTCCATCACATGGGGCGGCAGGTCCGGCTCCCGCTTTAAAAGCTCCACATAGCTGATGATGGAGGTCAGCGGCGTTTTGATGTCGTGAGACACATTGGTAATCAGCTCCACCTTGGTGCGGTCGGCCTTGATGCCCTCCTCCACGGCCTTCTGGATGCCGATGCGGATCATGTTCAGCTGCATGGCGCTGTCGTACAGATTGGAGGTGGGAGGCACATGGTTGACGGCGTTTAGATTGCCGCTGTACATTTCCTGAATTTGGGCCATCAGAATGCTCCAGTCCCGCAGGTCCCGTTTCATGGCCAGCGTGTACCAGAAGATGCAGCCAATCACCCCAGCCGCCGCAAAGCCCACAATCCCCAGCAAAAAGAAATCCCGAATGGGAGAGACAGGGGTGCGTACCAGGGAAAGAAACAGCACCGCCGACACTCCCAGCACGCCGATGATCACCGCCAGGGTGGAGAAGAGTCGCCGGATGCTCCGCTGGGCAAAGGTGGTCATGTCCCGATAGCTGTTCAGGGCCTTCAGCAGAGAGTGAACAATGTTGTGCCGGAAGAACTGCCGGTTCTTCCCAATGTCCAGACACAAAAAATAGAGAAATATCACCGCGGCCACAGGGCTTAGCATGCCGCCCAGGGTGGTGCTCATGTCCAGCGTGAAGGTCACGCCCAGCACCAGCACCATGAACAGCAGCTTGAGCTCCACCCAGATTTTCGAAAGCCACAGCGCCAGCCTGTTCTCAAAGGCGTGGCGGTCTTTGCGGAATACAAACATCAGGACCAGCAGCGCCGTCACAAACAGAATGACACTGACGGCGGCAACCGGCAGCCATCGGGGATAGTCTCCATAGGTCAGGTTGATAAAGGCTTCGCCCAGGCCTCCGGCCATCAGGGGATCCAAAGCGATAAACAGCAAAAACAGCAGGCCGGTGGTCAGGCCGCACAGCAGGATCAGAAAGGAAATCCAGGAGACGGCTCCCTTAAAGGCGTCGGTGTTTTTCCAATCAGTGCTTTTCAAATTTGTATCCAATCCCCCACACCACCTTCAAATACTCCGGCTCCCCCGGATTGATCTCAATTTTCTCCCGGATGCGGCGGATGTGGACCATCACCGTGTTTTCCGTGGAATAGGCAGACTCGTTCCAGATCTTGCTGTAAATTTCCTCGGCGGGGAAAATCCGTCCGGGGTTACGCATCAGCAGCTCCACAATCTTGGTTTCCGTGGCGGTCAGCTTTACCGGCTCCCCGTCGGCGTAGAGCACATGCTCGTCCAGGTTGAAGGTGAGCCTGCCGTTGACAATGATGTTTTCCCCGCTGGAGTGGATGTCCCCCAGGCTGGTGTAGCGCCGCAGCTGGCTCTTCACCCGGGCGGTCAGCTCCATGGGGTTAAAGGGCTTTGTCACATAGTCGTCCGCGCCCATAGAGAGGCCGATTACCTTGTCGCTGTCCTCGCTTTTAGCGGAGAGCACAATGATGGGCAGGTTTTTTCGCTCCCGAATCTTCATAATGGCGGAAAGCCCGTCCATTTTGGGCATCATCACATCGATGATAATCAGATGGATGTCCTTGGTCATAGCCAGGTCCAGGGCCTCCATGCCGTCATAGGCCTTAAAGACCGTATAGCCCTCGCCCTCCAAATTCAGGGCGATTGCCCGCACAATCTCCCGGTCGTCGTCCACCACCAGAATATTTTTCTTTTCAACCCTGTCCATATGGGTCCCTCCTAAGGCAAAGTGCGTCAAATTCTAAAGCTAAGTGTAGGCTCGTTTCCTTACATTCCAGAAAACGAATTTCTTACGAAAATCATACAGTATTTTTTCTTCAGATGCAAGTGCCGCCCTTCTGCCGCATAGGGATGAAGAAAAGGGAGGAATGCCCATGAAAACCATCTGGACGGCAGTCAAGCGGAAAAGCGCGGTGCTTTTGTCCCTGTGCGGCGTGCTGGCGGTGTGCCTGCTGGCAGCGGCAGGTGTTCAGCAAAAGGCCGCTGTCTCCGCGTCGGCGGAGATCACCAACTGGGGCCTAAGCTTTCAGCAGGAGGGGGAACCGCCTATCGGCAACGCGGACAGCGCCGCCCTCGCCCAATACAACGCCCTGTACCGGGCGGAAACCCAGGAAAAAATCCTGTACCTGACCTTCGACGCCGGGTATGAAAACGGCCACACCCCTGCCATCCTGGACGCCCTGAAAAAGCACGGCGCGCCAGCCGCCTTCTTTTTGGTGGGCAACTATCTGGAAACCCAGCCGGACCTGGTCCGCCGCATGGTGGAGGAGGGCCACACCGTGGGCAACCACACCTATTCCCATCCGGATATGTCCGCCATTACCACAGAGGAGGATTTTTGCCGGGAGCTGGAAAAAAACGAGGCCCTGTATCACGAGATCACCGGCCAGGAGATGACAAAGCTCTACCGGCCCCCTCAGGGAAAATTTTGCCAGTCCAACCTGGAAATGGCCCAGCGCTTGGGCTACCGCACGGTGTTTTGGAGCCTGGCCTATGTGGACTGGTATGAGGACGACCAGCCCACCAGGGAGGAGGCCTTTGAAAAGCTGCTGCCTCGGGTTCACCCGGGAGCGGTGGTGCTGCTTCACAGCACGTCCGCCACCAACGCCGCCATCCTTGACGAGCTGCTCACCCGTTGGGAGGACATGGGCTACACCTTTGGCAAGCTGGAAGAAATCACGCTTAATTCCTAATTCGAAATAAAAACCCTTCCATCCCCTGTACAATGGAGAGACAATCATCACAGGGAGGAAAGAGAATGGAGCGCTGGAGCATTGCCGTTGTGGGAGCTGGGGCCGCCGGGCTGATGGCCGCCTGGGCCGCTGCCCGCCGCCGGAAGGACCAGGGGAAAGCCCCCGGGGTGGTGCTGCTGGAGGGAAATCCAAGGCCGGGGAAAAAGTTGTTGGCCACCGGCAACGGCCGGTGCAATTTGACCAACCTAAACGCCGGTCCCTCTCACTATCACGGCGATGTGTCCCTGGCGGCTCCCCTGCTGGACCACCTGACGCCGGGGGAGCTTCTAAAAGTTCTGGAAGGAATGGGACTGCTCTGTCGGGCCGACAGCGAGGGCCGGGTCTATCCCCGCAGCCTGCAGGCCGCGGCGGTACTGCGAGCCCTGCGCTCCAGCTGCGAGGAGCTGGGTGTAACCCTTCGGTGCGGCTGGGGCGTTTCCTCCATATCCCGGACAGAAAACGGCTTTCGCCTGGAAGGTCAAGGGGGAGAGTCTCTTTTGTGCGGCCAATGTATTCTGGCCTGCGGGGGAAAAGCCTCTCCCAAGCATTCCTGGGAGGAGGGGGGCTATGGCCTGGCAAAAGAGCTGGGTCACAGAGTCACGCCGCTGCGCCCCTCCCTTTCCCCGCTGAAAAGCTCGAAAAAGTGCCTGCGCTCCTTAAAGGGGATGCGGGTCAAGGCCGGCGCCGCCCTGTACGGGGATGGGGAGCTGCTTCACCGGGAAAGCGGGGAGGTCCTGTTTGGAGAGGGAACCCTTTCAGGAATCTGCCTGTTCAACCTGTCTGCCCATCTGGCGGAGGGCCGGCAGGGAGAGGTTTCCCTGGATCTGCTGGAGGAGCTTTCCTACCGGGAGGTCCTGTCCTATCTGGAGCGCCAGGCAAAAATTCACCCCGACCGGCCGGCCTGGGAGCTTTTCTCTGGGGCGCTGAACCTGCGGGTGGGGGAGGAGCTGATAAAGGAGCTGTCCATTCCCCGAGAGACGGCCTGCAAGGACCTGTCCCGCCAGCAGCTGCGAAAGGCCGCGGGGCTTTCCAAGGATTGGCGGTTTCCCGTTTCAGGGGGAGGCAGCTGGGAGAGCGCCCAGGTCACCGCGGGTGGCGTGCCTTTGGGGGAGGTTGACTGCCGGACTATGGAATCCAAGCGGTGTCCAGGGCTGTACCTTGCCGGGGAGCTGCTGAACATCGACGGCGACTGCGGCGGCTACAACCTGCACTGGGCCTGGATCACAGGCTTGGCGGCGGGCCAGGCCGCCGCCGGGAAAAAAGGGGGATGAGGGGATGTTAAAAATTACGGGGCTGAAGCTGCCCCTGGATTTCCAAGAGGGAGACTTGAAACGAGCTGCCGCCAAGCGCCTCCGCCTGCCGGAGCGGGCGGTGGCGCAGGTTCGTCTGGCGAAAAAGTCGGTGGACGCCCGGAAAAAGGAGGACGTTCACTTTGTGTGCGCCGTGGAGGCTGTCATTGACGGGGATGAAAACCGGCTGCTGTCCCGCTGCCGGGACAATACGGTGCAGCGGGCGGAGCCTTACCGGTACGAGCCTCCGTTCTGCGGCAGGCTTCCTCAGCGGCCGGTGGTCATCGGCTTTGGACCGGCGGGCATGTTCGCCGCTCTCCTGCTGGCCCAGCAGGGGCAGCGCCCCATTGTGCTGGAGCGGGGCCAGCCTGTGGAGGAGCGGGAGCGCACTGTCCAGCGCTTTTGGAGGGAGCGGGTTTTAAACCCCAGCTCCAACGTCCAATTTGGAGAGGGGGGCGCTGGAACCTTCTCCGACGGAAAGCTCACCACCGGCACAGGGGACGGACGCATCCGCAAGGTGCTGGAGGAGCTTGTCAACGCTGGAGCCCCGCCGGAAATTCTCTATGAAGCCAAGCCTCACATCGGCACGGACCGGCTTCCCCAGGTGGTGCGGTCCATCCGGCGGCAGATCATCGCCTTGGGCGGGGAGGTGCGTTTCTCCACCCAGGTTACCGGATTTCGGCTGAAGGAGGGCCGGCTGGCGGGGCTGGTTCTCCGCACGCCCCAGGGGGAGGACCGGCTTGCCTGCTCCCAAGCGGTGCTGGCGGTGGGACACAGCGCCCGGGACACCTTCCAAGCTCTTGCCGGCCTGGGGCTTCCCATGGAGGCCAAGGCCTTTTCCGTGGGCGCCCGCATCGAGCATCCCGCTTCTCTCATTGACCGCGCTCAGTACGGCTCCTTTGCCGGGCATCCCGCGCTGGGGGCCGCCGATTACAAGCTCTCCTGCCACCTGGAAAACGGCCGGGGGGTGTACACCTTCTGCATGTGTCCCGGCGGATATGTCACGGGAGCCGCCTCGGAGGAAGGGGGCGTTGTCACCAACGGCATGAGTCCCTGGGCCAGAGATGGGCGCAACAGCAACGCCGCCCTGCTGGTGGGCGTTACCCCGGCGGACTTTGGCGCCCAGGGGCCGCTGGCGGGAGTGACCTTCCAGCGGCAAATCGAACAGGCGGCCTTTCGCCTGGGCGGGGGCGGCTATTCCGCCCCTGCCCAGCGGGTGGCGGATCTTCTGGAGGGAAAGGCCTCTACAAGCTTTGGAGGTGTTTCGCCCACCTATCAGCCGGGCGTGGTTCCCGCCGACCTGAGCCTGTGCCTGCCCTCCTTTGTGGTGGACTCCATGCGGGCGGCTCTGCCCCTGCTGGGAAAACGCCTCCAGGGATTTGACCATGGGGACGCCCTGCTGACGGCTCCAGAAACCCGCAGCTCCTCTCCGGTGCGGATTCTTCGGGACGAGAGGCTCCAATCCCCCCTGGCCCAAGGGCTGTACCCCTGCGGGGAGGGTGCGGGCTACGCGGGAGGGATCGTCTCCGCTGCCGTGGACGGCCTGCGCTGCGCGGAGGCTGTGCTTCAGGGATAAGAACAAAAAAGGGGAAACCTTCCGGTTCCCCTTTTCCTTATTTTTTTCGGTAGACTGTCTCCCCGTCCTTGATGGTTTCCAGCACCTGCAAATCCCCCAGCTCCTCCGCCGGACAGGCCAGAGGGTCTCGGTCCAAAATCACCAGATCGGCCCGCTTGCCGGGAGCCAGAGTTCCCTTTTCCCGCTCTTCAAACAGAGCGTAGGCGGCGTTTCGGGTGATGGCGGTCAGGGCCTGTAAGGGCGTCAGCCTCTGATTTTCCCCCAGCTCCTTGCCGGACCTTGTCCGGCGGCACACAGCGCACCACAGAGTCTCCAGCATGTTGGGCGGGATCACGGGGGAGTCCTGGTGAAAATCAAACATCACGCCGCTGTCCAGGGCGGTCTTTGCCGGGCTGATTTGAGAGGCCCGTTCCCAGCCGAAATTTTGAATATGCACGTCTCCCCAATGATACACATGGGCAACGAAGAAAGAGGCAATCATCCCCAAAGGCCTCAGCCGGGGCACCTGGTCCGGCCGCAGCAGCTGGGCGTGGATCATCACCGGGCGGATATCCCGCCGGTACGCTTCATAGGCCCGCTCATAGCAGCCCAGCAGCTGCTCCGCCGCCGCGTCCCCATTACAGTGTACGGCAATCTGCAGGCCGTCCTGCTGGGCCTTTTCCAGAAAGGCCAGTACCTGCCCGTCCTGATAAACGGGATAGCCCCGATAGTCCGGCTCCTCTCCCAGATAGGGAGCTTCCATCCAGGCGGTGCGCCCTTGGGGGGAGCCGTCCAAAAACAGCTTGTAGCCGGCGATTTTCAGCCGGTTTTTGTAGCCGTGCAGGTAATCTGGGTGCCGCTCTATCAGAGAAGCGCTGTCCTTGATGTCCACATAGGCCGCTACATCTCCCTGCAAAACGCCCTGAGAGGCGGCGCTCTCCAGCAGGTCCCATTCCGGCTGGCGGGCAAGCCCCTCGTGGATGGTGGCAATTCCATGGGAGAAGTACACCTGCTGCGCCCGCTGGAGATTTTTCAGGCCTTCCTGGGGGTCTCGTGGAATGCGGGACCCCATGCTGGTAAAGGCGGTCTCCTCCAGATAGCCGTTGGGAGCCCCGTCCGCCAGTCTGCCGATTTTTCCCCCCTCCGGGTCGGGGGTGTCCCGGGTGATGCCCAGTTGCCGCAGTCCCAAGGAGTTGACAGCTCCCATGTGACCAGAGGCGTGGGTGACCATGACGGGGCAGTCGGGTAGAAGGGCGTCCAGCTCCGCCGCCGTGGGGTGGCGGCCTTCCGCCAGGTCATTCTGGTCGTATCCAAAGCCGATCACCCACTCTCCGGCGGGAATGGCCCACTGTTTTCGAAAGGCCTGCATCCGCCGGCCGATTTCCTCCAGGCTTTTACAGCCTGCCAGCTGGCACAGCCCCAGGGTTTGGGCCAGAGCGGTGATGTGGCTGTGACCGTCCACAAAGGCGGGGAGAAGAGCGCGGCCCTCCAGGTCGACGGGGCGGGCGCCTTTGGCAAGGGACTCCACCTGAGAGCGCTCTCCCAGAGCCCGGATTTTCCCGTTTTCCACCAGCAGGGCCTGAACCGGCTCCCTTCCCTCCAAAGGCAGAATGGGGCCGCCAAAATACAGGGTTTTCATCGTCATTCCTCCCATGGTTGGATCTTTTCCCAGTTTTCCTCAGTATGGCACATTTATCCCCCAAAAGCAAGAAGCATTCCCCACCTTGCATAATTCCCGCAAAAATGATAAAATATATCGTCAAGCAATAACGTAAGGAGCGATGTCCGGTGAATATCAAAAAATGGGAGGTGGCCCCTTTAAACAGGGAGCGGGCCGCCCAAATCGCGGAGCGGTATTCTCTCCCGTTTTTTCTTTCCATGCTGCTGGAGATTCGCGGCTTTGAGGACGAGGAGGAAATTCGGGACCTGCTTTCTGAAGGCCGTCTCTCCGATCCCCTGCTGATGAAGGACATGGACAAGGCCGTGGAGCGAATCCGCCGGGCCATCGATCAGTTTGAGAAAATAGCGGTCTATGGCGATTACGACGCCGACGGCGTTACCGCCACCTCCATCCTGTTCACCTATTTGGAGGCTGTGGGCGCCGACGTAATTTATTACATACCCCAGCGGGAGGGAGAGGGCTACGGCATGAACCTTCACGCGGTGGAAATCCTTCATGAAGAAGGGGTCAGCCTGATTATCACTGTGGACAACGGCATTGCCTCGGTGGCGGAGGTGGCCCGCGCCAAGGAGCTGGGCATGGATGTGGTTGTCACCGACCACCACCGTCCCCAGCGGGAAATCCCCGAAGCGTATGCTGTGGTGGACGCCTATCAGGCGGACGACCACGGCCCGTATAAGGACCTGTCCGGGGCGGGGGTGGCCCTAAAGCTGGTGATGGCCTTGGAGGACGGAGACGCCGGTTCCGTCCTGGAGGAGTACGCGGATCTGGCAGCGCTGGGTACCGTGGCGGACGTGGTGCCGGTGCTGGGGGAGAACCGAACCATTGTCAAGGCGGGGCTGAACATTCTCTCCCGGGGAGGCCGGGCCGGCGTGGACGCCCTGCTGGAGCAAAGCGGCATGGAGGGCAAAGCGGCCACCGCCACCAGCCTGGCTTTTACGGTGATTCCCCGGATCAATGCCACCGGGCGCATGGGGGCGCCAGAGCGGGCGGTGCGGCTGCTCACCTGCGACTCCCAGGAGGAGGCCCAGCCCTTGTCCGCGGAAATCTGCGAGGACAATGAGCGCCGCCGGGAGGTGGAGGCCGAAATCGCCAAGGAGGCTATGGAGCGGATTGAGTCGGAAGGCTCCCTGCTGTACAGCCGTGTCATTGTGGTGGACGGGAAAGGCTGGCATCACGGCGTCATCGGCATTGTGGCCTCCCGCATCACCGAGCGGTTTGGAAAGCCCTGCGTTGTCATATCCGTGGACGGAAATATGGCAAAGGGCAGCGGCCGCAGCGTAGAGGGCTTCTCTCTCTTCCAGGCGGTGTGCGCCTGCGGCGATTTGATGGAGCGCTACGGCGGCCATCCCATGGCGGCGGGGGTCACCCTGAAGGCGGAAAACGTGCCTCTGTTCCGGGAGCGGATCAACCAGTACGCTGCTCAGGTCTGTCCGGAAATGCCCGCCCAGGTGCTCTCCATCGACTGCAAGCTGAACCCGGCGGCCCTGTCTCCAGAGATGCCCCAGAGCCTGGAGCCGCTGGAGCCCTACGGCAGCGGCAACCCCCAGCCCCTGTTTGGGCTTTACAACATGGAGCTGCGGCAGGTTGTCCCCGTGGGTGGCGGCAACCATCTGCGGCTGATCTGCGCCAAAAAGGGCGTGGCGGTCACCTGCATGAAGTTTGGCACCACTCCCGAGGATTTCCCCTTTTCCCCCGGAGACGTGCTGGATCTGGCCGTTACTCTGGAGGCCAAGGAGTTTCGGGGAGAGCAAAAGCTTACCGTCAGCGTGCGGGACATCAAACTTTCCGGCTTGGATATGGATCAGTGCATCCACACCTACCGGCTGTACGAAAAGCTCCAGCGGGAAGAACCGCTGTCTCCCCAGGAGGGGGCGGAGCTGCTTCCCTCCCGTCAGGATTTGGCGGTCCTGTACCGAAAGCTGGTTTCTCTGAAGGGACAGGGATTCAGCGCCCAGTCTTTGGCAAGGGACCTGCCGGGATTCCATTTGGGAAAGGTGCTGCTGGGCCTGGATATGCTGGAGGAAAGCCGGCTGGTGTCTCTGCTGGGCGGGGAAGAGCGCAAGTCCGCGGAGATTCTCCCCACCCAGGGGAAGGTGGATATTTTTGCCGCTCCCGCCTTTCAAAAGGCAAAGCGGCTGGTGAAAAGCGCAGAAGGGTAAGGTAAAAAGGAGGGAAGCGCCATGGCGTTGGTGGTACAGATCAGCAGCTATGAGGAATTGAAAAATATCATCCAGGAAAGCGGCAAGGAGTACGACCGGGAGAAGATCGAGGCCGCCTACCGTTTGGCAGAGGAAAAGCATCGGGAGCAAAAGCGCAGCTCGGGAGAGCCCTATATCATCCATCCCCTGTCGGTGGCGGCCATTCTGGTGGGCTTGGGTATGGATTCCGAGTCTGTCATGGCCGGACTGCTTCACGACGTGGTGGAGGACACCGACTGCTCCATTGAGGATATTACCAAGCAGTTTGGCAAGGAGGTAGCCTTGCTGATCGACGGCGTGACAAAGCTGGGAAAAATTCCCTATTCCTCCCGGGAGGAGCAGCAGGCGGAAAACCTGCGGAAAATGCTCATGGCCATGGCGGAGGACATTCGGGTAATCATCATCAAGTTTGCCGACCGGATGCACAATCTTTCCACACTGGAGTATATGTCCCCCCAAAAGCAGCGGGACAAGGCGGTGGAGTGCCTGGAGGTGTACGCCCCCATTGCCCACCGGCTTGGTATCCGCACAGTCAAGGAGTACATGGAGGATGTCTCCTTGAAATACCTGGATCCCCAGGCCTATCAGGAGATTGAGGAGGACCTGGCCTCCCGAAGCAGCAGCAGCAAGCAGTTTATTGAGGAAACCAAGGCCATGATCCGCAGCCGGGTGGAGATCTCCATTCCCGACGTCTACATCGAGGGCCGGGTGAAAAGCGTCTATGGCATTTACCGAAAGATGTTTGTCCAAGGCAAGGCCTTTGACGAGATTTACGATGTGTTCGCCGTGCGGGTCATTGTGGACACCATTGAGGACTGCTACAATGTGCTGGGGATTGTCCACGACATGTTCCAGCCCCTGCCAAACCGGTTTAAGGACTACATTTCCATGCCAAAGCCCAACATGTACCAGTCTCTGCACACCACGGTGATCACCAAGGCGGGGGTTCCCTTCGAGGTGCAGATCCGCACCTGGGAGATGCACCACACCGCCGAGTACGGCATCGCCGCCCACTGGAAGTACAAGCTGGGCATGTCCGCCAAGGAATCGGACAGCGCCGCTCTGGATGACCGGCTGGCCTGGATTCGCCAGATGCTGGAAAACCAGGCGGAAAGTGAGGACGTCACCGACCTGGTTCACTCTATCAAAAGCGACCTGATTCCCGAGGAGGTGTTCGTGTTCACCCCCAGGGGAGACGTGATCAACCTGCCCTTAGGCTCCACGGTGATCGACTTTGCCTATGCCATTCACAGCGAGGTGGGCAACCGGATGATCGGCGCCAAGGTGGATAAACGGATTGTCCCCTTGGATTACAAGGTAAAGACCGGCGAAATTATTGAGGTCCTCACCACCAAGGAGGCGGGCAAAGGCCCCAACCGGGACTGGCTCACCCTGGTCCGCACCAGCGAGGCCCGAAACAAGATTCGCGCCTGGTTCAAAAAGGAAAAACGGGACGAGAATATCATCGAGGGCAAGGCGGAGCTGGAGCGGGAGTTCAAGCGCAGCAACATCCGCTTGACTCCCGAGCTGATGGACTATATGATCGAAAGCGTGGGAAAGCGCCACAATTGCTCTACCGAGGATGACTTCTACGCCGCCATCGGCTATGGGGGTATCCAACTGTGGAAGGTGCTGCCCCGCATCAAGGAGGAGGCTCAGCGCCAGCAGAAAAGCACCTTTCCCGACCAGCAGCCGGAGCTGCCGCCTCCTGTGGTGGCCGAGCCCAAGGGGCGGGTGGCCAGCGGCGTGCTGGTGGACGGCATGGACAACTGCCTGATTAAGTTTTCCCGGTGCTGCAACCCTCTGCCTGGGGACGAGATTATCGGCTTTATCACCCGGGGCTTCGGCGTTTCCATCCACAAGCGCAGCTGCTCCAACGTGCCCCGGGACCTGACCCAGTGTCCAGAGCCGGAGCGGTGGGTCAACGCTCACTGGGCAGGTGACGTGAAGGACGACTTTAAATCCACCCTGCACATTTTGGCCGTGGACCGGGCTGGCCTGCTGGCGGATGTGACCCAGCAGCTCTCCAACATGAAGATCTTCATTCACGCCCTCAACTCCCGGCAGGAGCGGGGCAGCGGCAACGCCTTTATCTCCGCCACCATCTCCATCAACGGCCTGCCGCAGCTGCAAAATATCATCGAACGGCTGAGCAAGATTTCCGGCGTGATCTCCATTGACCGGAGCTGACCTACCGTTTAGAAAGAGGTGCCTATGGAGCTATTTCTCAGCGGTCCTGCCTTCCGCTATGAATGTGAAAATTTGTGCCGCCTGTTTTTCCCTTACAGCCCCGTCAAGGTGGAGCTGTGGGAGCAGCCCCTTCCTCCCAGCCCGGCAGAAGGTCCCTGGGCTTGGACCAGCATTGAGAAGGGGGAGAACGCATATCAATATAGGGTTATAGTTTCCGACCAGGGCCGGCTGCTGGAGAGGCATGGGTCCGCCCCGGACCTTCAGGAGTACGCCATGACCAATCTGCTGTACGGCGCCTTTGTGGAGCTGACCGGCACCCACCCGGCCTGGGGAATGCTTACCGGTATCCACCCGGTGAAGCTGCTCCGCCAGTATGTGGAGGAGCTGGGAGAAGAGGCGGGGATGCGGCGCTTTTTGGATCATTGCCATGTGACGCCCCCCAAAGCTGAGCTGGCCCGCCGGGTACTCCACGCCCAAGCGCCCGCGGTGGAGGCCCTGAACGAGAATGACTTCAGCCTGTATGTGTCCATTCCCTTCTGCCCCACCCGATGCGCCTATTGCTCCTTTGTCTCCCAGGACGTGGAGCACGCCAAGAAATTGATGGACCCCTACTTCCAGCTGCTTTTGGTGGAGCTGGAGAAGGTGTCCCAGGTGACAAGAGACCTGGGGCTTTCTCCGGTGACGGTGTACATCGGCGGAGGCACGCCTACCACTCTGAGCGCCGCCCAGCTCTCCGCCCTGTGCGGGAAAATCCGCCAGGTGTTCGACCTTTCCCGGTGTACGGAGTTCACCGTGGAGGCCGGCCGGCCCGACACCATCACCGAGGAAAAGCTTTTGGCGCTGCGAGAGGCGGACATCACCCGGATCAGCATCAACCCCCAGTCCCTGTCCGACCAGGTGCTGAAAAACATTGGCCGCCGCCACACCGCCCAGGACATTGTGGAGGCCTTCCAGCTGGCCCAAAGGCTGGGCTTTGAGAATATCAACGCCGACCTGATCGTGGGCCTGCCCGGAGACAATTTGGAGAGCTTTCAAAAGACCCTGCGGGGCGTCATCGGCCTGGGCGCCAGCAATGTGACGGTCCATTCCCTGGCTCTGAAGCGCTCGGCTCGGCTCAACGCTCCCGGCGGGGACCTGTCCCTGCACAGCAAAAGCCAGGAAACCGCCGCCATGATGGACTACTCCATCCAGCAGCTCACCCAGGCTGGCTTTGAGCCATACTATCTCTATCGCCAAACCCGCATGGCCGGCAATCTGGAAAACACCGGCTGGGCCAAGCCGGGAACTGTCTGCCGGTATAACATCTACACCATGGATGAATCCAGCTCTGTCATCGCCTGCGGGGCGGGAGGCGTGTCCAAGCTGAAGGACCCGTACAGCGGCAGGCTGGAGCGAATTTTCAATTTTAAGCACCCTGCGGAATACATCACCCGCAATCAGGAGATTTTGGAAAGGAAGGACGGTGTCACCGCGCTTTATGAGCAATTTCGCCAGCGGCTACGTTAAATATATCAACCACCTGGAGCAGATCAACGACGCGGCGGTGGCCCAGCCCGCCCGGATGATCCGCGAGGTGGAGGACGCCTATCACGACCATTTGGAAAACATCGCCAGGAATATCACCGGCCACCACCGGAACGTGCGGGTGATTATGCTCTCCGGCCCCAGCAGCAGCGGCAAAACCACCACCGCCAAGCTGCTCCGGGATTTTCTCACCGCCTATGGCGCCAGCAGCCATATTGTCTCCCTGGACGACTTCTACCGGGGCGTGGGAAAGGCCCCCAAGCTGCCCGGCGGGGGATACAATTACGAGTCCGTAGAGGCCCTGGATGTGGAGTCCATCAAGCGGTGCCTGCTGGACATTATCGCCACAGGAGAATTTTCCGTACCGCGGTATGACTTTGCCCTGGGCCGCCCCAACGGGGAGCCTCGCCGGTATCGGATCGGCCCCCGGGACATGGTGATTGTGGAGGGTATCCACGGCTTGAATCCTCTCTTTACCAAGGAGCTGCCGGAGGACGCCTGCGTCAAGCTGTATGTCAGCGTCAAGCAGCAGATCAAGGACGCCAACGGAGAGGTGTTTTCTCCCATGGATTTGCGGCTGGTGCGGCGGATTGTCCGGGACATTCAGTTTCGGGACACCTCGCCGGAGCGGACCATTTCCATGTGGCCCCAGGTGGTGGAGGGAGAGGACCGGTATATCCGTCCCTACCGTCTCTCCGCCGATTACACAGTGAACTCCATCCACATCTACGAGCCGTGCGTCATGCGTACCGTGGCCATTCCCCTGCTGCGGGCCATTGCCGAGGACAGCCCCCATTACCGCAAGGCCCGGGACCTGGAGGCCCGCCTGATGCGCTTCGAGCCGGTTGAAGCCGCCCTGGTGCCAGAGAATTCCATGCTGCGGGAGTTTTTAGGCCCAAAGGTGAAGTAATTCACAGATTGTAAGGGTTTTGTAAGTGTTTTGAAAGGCAAAATGCTTTGACATTTGGCAAATCTGGGGTATAATGGGAGCATAGAAGAAAACCTTTTTCCACAGGTTTTCATGGATTTTGGATTGAGAAAAGGAGGACAACAGTCATGGGAATTTTAGACGACGTGGTCATAAACGCCAAATCCGCGGCGGAGGCCGTGGGAAAGAAGGCCGGCCAGATTGTGGACGTCTCCAAGCTGCGTATCAGCGTGGCTGAGGTCAACGCGGAAATCAGCAAACGCTACGAGGCCCTGGGCGAGTATGTGTATGAAAGCTGCCGTGAGAAACTGGCCGAGGACGCCGAGTCTGTGGGCAAGATGGCGGAAATTGACGAGCTGGTAAACCAGCGCAACGCTCTCACCAAGGAGCTGGTGGATAAGCAGAACAAGGTGGTTTGCCCTTCCTGCGGCAAGCAGAGTCCCATTACGGCCTCGTATTGCAGCAACTGCGGCGCCAAGCTGACCAGTGAGGAATAAGACAGCAAAAAAGGGACTGTTGCGCTGAAACGCCCCAGTCCCTTTTCCATGAATTCTGATAAGGGGGAACAGGCTTCTGTGTTCCCTCTTGTTTTTTTGTGTTACCGGTCCTGAAAAGCCCGCCGGATCTCCTTCAGCTCCTGGGGAGATTCCACCCAGTTTTCCACATAGCCGCAGCCGCAGCACACATAACGGATTACGGGGATCTTTCCAAACAGGGTGGCGCGGGTGGTGTAAATGTTGTTGCCGCTGGCGTACCGGGCGGGGTTGTCCGGTACACGAACAATGTCCTGGCTGCCGCATTTGGGGCAGCGTCCGGTGTTTTTCATGGTAGAACCTCCTCGTTTCCACAATAGGCCTTGGCGGATACTCCCGTGGAGCAATTCGTATCGTTGGCTTTAACGGCCCATCCGCTCTGCTCAATGTCCGGGCGCTGAAAGAGCCTGTCTAGCGGCTTGCCCTGTGGGGGCGCGCACTGGTTAGAATTCCATCTTTTTGAAAAAGTGCAGCGTCAGGAAAAAGGACGCCACATACAAAACCGCTACCACAGCCGCGGCAACGGGACCTAAAACCGCCGCGTTGCGCTCCACAAAATCGAAAGCGGCCCGAATGGTTTCGTCGGTCCAAACACCAAGACGGTTCAGGCCGAACAGCAGTCCCATAGGTACGAAGATGATGACCATGAAGGCCGCCACCACAAAGTTCTGTCCCAGCTTTAGGCATACTGGGATCAGTACCGCCTGAAGAAATACCGTCAGGCACAGAAAAACGGGATAGCTCCATGCCGGCAGGGGAGAGCCAACAGCCGCGTTGTCCAGCACGATGACGGCGTTCATCACAACGATGCTGAAAATCCCCGCAACATATTTGGACAGGATCACCTTTGTCCGGCTGACGGGAGAGGCGCAGATAAATTTATTCCAGCCGTTGGCCTTGTCATAGTGAATGGAGTAGGTGGGGACCAGGCTTCCCACCGAGACCAGCACCCCAATGCTTGGCCCCAGCATTTCCATTTGTCCAATAATCAGGTTGAACACCACAAAGATCAGGGCCATAAAGCCCGTGAGCAGCAGCTCCTTTTTCGCCATGTAAAAGTCCTTGTACAGTAAGCCCAGCATATGCTCTCCTCCTTCAAATGTGCTTTCCCTTAATGCTGTACAGCATGATGTCGTCCAGGGTGGCGGGTTCCACCGCCGCGTGGCCCGGCATCTGATACCGCTTTACCAGGGCGGTGACGCCAAACTCGCTTTTCCGATAGCCTGCCACCGCCTCCGGCGGCAGGTCCGCCAGCTGTTCCCCCGTGCAGTGATACAGGCCGTAGGTGTCCAAAAGACTGTCCTTTTCACCGGTCATCAGCAGTTTGCCCTGGTGGATAAAGGTGATGTAGTCGGCGATCTTCTCCAAATCCCCGGTGATGTGGGAGGAGAGAAACACGCTGTGATCCTCATCCTGGATAAAGTCATAGAGAATGTCCAGAATGTCGTCCCGTACAATGGGGTCCAGGCCGGAGGTGGCCTCGTCCAGTACCAGCAGTCTGGCCCCGTGGGAGAGTGCCACCGCCAGGGAAAATTTCATCACCATGCCCCGGGAATACTCCTTCACCCTTTTGTCCAGAGCGATGTCAAACCGTTGAAGGTACCCGTAGTAGGCAGCCTGGTTCCAGTGCTTGTAGATTCTGGAGAGGGACTTGCCCAGCTGTTTGGCGTTCATTTCCGGAGGGAAAAAGCCGGAATCCAGCACCAGACCCACCTCCTCCATCACAGACCGGTCGGCGAAGGGATCTTTCCCCAGCAGGCGGATTTCCCCGCCGTCCTTGGCGATCAGTCCCATCACGGCCTTGATGGTGGTGCTTTTCCCGGCGCCGTTTTCCCCGATAAAGCCCATGATACACCCCATGGGCAGGGAAAGGCTGACGTTGTCCAGGGTAAAGTGTTTGTATTCCTTGCGGAGATTCCGCAGTTCCATCGCGTATTCCATAAAGCAACTCCTTCGTTACATGGGTGGGTGAGGGCAGCGGGCGTTTGGCCGGCTATTCCTCCCAGAGCAGGTTCAGGGTGTCCAGCAGCTCTTGCTTTTCCATGCCGCAGAGCTGGGCAGCCTTCACCGCTTCCTGCAGGTGTCCCTCTACCTTTCGCAGCTGTTCCTCTTTCAAAAACTCCGTATTTTTTCCGGCCACAAAGCTGCCTTTGCCTGTGATGGACGTGAGAAATCCCTCACGTTCCAGCTCCTCATAGGCCCGCTTTGTGGTGATAACACTGATTCGCAGCTCCTTTGCCAGCAGCCGCATGGAGGGGAGGGCGTCGCCCTCCTGCAATTCCCCGCTGATTATCAGCGCCTTTATCTGTTCGGCGATCTGTTCGTAAATGGGCTTTCCGCTTTGGTTGCTGATGACAATGTGCAAACCAACACTTCCTTTCCTGGGACCCGGGTCCCTTGCCTCGGGGCGTCCCCCGAAGCCTTTCAATATTCCCATGCATTGGAATATTGTATATATACTATATACACACTAGATACGGTTTGTCAAGAGGGGAAACGAAAAAAATTCCCCTTTCCCAAAAAGGGGAAGGGGAACCCTCGCGGTTACTCCATATTAACTGCCAAAGGTATTTACCGCCAGATGCAGCAGCGCGGGGGCGCAGGCGTTTTTGCATTTCCACCGCAGCAGGCCAAAGGCCAGGCCTAACAGCAGCCCGGTGACAGCCTTCCAAAACAGGATGCTCGCCGTATCCGAGCCGGGGAAGAGCAGGGAGGTCCGCCACAGCACCGTGTCGGCGTAGCCCACATGCCGCCCTCTCCCTGGTTTGCTGGATCAATCGCTCACATGTCCCGAGCTGATGCCCTGCTCCGGCCGGTCCAAGGGCAGCCACTCCATCGCCTTCAGGATATACTTGTCCCAGAAGTACCAGTCGTGGACGCCGGGGCCTTCCTCATAGGTGACGTCAAAGCCCAGCCCTTGCAGATGGTCCCGGAAAGCCCGGTTCACACCGATCAGCCCGTCCTCCGTGCCGCAGGCCATATAGAACCGGGGCTTCACCGGCTCTTTGGCCACTTTTTCCGCCAGGGCGTCATAGTCCATGTCGCTGCCCCGCACCTGATCCAAGTCGCCGAATACCGACTCGTAATAGCCCTTGTTGGTCATGAGAAAATCGGTGTACTCCTTGTTCTCCATCATAGAGTCCAAAATCAGGGCGGAGGAAAGAGCGCACACCGCGCCGAAGGTTTCCGGGTTTTGCAGGCCGTTGACAATGGCTCCAAAGCCGCCCATGGAAAGTCCCCCAATGAAGGTGTCCTCCCGCTTGGCGGAGAGGGGGAAGGTGCGCCGGGTAAAGTCCACCAGCTCCTTGCCGATGTAAGTGCCGTACAGCCGGCTGGCCCTGGGGTTGTCCACATAGAAGCTGTTTTCCCCGGCGGGCATTACCACTGCCAGGTTCCGGTCCTGCGCCCAGGACTGCAGCCGGGTGCCGCAGACCCAGTCTGTTTCGTCCCCAAAGATACCGTGGAGCAGATACAGAGTCTTAAAGGGACCCTGGGGAGCCTGTCCCTGGGGACCCGCCATTTTGTCCGTGGGCAGTACCACCTGAATGGGAACCGGCCTTCCCAGAGAACGGGACATGAAATTACAGTGAAGCAAAGCCATAAAAACGCACTTCCTTTTCTTGTTTTTTGTATATAGTATAGAGGAAACGCCCCAAGAATGCAACAGGAGGGTTCTGCAACTTTTGTTGGGGGATATTGCAAACAGCCGCCCTCCTGTGGTATGCTAGGCAGGTATTCGAGAAAAACCTGCGAGGTGTTGTTATGAAGCCGATCATTGCTATCGTTTCCCTGTATGACGAAAAGCTGGAGAGCTATTGGATGCTCCCCGGCTATGCCCAGGGCCTGGAGGCGGCGGGGGCCGTCCCGGTAATTCTTCCCCTGACCACAGATCAGGAAGCCCTGAAGCGCTATGCTCAGACCTTTGACGGGTTCCTGTTTCCCGGCGGCCACGACCTGGACCCGGCCCTCTACGGCCAGAACCCCACGGATCAATGCGGAACGGTCTGCCCCCAGCGGGACAGCATGGAGCGGAAGCTTTTTCCCCTGACCCTGGAAACCGGCAAGCCCCTGCTGGGCATCTGCCGGGGAATTCAGCTGTTCAACGTTATGTTGGGCGGCAGCTTGTATCAGGACATTCCCACAGAGTGTCCCAGCGATGTGGAACACCACGAGACGCCTCCCTATGACAAGGTGGCCCATCCGGTGACGGTAGAGCAGGGAACCCCTCTCTACCAGGCGGTGGGCGTCACCCAGATGGGGGTGAACAGCTACCACCACCAGGGGATCAAGGCGCTGGGCAAGGGACTGCGGGTGGCTGCCAAGGCCCCTGACGGCATGGTGGAGGCCGTTTACCTGCCGGACCACCCGTTCGCTCTGGCGGTCCAGTGGCATCCGGAGTTTTCCCGCCTCAGCGACGAGAACAGCCGGAGGATTTTCGAAGCCTTTGTAAAGGCGGCGCGGAAGTAAGGCATGGCGCGAAAGGGGGGTGTCCAGCTTTTTTAAAAGCGGACCGGCGGAAAGGAGCGAGTGGCGGCTTGTGGTTCTATCATGCAGGAAATAGGGGCTGGTTCTTGCAAAATTCCCCATTCGTGCTATAATAAGTACCAAACCATAAAAATCAGGAGCCGTTAAGGCCGCGGCCCGGCGGCGCTGAACAAAGCGAGGTTGTTTGTCATGCAGGAAATCAAAATCGAACTTACGAAAGCTCCCAAGGAGAAGCCGGCGGACCAGTCCAAGCTGGGCTTCGGCAAAATCTTTACCGACCATATGTATGTCATGCCCTACAACAAGGAGCAGGGCTGGCACGATCCCAAGATCGTCCCCTATCAGCCCATTTCCCTGGAGCCCTCCGCCATGGTGTTTCACTATGGTCAGGAGATGTTCGAGGGACTGAAGGCCTATAAGACCGAGGACGGCCGGGTGCTGCTGTTCCGCCCCGACAAAAATATTGCCCGGGCCAACCACTCCAACGACCGTCTGTGCATCCCCGAAATCCCCGCGGACGATTTTCTCAACGCCCTGAAAACTCTGGTGGCCGTGGACAAGGATTGGATCCCCACCCAGCCCGGCACCAGCCTGTACATCCGCCCCTTTGTCATCGCCACCGACCCCTTCCTGGGGGTGCGTCCTTCTGATACCTACCTGTTCATCATCATTCTGTCCCCCTCCGGCGCCTACTATGAAAGCGGCCTGGATCCGGTGAAGATCTGGATTGAGGACGACTATGTCCGGGCGGTCCGGGGCGGCATTGGCGAGGCCAAGACCGGCGGCAACTATGTGGCCAGTCTGGCGGCCCAGGTAAAGGCCCACGACGAGGGCTATTCCCAGGTGCTGTGGCTGGACGGCGTGGAGCGCAAGTACATTGAAGAGGTGGGCGCCATGAACATCTTCTTCAAAATCAACGGCAAGGTGGTCACCCCCATGCTCAACGGCTCCATCCTGCCCGGTGTCACCCGTGCCTCCTGCATCGATTTGTGCAAGCACTGGGGCATGGAGGTGGAAGAGCGCCGCATCAGCGTGGACGAGCTGGTAGAGGCCGCCAAATCCGGCGCCCTGGAGGAGTGCTGGGGCTCCGGTACCGCGGCGGTCATCTCTCCGGTGGGCGCCCTGCGCTATGAGGACACTGTCATGACCATTGCCGACGGCGGCATTGGCCCTGTCAGCCAGAAGCTCTACGACACTGTCACCGGCTTGCAGACCGGCAAGGTAGAGGACACCTTTGGCTGGACAGTAGAAGTGAAGGGCTGAAGCCCTCCGCTTTTACGGGGAGAATCCCTTGGCGGGACGCTGCTTCCCCATAAAACAGCAAACGTGACAAAAGGACATTCAGCAGGCGGCTGAATGTCCTTTTTGCGTCCCGGGCATTGCTTTTTTTCCAGGGGGGAGTATACTGAAAGCAGCGGGAAAGGAGGATGTATCCCATGAGGAAGATTGTGTCTGTCCTAACATTGCTGCTGGTCCTTTGGACGTTGTGCGGCTGTTCCGCTTTCACAAGCGCCGGCCCTTCCGAGGAGGGGGAAGGCTCTTCTGCCATAGAGGCTGCGGCGCCTGCGGAGCCGTCAGCTCCCTCGCCCTCACCCATGCCCGCTCCCAAGACAGAGCTTGTCACGGTTGCCGGTCAGGTGGTCAGAGCCTCAAAAAGCGTCTTTGAGCTGCGGCTGGAGGACGGCTCCGCTTTGACGGTGGTGATCACCGACGAAACACAGGTTACGGGAGACGCCCTGCTGGACGGCTGTCAGGCCGCTGTCACCTACGACAAAAACGCCCGAACCACGGACACGGTTCCCGCCCTTGCGGTGGAGCTTACCGCGCCAGAAGAGAAAGACGCCCTCACTCCGGAAGAACTGCTTTCCTCCATGACGCTGGAGGAGAAGGTGGGGCAGCTGTTCTTTGTCCGGGTGCCTAAGGAGGAGGCCGCTGAAACGGCGGCCCGCTATCAGTTTGGCGGGTACATTCTCTTCGGCAGGGACTTTGCGGACAAAATCCGGGACCAGGTGCGGGAGGACATTCAAAGCTATCAGGACAGCGTGGGCGTTCCCATGCTCATCGGCGTGGACGAGGAGGGTGGCACGGTAGTGCGGGTCAGCTCTAACCCCGCCCTCTGCCCGGAGCCCTATCTGTCTCCCCGGCAGCTGTACGAGCAGGGCGGTCTGGACTTAGCCGCCGGCATGGAGCAGGAGAAAATTCACACCCTGCAAGACCTGGGGATCAATGTGAATTTTGCCCCGGTGTGCGATGTCACCCAGGAGGAAGGGGCCTTTATGTACGACCGCTCTCTGGGCCGGGACCCGGAAACCACGGCGGACTATGTAAAGCGGATCGTGTCCCTGTACGGGGAGAACGGCATGGGCTGCGTGCTCAAGCATTTTCCCGGCTACGGCAACAATGAGGATACCCACACCGGCGTGGCCCTGGACGAGCGCCCCTATGATGTTTTTCGCCAGCAGGATTTTCTTCCCTTTCAGGCGGGAATCCAGGCGGGAGCCGGATGTGTGCTGGTGTGCCACAACATTGTCTCCTGCGGGGATGGGGAGCGGCCTGCCTCCCTCTCGCCGGAATGGCACCGGGTTCTTCGGGAAGAGCTGGGCTTTACCGGCTGCATCATCACCGACGACCTGGTGATGGACGCCATCCAGCAGTATTGCGACGCCTCCAGCGCGGCGGTGCAGGCGGTGCTGGCTGGCAACGACCTGCTGTGCTGCTCCGACTACGAGACCCAGTATCCCGCTGTGCTGGCCGCCGTGGAGAACGGCCAGATTCCCGAGGAGCGCATCGACCAATCCGTCCTGCGGGTTCTGCGCTGGAAGGAGGAGCTGGGGCTGCTGGATTAGAGAAGGGGCTCCTTTCAAAACCCTTCGCCATTCTCCTGTGAACCCATCCACTGTTGGATTTCCTTGAGAAATTCCATGCCATACTTTTGCAGCTTGGCCTGCCCCACGCCGGGAATATCCAGAAGCTCCTCCGAGGTGACGGGCTGATACGCCGCCATGGCCTCCAATGTGGCATTGGAAAAGATGATGTACATGGGAACATTCTGCTCCCGGGACAGCCGCGCCCGCAGCTGGCGCAGCCGGTCCAAAAGCTCCGGGTCGCCCTTGGGCAGCGCCCGGGGCGTTTTCTTTTCCAGGGGCTGCTTGGGAGCCTCCCGCACCTGCAGGAAGGCCTTCGCTTGGCCTGCCAGCAGGCTGTCCGCCTGAGGTCCCAGGGACAGGGTGGGGTATTCCCCGGCGGACTGCTCCAAAAATTCCTGCAGCAGCAGGGCGTGAATCATATCTCGCAGCTCCCCCTCCTTCACCTGGGAGAGCCGTCCATAGATAGGCAGCTTATCAAATCCCTGGCGGCGGACCTTTTCGCTTTTGCTGCCCCGCAGCACGTCCACCACCATTTTGATTCCAAACCGCTGCCGCAGATAGCGCACGCAGGAGAGAATTTCCCGGGCCTGGGGGGTGATGTCCACCCGCTCAAAGCGGCCCACGCAGTTTTGACAGTTGCCGCACTGGGTGGGGGCGTGCTCCCCAAAATAGTGAAGAATGTATTCCCGCAGGCAGCTGGTGGTGTGGCAATAGCCGGTCATGGCCCGCAGCCGCTGCTCGTTCTGCTGGGTAAGCTGTTCCAAAACGGCCTCGTCTATGTACTGATTTTCTTCCCCGTGGGTGAAGAGAAACCGGTTCAGGGCCACGTCCGCCCCGCTGTAAAGGAGAAAGCACTCTGCTGGTCCACCGTCCCGTCCGGCCCGGCCAGCCTCTTGGTAGTAGCTTTCCAGGTCCTTGGGCATGTTGTAGTGAATGACAAAGCTGACGTTGGATTTGTCAATGCCCATGCCAAAGGCGTTGGTGGCCACCATCACTGCGGACCGGTCGTAGAGAAAATCCTCCTGGTTTTGCAGCCTCTCCTGATCCGGCAGGCCGGCGTGGTATCGGGTGGCGGCAAAGCCCTGATCCCGCAGGGCCTGGCACACCTCCTCCACGGCCTTGCGGGTGGCGCAGTAGACAATGCCGCTTTTGTTCCGGCGCTCCTCCAGCAGCCTCAGTGTTTCCTGAAGCTTGTCCTTGGGCCGGCGAACCTCAAAATACAGGTTGGGCCGGTCAAAGCTGGTGACTGTCACCCAGGGGTCCCGCAGCTGAAGCAGGGAGAGAATATCCTGCCGCACCCGGGGCGTGGCGGTGGCGGTAAAGGCCGAAACCACCGGCCGCTGGGGAAGAGCGCCGATAAACTCCGGAATGGACAAATAGCTTGGCCGAAAGTCCTGTCCCCACTGGGAGACACAGTGGGCCTCGTCAATGGTGACCATAGCGATGGGGGCGCTTTTGGCAAAGTCCAGAAATTCCGGGGTCAGCAGACGCTCCGGCGCCACATAGATGATCTTGTACACTCCGGCCTTGGCGTTTCGCAGGGCGGCCCGGTACTGGCTCCAGCTCAGGGAGCTGTTGAGATAGGCCCCCCGCACGCCGTTTTGTACCAGGGCGCTCACCTGGTCCCTCATCAGAGAGATCAGCGGGGACACCACCAGAGTGATGCCCTCCATCAGCAGGGCCGGCACCTGATAGCACAGGGATTTTCCCGCCCCCGTGGGCATAATTCCCACCGCGTCCCGCCGGGCCAACAGCGCGTCAATCAGCTCCTCCTGCCCTGGACGAAAGGCGGGGTAGCCAAAATATTCTTCCAAGATTTGTAGCTTTGTAGGCACAGCCATCCTCTTTTCTAGCCTGATTTCTTCTTTAAGAAGTATAGCAGAATTTTTCCAAAGGGAAAAGCAAAACTAAAAAAACCGGAAGAAGAAATGCTGAATTTATAAATTAACCTCTGTCTATTTTGCTATTTTTATAGGATTCGTCTAGTTTTGCCTTGCGAACACCCCCCTAATGGTGCTATACTAGGCCCAGAGTGAAAATTCCAGGCGGGGCTGTCAGCACCCGTCTGTTTGGAAAGGAGCGTTTCTATGCCGCGGAAAACTTGGATGACGCGGGCTGCCGGAGTGCTTTTGCCTGTCAGCAGCCTGCCCTCGAAATACGGCATCGGCAATTTCGGCCAGGCCGCCCGTGAGTGGGTGGATTTCCTGGTGCAGGCCGAACAGCGGTATTGGCAGGTGCTGCCCCTGGGGCCCACCAGCTTTGGGGACAGCCCCTATCAGAGCTATTCTGCCTTTGCGGGAGAGCCCCTGTATATCGACCTGGACCAGCTTGCGGAGGCAGGTCTTTTGAAAAAGGGCGCCTGCAAGCGGGTGGAGTGGGGGGAGGACCCCTCTCATGTGGACTATGATGTGGTGCGCACCGGCCGGAAAAAGCTGCTGCGCAAGGCTTTTAAAAACTTTGAGGACAAAAAGGCCCTGGAGGCGTTCCGCCAGGAAAACGCGGAGTGGGTGGAGGATTACGCCCTCTACATGGCCCTGAAGGACAAAAACAAGGGCCGCCCCTGGACCGAATGGAAGAAGGGGCTGCGCCTGCGGGACCCCGCCGCCCTGGAGGAGTGCCGGGAAAAGTACAAGGAGGACGTGGACTACTACGTCTTTACCCAGTACCTGTTCTTCCAGCAGTGGGGCGCCCTGAAGGAGTACGCCAACCAGCGGGGCGTGAAGATCATTGGGGACGCGCCCATCTATGTGGCCATGGACAGCGCCGACGTGTGGGCCCAGCCCGGGCTGTTCCAGCTGGATGAGAAGAACGTGCCCACCGAGGTCTCCGGCTGCCCGCCGGACGCCTTCACCGCCGACGGCCAGCTGTGGGGCAACCCCCTCTACCGCTGGGACGTGATGAAGGAGGACGGCTACTCCTGGTGGATCAAGCGCATCAAGGCGAACCTCTCCATGTATGATGTGCTGCGCATCGATCACTTCCGGGGGTTGGAGAGCTACTACGCCATCCCCTACGGGGACACCACCGCCCGCAACGGCCGCTGGCGCAAGGGCCCCGGCATGGACTTCATCCGGGCCATCAACCAGAACGTGGAGAACGCCGCCATCATCGCCGAGGACCTGGGCTTCCTTACCCCCGCGGTAAAGCGCCTGCTGAAAAACAGCGGCTACCCCGGCATGAAGGTGCTGCAGTTTGCCTTTGACCCCAACGAGGACAGCAGCTACCTGCCCCACTATTACCCCCACAACTGCGTGGTGTACACCGGCACCCACGACAACACCACCACCCGGGGCTGGCTGGACACCCAAGAGCCGGAGGTCCTTCAGCTGGCCAAGGATTACCTGGGCTTTGAGGCGGTGGAGGACGGCCCCTGGGCCTTCATCCGGGGGGCGCTGGAGAGCGTGGCAGACCTGGCGGTCATCCCCCTGCAGGACTATCTGGGCCTGGGGGGCGAATGCCGCATCAACACCCCCTCCACGGTGGGGGGCACCAACTGGCGCTGGCGCATGTCCCCAGAGGACATGGATGAGGAGCTGGCCGGGAAAATGGCCCGGCTCTCCTTGATTTACGGCCGTGCCTCGAAGAGTGAGCCCGGCAAGGGCCCCGCGGAAGAGCCTGCACAGAAGGCCGGGAAGAACCAGACAGCCAAGCCTGGGAAAAAGACGGGCAAGGCTGCGAAGAAAGGAGATAAGAGCCATGCGGATGCGTGATGAATTGGAACAGAAAGTGGGCCTGCGGTTTTCCAAGGGCCTGCTGGCAGCGGACAACAAGGAGATTTACCTGGCCCTGCTGGAGCTTGTTCAGGAAAAGCTTGCCGCCGCCAAACAGATTTCCGGGGAGAAAAAGCTCTATTACATCTCCGCGGAGTTTTTGGTGGGAAAGCTGCTTTCCAACAACCTGATTAACCTGGGAATCTACGACCAGGTGAAGGAGGCCCTGGCCGAAGCCGGCAAGGACCTCTCCGCCGTGGAAGAGGTGGAAACCGAGCCTTCCCTGGGCAATGGGGGCCTGGGCCGCCTGGCCGCCTGCTATCTGGACTCCGCTGCCACCCTGGGCCTGCCTGGGGACGGCGTGGGGCTGCTGTACCACTTTGGCCTGTTCCATCAGTTCTTCCAGGACCACAAGCAGCAGGAACGGCCAGACGCCTGGCTCTCTCCAAAAAGCTGGCTGAAGCCTGCGGGAGTGTCCTTTTCCGTACCCTTCCCCCAGGGAGAGGCTGAGGCCGTGCTCTATGACCTGTACGTTTCCGGCTATGAAAGCGGCGTGAACAAGCTTCGTCTCTTCGACCTGGAAACCGTGGACGAATCCCTGGTACGTCAGGGCATTGACTTTGACAAGACGGACATTCTTCATAACCTGACCCTGTTCCTCTATCCCGA
Source organism: uncultured bacterium (assembly GCA_905215055.1). Taxonomy (GTDB): domain Bacteria; phylum Bacillota; class Clostridia; order Oscillospirales; family Acutalibacteraceae; genus Acutalibacter. The sequence goes on from CAJMOH010000015.1 coordinate 51,809, forward strand.
TGACAGCGACCGGGCGGGACGGCTGCTGCGGGTGTACCAGCAGTATTTTATGGTCAGCGCCGCGGCCCAGCTGATTTTGAAGGACCTGGAGGACCAGGGCCGTCCTCTGAAGGACCTGCACAAGTACGCCGTCATCCAGATTAACGATACCCATCCCTCCATGGTAATCCCAGAGCTGATCCGGCTGCTCACCCAGCGGGGCGTCAGTCTGGACGACGCCATCGAGACCGTGTCCCAAACCTGCGCCTACACCAACCACACCATTCTGGCGGAGGCCCTGGAGAAGTGGCCTCTGGACTATTTGGAGGAGGCTGTGCCTCAGCTGGTGCCCATCATCCAGGAGCTGGACCAGCGGGTGAAGGAGCAGTATCCCGACCCCAAGGTGGCCATCCTGGATGAGAACGGCCTGGTACACATGGCCCACATGGACATTCACTACGGCTTCTCCGTCAACGGCGTTGCCAGCCTCCACACGGAGATTCTGGAGAAATCGGAGCTGAAAGCCTTCGCCCAGATCTATCCGGAAAAATTCAACAACAAGACAAACGGCGTCACCTTCCGCCGCTGGCTGATGCACTGTAACCCGGCGCTGAGCCGGTGGATCACGGAGAAGATCGGTTCCGGCTGGAAAAAGGACGCCAATCAGCTGGAGCAGCTTTTGCGGTATCAGGACGATGAAACCGCCCTGGGCCAGCTGCTGGCCATCAAGAAGGAAAACAAGCAGGCCCTCTGTGCCTATGTGAAGGAGCGGGAAGGGGTGGACCTGGACGAGAACTCCATCTTCGACATCCAAATCAAGCGCCTTCACGAGTACAAGCGCCAGCAGATGAACGCCCTGTACATCATCTGGAAGTACAAGCAGATCAAGGCTGGCCGCAAGCCGAAGCGGCCCATTACCCTGCTGTTTGGGGCGAAAGCGGCTCCCGCCTATATCATCGCCAAGGACATTATCCACCTGATTCTCTGCCTGCAAAACCTGATCGCCCAAGACCCGGAGGTCAGTCCCTGGCTGAAGGTCCACTTTGTGGAAAACTACAACATCACCTGGGCGGAAAAGCTCATCCCCGCCTGCGACATCTCCGAGCAGATCTCTCTGGCCAGCAAGGAGGCCAGCGGCACCGGCAACATGAAGATGATGCTCAACGGGGCCGTCACCCTGGGCACCATGGACGGCGCCAATGTGGAGATCCATGATCTGGCAGGGGAGGACAACGTGTATATCTTTGGCCAGTCCAGCGAGACGGTGATGGACCTGTACGCCCAAAGCGCCTACCGCCCCGGGGACTATTACTGCCAGGACGAGGAGATCACGGACCTGGTGGATTTCCTTATCAGCCCCGCCATGATGCGCTTGGGGGACCCGGAGAATCTGGCCCGGCTGTACAAGGACATGACCCGCAAGGATTGGTTTATGGCCCTGCTGGATGTGAAGGAGTATATCCAGGTGAAAGAACAGGCCCTGGCGGATTACGAGGACCGACTGGCCTGGGCCAGAAAGATGCTCATCAACATCGCCAAGGCCGGATACTTCTCTTCGGACCGCTCCGTGGCGGAGTATAACCGGGATATTTGGAAGCTGTCATAATAGGTGAACCCCGCCTTGCGCTGCGGTTTGCCGGGCAGTCCCGCGCGCGTGCGTGACCGGTTCGATGAGCGCGAGCGTCAGCGAGCCGCCCTGGGCGCGAAGAAAAAGTTCTTTGCCCAGCTCTTTTGGGTAACGCTCTTCCGGCGGCATAGTCCCGCGCGCGTGCGTGACCGGTTCGATGAGCGCGAGCGTCAGCGAGCCGCCCTGGGCGCGA
>CAJMOH010000016.1 GCA_905215055.1 uncultured bacterium
CGCAGAGATGGCCATCCTGGAACTGGTCTGATCCAAATGAAAATAAAGCCGCCGGCGAAGAAGCTGGCGGCTTTTTTACAAGGTGAGAGAAACAGGAGGGGGGTCCACCTTCCCTGGGGGAGTATCTCAATTCTCCCAGTACATCTTAGTTTTGGTGTTGATCTCACCAGACTGAAGGGTGAGGGTCATGGACGCGGGGGCGGCTCCGGCCAGACCGCCCTTTTCCGGGGTGGTCAGGTCGCTGTGAAGGGTCAGCTGGCTGCCGTTGAACTCCAAAACCAGCACCAGACCAGTGGTCATGCGGGTGTTGCGGATCTCCACCTCCAGCTTGTTGTGAGCGCGCCAGGAGCCGTTGGCGCCAAAGAGCGTCCCGTCAATTTCGGAGGAAACAAAGTGGCCGGTTATGCCCAGGCGCAGCTCCCGCAAGCCGTTATCCTGGTGGAAGAGCAGCCGGGCGTCGTCCCCCTGGAACACAAACTCCAGCCGTTCCAGCTTTCCTCCTATATTTTGGAAATGTCCGCCGCCGGCCACCAGATCGTACAGGCCGGGGATCTCCCGGTTGGGGACATACACCGCCCCGTGAAGGGAGGCTTCTGCTCCGGGGTTCCGTTTGCCCAGCATGGGGTTCAGCTCTAGGCGGGCCAGGCGCTTTTCCAGCCGGTGACAGGCGTGGGAATCCTCAGGTAAGGGACCGTCGGAGAAGGCGGGCAGCAGCTTGTCCCACACGGCGTTCAGCACCGCCTGCAGCCGCATGGAGGCGGACTGAATCACCACCACGGCGTCCTGCTGGGCCAGCACCACGCCAAATTGTCCAAAGGCCCCGTCGCCCCGGAACACCCCAGGCTTGTCGCACCGCCAGAACTGGAACCCATAGCCCACATGCCAGTCGGGGTCCCCGTCCCAGCCAGGGCCGTTGTTTTCAATCTGCTTGGAGGTGGCCAGATCGAACCAGCCCTCGTTCAGCAGCCGTTTTCCGCCCCAGGTCCCCCGGTTGGCGATAAACTGGGTGAACCGGCCCATGGCGTCCAGGGTCAGATAGGAGCCTGCGCCGCCCATCTCGGTGCCGTCGGGCATGGCATAGCAGGAGACGTCTCCCATGCCCAGGGGATCGAACAGCCGGGGTTTTAAAAATTGGGTCAGGGTCAGGCCGGTTTTTCGGGTCAAAATGGCCGAGAGCAGGTTGGTGCCGGCAGTGTTGTAGAGAAAGTGGGTGCCAGGCTTGTAGACAAAGGGGTGATGGAGAAAGGCGGAAATCCAGTCCCGGTCGCCGTCTCCCCATTTGGGAATCTCCGTCTCGTGGCCGCAGCCCATCATCAGCAGGTGGCGGACCTGGCACTGGCGCAGATGCTCGCTGGGGTTTTCCGGAATCTTGTCCGGGAAAATATCCACCAGCCGGTCGTCCAGGGAGAGGACGCCCTCCTGCACCGCAAAGCCGATGGCGGTGGAGGTCAGGCTTTTGGTAAAGGAGAACATGGCGTGAGGGGTCTGGGGATTGTAGGGGCTCCACCAGCCCTGGGCATAGATCTTTCCGTGGCGCAGCAGCAGGATGCCGTGCATCTCAATGCCATAGCGGTACAGCTCGTCCAACAGGTCCAGAACAGCCTGAGAGGGTACTCCCACGCTTTCCGGGGTGACGTGTTCCATTTTCATAAGGCAGCTTCCTTCCAAAAGAGTGTTGGCCTGCGCAGAGCCCAGGCTAAAAATAGTGTAGCACAGTTTAAAATCCCTTGCAACGCAGAATACTAGGAGAGGATTCCAGAAAAATTCTTTCAAAAAGCGAGGAGATTGCAATGGTACGGATTCAAAGGGTCTACGGCTGCGAGATTTTAGACTCTCGGGGAAATCCCACAGTAAGCGCCACCGTTCAGCTGAGCGACGGCACCATGGGGACAGCCGCCGCGCCCTCGGGGGCCTCTACGGGAAAGTTTGAAGCGGTGGAGCTGCGGGATGGGGACCAGCGGCGCTACGGAGGAAAGGGAGTACTCAAGGCGGTGCGGAACGTGACGGAAATCATTTCCCCGGCGCTGGAGAAGGTCCCCAGCCTAACCGTGCGGGAGATTGACCAGGTGCTGCAAAAGCTGGACGGCACCCCCAACAAGGCCCATCTGGGGGCCAACGCGACCCTGGCGGTATCTCTGGCGGCGGCCCGGGCTATCGCCGCTCACTACCGCATGCCCCTGTACCGGTTTTTGGGAGGAGCCGCTGCCTATCAGCTGCCCCGGCCCATGATGAACATCCTCAACGGCGGCGCCCATGCCGGGAACAATATCGACATCCAGGAGTTTATGATTGTGCCCGTGGAGGCCCCCAGCTTCCGGGAGGGCCTGCGCTGGTGCGCGGAGATTACCCACACCCTGGGCGCCATGCTGCGGGAGCGGGGCCTTTCCACCGGCGTGGGGGACGAGGGAGGCTTCGCCCCGGATCTGGAAAGCGACGAGGCCGCCATCCAGGCGGTACTGGCCGCCATTGACAAGGCCGGGTACAGCGGCAAGGTGCAGTTGGCCCTGGACGCCGCCGGCAGCGAATGGGTCCAGGGGAACCGCTACCGCCTGCCCAAGCGGGGAAAGGAGATGGACACAGAGGACCTGATTGAATATTGGGAGGGGCTGGTGAGCAAGTATCCCATTCTGTCCATCGAGGATCCCTTGGGGGAGGAAGACTTCTCCGGCTGGGCGGAGCTTACCCGGCGGCTGGGAAGCAAGGTCCAGCTGGTGGGGGATGACCTGTTTGTCACCAATCTGGAGCGGCTGCGCCAGGGCATTGACGAGGGGGCGGGAAACGCCATTCTCATCAAGCCCAACCAGATCGGCACCCTGACGGAGACCCTGGACTGCATAGAGCTGGCCAAGCGCAGCGGGTATAGGACCATTATCTCCCACCGCTCTGGGGAGACCGAGGACACCTTCATCGCGGATTTGGCAGTGGGAGTCAATGCGGGGCAGATCAAAACCGGCGCTCCCTGCCGGACAGAGCGGGTGGCCAAGTACAACCGGCTGCTGCGGATTGAGGAGTGCGGTTGACAGAACGGGCGAAAGCTGGTAGGATGGGAAAAAAGAAAGGATGATCCCCATGACTGCCTATGAACGCTTGCGGGCCTGTGTGGCCGCCATTCGACAAAGGACGGACTTTGTTCCCCGCACCGCCCTGATTTTAGGCTCTGGCCTGGGCGGGTTTGGAGAGCGGCTGTCCCTGGAGGCCGCCGTGGAGTACGGAGAGCTTCCGGGCTTTCCTGTCTCCACTGTGCCGGGCCACCAGGGAAGGTTTCTCTTTGGCTGGGTGGGTCCGGAGCCGGTGGTGGTTATGCAGGGGCGGGTCCACTATTATGAGGGGTACTCCATGGAGGACGTGGTGCTGCCCACCCGGGTGATGGGCCTGCTGGGCGCTGGGCGGATTTTGCTGACCAACGCCGCCGGAGGCATTGGCCCCGGACTGGAGCCGGGGGATTTGATGCTGCTTACCGATCATATTGCCAGCTTTGTGCCTTCCCCTCTTTTGGGACCCAATGAAAAGGAGCTTGGCCCCCGGTTCCCGGATATGTCCCAGGTCTACTCTCCCCGGCTGAGGCAGCGGGCCATGGCCGCGGCGGAGCGGCTGGGGATCCCCATCAAGCAGGGGGTGTATCTGCAAACCACCGGTCCCCAGTACGAGACCCCGGCAGAGATCCGGCTGTTTGCCGCCCTGGGCGCCAACGCCGTAGGCATGAGTACCGCCTGTGAGGCCATTGCCGCCCGGCACATGGGGCTGGAGGTCTGCGGGATCAGCTGTATCACCAACCTGGCCGCGGGGCTTTCGGAAAGGCCCCTGTCCCATCAGGAGGTGCAGGAGACAGCCGACCGGGTCTCCCAGCAGTTTCAAGGCCTGGTGTGGGAGCTGCTCTCCACACTGGATCGATAAAAAAACTCCCTCGGAATTTCCCGAGGGAGTTTTTTTATGGCTGCCCCAGTCTCTGTTTGAGAAACCGGATCAGCAGCGTCAAGGTCCAGCCTGCCAAGGCGATGAGATACACCCACAGACAGAATCCCAGGCAGGCCAGCAGCAGCGGACCGGAGGCGGCGGGCAAGCGCCCCATAGCGAACCAGGATACCGTAAGCACCACCAGATAGTAAAGGGCCGTCAGAACTGCCGGCAGGCTCCACAGCCATCTCCACCGGGATTTTTTCCACTGCCCGGCAAAGGGCTGTGAAAAGCTTGCCGGAGGCGGCTCCAGCTCCTGGGCCGGGTCCAGCAAAATGTCCAGGGAAACTCCCAGGGCCTCCTTTAAGGGAAGAAGGTTTTGGGTGTCCGGCAGCACCTCATCCAGCTCCCACCGGGAAACAGCCTGCCGGGAGACGTGAAGCCTTTCCGCCAGCTGCTCTTGGGTCAGCCTTTTCTCTTTTCGAAGCCTTTGAATTTTTTGTCCCAGAGTCATGGGAACGCCTCCTTTCTGCTTGTAGTATAGCAGACTGCCCCTCCCACCGCCACCCACAAGAGGTGGAATCCCCGCAACCGGGGGTTGCGTTTTCTCCAAAAGCCTGGTAAAAGGCGGTTTTGTGTTTGGGGGAGGAAAGAGGATAAAACTCTATATAAATTGTTATCAAGTGCTGGTCCTTGGGAGACTCTCCCACCATTGGCATTCTGCTCAATCCGCAGCAGTTTTTGTCCCATCAGGGAGAGGCGCCGGTGATTGACGAGAACATGGCCTACCACTTTACCGGAAGCGGCAGAACCATCCGTATTTACGACGACATCAACGCCCGGTTTATTTTGGAGGACATGTTCAGCAAGCTGCGGCTGACCTATGGAAAGTAAATTTTCTAAAATAATTGCATAAATATTTTAAAAAATATTTTTATAAAACTATTGCGCACGCCGCTTTCTTCGCTTATAATATAGGGGAAGGACAGGCGAGAAGGGCTGGCGCCAAGAAGGGGAAAGCGTTTTCATGAAGATCAGTATCAAACTACTCAGCGAAATGACCGGCTATTCCCAGGCGACTGTCTCCAACACGCTGAACAACAAAAAAGGTGTCAACCGGGAAACCGCCGAAAAGATCCGCAAAGCCGCCCGGGAGGCCGGCTACGCGGCGGATTGGCGGGTCAGCAGCGTGAAGCTGGTGATGTACCGCGCCAGCGGGGCTATCGTCAACGACTCGCCCTTTTTCTCCTCGCTGATCAGCGGGGTGGAGGAGGAGGGCAGGAGCTTCGGCTTTGACACGCTGATTTACAACCTGACCCGGGACAGCGGGGACTATGAGGGGCAGCTTCAGGAGCTTTGCGGCGACCCCTCCACAGCGCTGCTGGTGCTGGGAACGGAGCTGGAGGAGGAGCAGGCCAAGCGCTTTGAGGAGGCCATGTCCCCGGTTCTGGTGCTGGACAACTGGTACGAGGGGCTGAGTCTGAACGCGGTGCTTATTGACAATGTGGACGGGGCTGCCCGGGCGGTGAATTACCTGGCCGGAAAGGGCCACCGGGAGATCGGCTATCTCAAGGGCAGTTACCGCATCAAGAACTTCCTGTACCGGGAGGAGGGCTATGTCCGGGCGTTGCGGGAGAAGGGTCTGGAGTACCGCCCGGAATACACCTTTTCCCTGACGCCCAGCATGGAGGGGGCCTACGCGGACATGACCTCTCTGCTGCAAACGGAGCCGGACCTGCCCACGGCGTTTTTCGCCGACAACGACATGATCGCCCTGGGCGCCGTGCGGGCGCTGCAGCAAAACGGCTACCAGGTGCCGGGGGACGTGTCGGTGGTGGGGTTTGACGACTTGCCCTTCTGCGCCATTTCCAACCCGCCCCTGACCACCATTAAGGTGTACAACCGGGAAATGGGCCGGGCGGCGGTGCGGCGCCTGGTGGAGATGGCCAAGCACGGGGCGGACTACTGCACGAAAATCCAGGTGAGAAGCTCTTTTGTGGAGCGGGAAAGCGTGCGGGACCTGAGCCGCCCCGCCGCCCCATCGGAAAATCAATGAAAGGGAGGAACAAGTTCGTATGGATGGAAAGGTGATCAAGCTGGGCTACGCGCCCACGCGGCGAAGCATTTTCAGCGCGCCGGACGCCATCAAGTACCGGGGGCTGACCAAGGAGCGGCTGCTGGAGCTGGGGGTGTCCTTTGTGGACATTGACGACATCAATCCCGAGGGCCTGCTCTACGACGACAAGGACGTGGCGCCCATTCTGGAGAAATTCCGCAAGGAGAAGGTGGACGGCCTGTTCGTGCCCCACTGCAACTTCGGCACGGAGTATGTGGTGGCCCGGCTGGCCCGGCAGCTGGGGGTGCCGGTGCTGCTGTGGGGTCCCCGGGACGAGCGTCCCGACGAGAACGGCGTGCGCCTGCGGGACAGCCAGTGCGGCCTGTTCGCCACGGGCAAGGTGCTGCGGCGGTTCCAGGTGTCCTTTACCTACATGACCAACTGCCGCTTGACCGACCCGGAGTTCGAGCGGGGCGTGAAGGATTTTCTGGCGGTGTGCAACGTGGTGAAGGTATTCCGCCGCACCCGGATTCTGCAAATCGCCCCCCGGCCCTTTGATTTCTGGTCCACCATGTGCAACGAGGGAGAGCTGCTGGAAAAGTTCAACATCCAGCTGTCCCCCATCCCCCTGCCGGAGCTGACCGCCCAGGTGAAAAAAGCCAAGGAAGAAGGCACAGAAGTCAAGGCCGTGATGGACTACTGCAAGGAAAAGATGAACGTCTGTGTCACAGGGGAGCAGCTGGAAAACATCGCCGCCCTGAAGGTGGCCATGCGCCGGCTGGCGGACCAGTACGGCTGCAATGCCGTGGCCATCCAGTGCTGGAACGCCCTGCAAGGGGAGCTGGGCATTATGCCCTGCGCGGCCAACTCCCTGTTAAACGAGGAAGGCCTGCCGGTGGTGTGCGAGACGGACATCCACGGGGCCATCACCGCTGTCATGGCGGAGGCGGCGGACCTGAACCGCACTCCCTCCTTCTTCGCGGACTGGACTGTGCGCCACCCGGACAACGAAAACGGAGAGCTCTTGCAGCACTGCGGCCCTTGGCCCCTTTCCTGCGCGGCGGAGAAGCCCACCATCGGCATGCCTCTGGCCTTTGACTATCCCGGGGCGGTGGAGGCCCAGGCCAAGCACGGCCTGGTGACCCTGTGCCGGTTTGACGGGGACAACGGGGAGTACAGCCTGCTGCTGGGCACGGCCAAGGGCATCGACGGCCCTTACACCAAGGGGACCTACCTCTGGGTGGAGGTGGAGAACTGGAAGCGCCTGGAAGCCAAGCTGGTGGAGGGACCCTACATCCACCACTGTGTGGGCATTCACAAGGACGTGGTGCCTGTGCTGTTTGAAGCCTGCAAATATCTGGGGATTACGCCCGACCTGTACGACAACAACGAGGAGCAGGTCAAGGCCTATCTCCGGGGCGAGTGAGAAAGGCGGCGGTATCGTGACTTTACAGGCAAAATCATACGCCCTGCGCCTGCGGGTGCTGGACATGGTCTACCGGGCCAAAACGGGACATATCGGCGGGGATTTCAGCGTGTGCGACATCCTGAACGTGCTGTACAACCGGGTGATGGACGTGACTCCGGAGAACTTCTCCACCGTGGACCGCGACCATTTCATCCTGAGCAAAGGCCATTCGGTGGAGGCGCTGTACAGTGTCCTCTGCGACAAGGGCTTTTTCCCGGAGAAAGATTTAGAGACGTTTTCCCAGTTTGGCAGCAAGTACATTGGCCACCCCAACAACAAGATAGCCGGCATCGAGATGAACTCCGGCTCCCTGGGCCACGGCCTGTCCGTGGGGGTGGGCATGGCCCTGGCAGGGAAGCGCCAGGGGAAGTCCTACCGGGTGTATGTGGTCATGGGGGACGGCGAGCTGGCGGAGGGCTCCGTGTGGGAAGGGGCCATGGCCGCCGGACACTACCGGCTTGACAATCTCTGCGCCGTGGTGGACCGGAACCGGCTGCAAATCTCCGGCGGCACCGAGGAGGTCATGGCCCAGGACAGCCAGGACGACCGGTGGGCCGCCTTTGGCTGGCACACCCTCCACGCCAAGGGCAACGACGTGGCGGACCTGGAGCGGGCTTTCAGCGAGGCGAAGGCCTTCCAGGGCAAGCCCACGGTCATCATCGCGGACACGGTGAAGGGCTGCGGGGTGTCCTTTATGGAGAACCAAGCCGGGTGGCACCACAGAGTGCCCACTCAGGAGGAATATGAGGCGGCCCGAAGGGAGCTTTTGGAAAAGGAGGCGGCGCAATGAGCAACACAATCCCCAACCGGCAGGTGATCTGCCAGGTGCTGCTGGATCGGGCCAAGGAGGACAAGACCATCACCGTGCTGTGCAGCGACTCCCGGGGCTCCGCGTCCCTGGCGCCCTTTGCCAAGGAGTTTCCAGAGCAGTTTGTGGAGATGGGCATTGCCGAGCAGAGTTTGGTTTCCACGGCGGCGGGCATGGCCCGGTGCGGCCTGCGGCCCTTCGCCGCCTCCCCGGCCAGCTTTCTCTCCACCCGGAGCATGGAGCAGGTAAAGGTGGACGTGGCCTACTCCCACACCAATGTAAAGCTCATCGGCATCTCCGGGGGCATCAGCTACGGGGCGTTGGGCATGACCCACCACAGCGCCCAGGACATCGCGGCGTTGGCCTCCATTCCCGGCCTGCGGGTGTACCTGCCCAGCGACCGGTTTCTCACCCAGGCTCTGATGGAAGTCCTGGTGAAAGACGACGACCCGGCCTACATCCGGGTGGGAAGAAACGCTGTGGAGGACGTGTACGGGTCCGTGCCGGAAAACTTCCAGATGGACAAGGCCCTCACCGTGCGGGAGGGCAGAGACGTGACCCTCATCGCCTGCGGGGAGCTGGTGCGCCCCGCTCTGGACGCAGCCCTTCTGCTGGAGGAAAAGGGCATCTCCGCCCGGGTCATCGACATGTACTGCGTCAAGCCCTTGGACAAAGAGGTGGTGCTCCAGGCCGCCCGGGAGACCAAGGCCATTGTCACCGCCGAGGAGCACAGCCTGTACGGCGGCATGGGCAGCATGGTCAGCCAGGTGGTGGGGGAGAGCCATCCCATCCCGGTGAAGAACCTGGCTCTGCCGGACGAGCCCGCCATCGCCGGAAAATCGGCGGAGGTGTTCGCCCACTACGGCCTGGACGCCCAGGGCATCGCCAAGGCCGCGGAGGAGCTGCTTCCATGAAGACGATTTTAGCCATCGACCAGAGCACCTCCGGCACCAAGGCATTGCTCTTTGACGGGGAGGGACGGCTCCTGGGCCGCCACGACCTGCCTCACGAGCAGAAGATCAACAGCCAGGGCTGGGTGTCCCACGATCCCATGGAGATCTACCGCAACACCCTGGAGACCGTCCGCCTGCTGTTGGAGGAGACCGGTATCGACCGGGAGTCCATCGGGGCGGTGGGCATCAGCAACCAGCGGGAGACAGCCCTCCTCTGGGACCGGGACACGGGCCTGCCCGTGGCGGACGCGGTGGTGTGGCAGTGCGCCCGGGCCGCGGGTATCTGCCAAAGGCTGGCGGACAAGGCCGAAGCCATCCAAGAGAGGACAGGCCTGAACCTGTCCCCCTACTTCCCGGCGGCCAAGTGGGCCTGGATTTTGGAAAACACTCCTGGCCTCGCCGGGAAGAACCTGTGCGCCGGCACCATCGATGCCTGGCTGGTGTACAAGCTCACCGGCGGCAGGGTGTTCGCCACGGATTACTCCAACGCCTCCCGCACCCAGCTGTTCAACCTGCGGACCCTTTCCTGGGACCCGGAGATCTGCGGCTGGTTCGGCATCGACCCTGATTTTTTGCCGGAGGTGCGCTTCAGCGACAGCCTCTTTGGGGAGACGGATTTTGAGGGTCTTTTGCCCCATCCCGTGCCCATTCACGGGGTGCTGGGGGACTCCCACGGCGCCCTGTTCGGCCAAGGTTGTCTTTCCCCCGGCATGGTAAAGGCCACTTACGGTACCGGCTCCAGTGTGATGATGCACATCGGCGAGCGCCCCGTGTTCTCTAAGAAGGGACTGGTCACCTCCCTGGCCTGGGGCATGGAGGGCAAGGTGGACTATGTGCTGGAGGGCAACATCAACTACACCGGCGCGGTGACCAAGTGGGTGGTGGAGGAGCTGGGGCTGCTTTCCTCCTCCAAGGAGGCAGGCCCAGTGGCCCAGTCCGCCGACCCCGCCGACACCACCTATCTGGTCCCCGCTTTTACCGGCCTGGGGGCGCCCTACTGGGACAGCGGCGCCAAGGCCATGCTTTACGGCATGAGCCGCACCACCGGCCGGGCGGAAATTGTCAAGGCCGCGGAGGAGTGCATCGCCTATCAGATTGCCGACGTGCTGGAGCTGATGGGCCAGGAGGCCGGCGTGACCATCCAGGAGCTGCGGGTGGACGGCGGCCCCACCAAGGACAAATTCCTGATGCAGTTTCAAAGCGACATTTTAAAGATCCCCGTAGCGGCCCCAGAGCGGGAGGAGCTTTCCGGCATGGGAGCGGCCTTCTGCGCGGGCATCGCGGCGGGAGTGTACACCAGGGAGATCTTCCAGAGCGTGCGGCGGAGACGGCTGGCGCCTGAAATGGAGGAGACCCTGCGGAAAACAAAACGGGCGGGCTGGAGGCAGGCTGTGGAAATTCTGCTTACCCGGCCCGGGACAGAATAAATCAAGCAGGAGGAGTATCCTATGCAAGTGGAACGTTGGGACGTATTGGAAATCACGATAAACGGCCCCGCGAAGGGCAACCCCTTTGTGGAGCAGAAGCTGGAAGGCACTTTTACCGGCAAGAATGAGACCGTCACCACTGCCGGCTTTTACGACGGCGACGGCGTGTACAAGGTGCGGTTCATGCCCTCCTTTGAGGGAGAGTACACCTATAAGACCACCGGCTCCTTCCCGGAGGCGGAGACCCAGGGCAGCTTCACCGTCACCCCGGCCACGGGCGGCAACCACGGCCCCATGCGGGTGAAAAACAAGTGGCACTTTGCCTATGAGGACGGCACGCCCTATTACTCCGTGGGCACCACCTGCTATGTGTGGCCCCACCAGCCTGACGAAGTGATTGAGAAAACCCTGAAGGAGCTGGACAAGGGGTATTTTAACAAGATGCGCTTCTGCGTGTTCCCCAAGCACTACATTCACAACCTGAAGGACCCCCAGACCTTCCCCTACGAGGGAACGCCGGTGGACGCCTCTGGCCTAACCGAAGAGAACTTTTCCTACAATGTGGATTTCTCTGGGAATCACTGGGACTTTACCCGCTTTAACCCTGAGCACTTCCGCCGCGTGGAGCGGGCCATTTTGGCCCTGCGGGACCGGGGTATCGAGGCGGACCTGATTATGATGCACCCCTACGACCGCTGGGGCTTCTCCGACATGGGCAAGGAGGCCGACGATTTGTACTGGCGTTACTGCATCGCCCGGTTCTCCGCCTACCGCAACCTGTGGTGGAGCCTGGCCAACGAGTACGACTTGATGAAGGCCAAGACCCTGGAGGACTGGGAGCACTACGCCGCCCTTCTCTGTGAGCTGGACCCCTACAACCATCTGCGGTCCGTTCACAACTGCGTGCCTTTCTACGACTATACCCGCCCCTGGGTGACCCACTGCTCCATGCAGCGCCAGGACATTTACCGCCATGTGGAGTATACCGACGAATACCGCATCCACTATGGCAAGCCTGTGGTGTGGGACGAGATCGCCTATGAGGGCAACATCGACATGGGCTGGGGCAACATCTCCGGTCAGGAGCTTGTCCGCCGGTTCTGGGAGGCCTCCCTGCGGGGCGGCTACGCAGGCCACGGGGAGACCTATGTGGACGAGGAAAACGATATTCTGTGGTGGAGCCACGGAGGAGAGCTTCACGGGGACAGCCCGGCCCGGATCAAGTTCTTGCACCAGATCCTTTCGGAGACACCGGGAGGCTTTGGCCTGCGCCGCGCCCAGGGCTGGATGGCCTTTGACGAGGTGGCTGCCGTGCCGGACAACACCACGCCCATCGAGGGGTACGAGCTGCACTACTACGGCTTTGGCCGGCCCAGCTTCCGCAACTTCCGCAAGGAGGGCGACTGGCGTGTGGAGGTCATTGACACCTGGGAGATGACCATCACCGACCTGGGCGTCTTCTCCGGCAACTTCCGGGTGCCTCTGCCTGGAAAGGAGTACATGGCCATCCGGCTGACGAAAGTGTAAAGGCTTATAAACAGGATTTCTCCCAAAGAGAGGCCGGGCTTCTGGAAACACCAGACCCGGCCTTTCCCGCGCTGAAAAGAGAAAACAGCCCTCAGCGGCGGCCGTCATGGACGGAGCCTGCTGGGGGCTGTGACGTTATGGGGGAAAGGAGCTTATCCTTCCGGTCAAGGCTGAAAATAGAAGGAGAGGGCCTTCTCTCCGCCGTTGAGAAACACCTCGCACACATGGGTGTCGGGGAGGATCTTCACGTCCCACACCTGGCTGGCAGGACACTCGAAGAGAACCGTATCCCCGTCGGTGACCTTCACCAGCCAGGGGCCCTGCTCCACATGGGGGTCCTCCTGGACCAGATGCTCCTGGGCCTCCTCCACGGGGAACAGGCAGAGCCGGCCCGCGTCGTTTAGGGAAGGCTCCAGCGGGGCGGACAGGCAGCCGCAGCGGATTTCATCCTCCGCCAAGGGCCGGTCCCAAGGGGCCATCCAGCCCAGAATAATCCGCCGGCCCCGGCCGTCCACAAAGGACTGGGGCGCGTAGAAGTTGGGGCCGAGCTGGGGCTTTTCCAGGCTTTCCGCTGTAAAATGCTCCCCGTCAAAGCTGCCTAGCGCATATTGCACTGTCTGCGGCTGGTCCATACGGGAGAAACACAGCACCCATTTATCCTCTAGGGGGAACAGATCGGGGCATTCCAGCACGGGACCCATCTCCCGGGTCTCGAAAATGGGGCCTACATAGTCCCAGTGGAACAGGTCGCTGGACTTGTACAGGTACACGGCGCCGAAGCCGTCCTTGCCGGCGCCCACAACCATGCGGTAGGTGCCGTCCTTCCAGGGGAACACCTTGGGGTCCCGAAAATCCCGGCATGCCGGGTCCAGGGGGCTTTGGGCAATGATGGGGTTGCCCTCGTACTTGACAAAGTGTTCGCCGTCGTCGGTCCAGGCCAGGCACTGGGTTTGGGCATGATTCTTGTCCACAGCGGTGTAGAAGATGTACAGCCTGCCGTTCTTTTCCACAGCGGAGCCGGAGAAGCAGCCGAAACCGCTTTCATAGGGCTGGTCCGGGTACAGGGCGATGGGGCGCTCCTCCCAGTGGAGCAGGTCATCGCTGACGGCGTGACCCCAGTGCATGGTGTCCCACTTGGGGGCATGGGGGTTGTGCTGAAAGAAGGCGTGGTACTTTCCCTGGAAGAAGCACAGGCCGTTGGGGTCGTTGATCCAGCCCTTGCCGGCTTCCAGGTGCAGGTTCAGTTTGGGCAGCATAGAGAACACTCCTTTTCGCGAAAAATGGTGAGAAAAAACCGGGAGCCAGCCGGCTCCCGGAAAGGGTCCCGCACTCATCTCTATGATACAGCAGAACCGGGATTTTTACAAGAGGAGAAGCTCTCCGCCCAAAAATTTTGCCTCTCCAGGGTCGTGGGTGACCAAGATAACGGTTTTTCCCTGGGTTTTTCCCAGGAAATAGTCCATCACCTGGGCCTTGGTGGCTTCGTCCAGGCCCTTAAACGGCTCGTCGCACAAAAGGACGTCGTACTCCGCCGCCAGCGCCCGCAGAATGGCCACCCGCCGCTTCATTCCCCCGGAGAGGGTGCGCACCGGCTGGCGCAGGCTGTCCCCCAGGCCCAGCTCTTCCAGCATGTCCTCCGCCGCTGCCTTGGAGAGAGCCGGGTTTACCAGCCGGATGTTGGACACAGCCCCGGCGTTTTCACACAGCCGGTCCTCCTGAAACACGGCGGACAGCCTCTGCCCTTCCATGCCCCGAATTTCCCCGGAGTCCGGCCGCTCCAGCCCCAGAAGCAGGGAGAGCAGGGTGGTTTTCCCGCAGCCGGAAGGTCCCATAACACAGGTCAGCTTCCCCTGGGGAAAGGTGTGGGAGAAGCCTTGGAGCACCTGCTTGTCCCCAAAGGCCTTGCTCACCTCTCGCAGCTCGATCGCCATAAAAACGCCTCCCCTCAGCCTTGCTCCAGCCGGGCCGTCAAGCGGTCCAGCAGGAAGAGAAACACCCTTTCAAACACCAGGCTCACCAGCACGATCACCAGGGTCCAGGCAAACAGGTCCGGGGTGTTGAGATAGACCTTGGCCTGGTACAGCTGCTCCCCAATGGAGCCGTCGGGCAGGCCGATGACCTCGGCGGCCACCCCCGCCTTCCAGCACAGGCCCAGTCCCACGGCGCAGGCGGACCGGAAAAAGGGGGCCACCTGGGGCAGATAGAGATACCGCAGCCGCCGGGGGAACGGCACCCGAAACACGTCCGCCATTTCGGTGAGCTTTTTGTCCATGCTGGAAACGCCCCCCAGCACGTTGGAATACACAATGGGCGTGACCATTAAAAAGGAGATCACCACCGATAGGTTCCGGGAGGGAACCCAAATCAGCACCAGAATGATAAAGGAGGCCACGGGGATGGACTTGATAACGCTCATCAGGGGAGCGGTCAGGTCCCGCACCGGCCCAAACCGGGAGGACAGCACCGCCAGGACCGTCCCCGCCAGGCAGGCCAGAAGAAATCCCAGGGTGATCCGCCAGAAGGAGAACAGGATGGCGCTCCAAAAATCCCAGCGGGGAACCAGCTCTGCCAGACGGAGCATAACAGAAACAGGAGATACCAAAAGGATCTCCTGTCCCAGAGCCATGGCGCCCGCCTGCCAGACGATCAGCCACACGGCCGCCGCCCACAGCCGGACACCCCGGCGCTTGTTTTGTTTTGCTCCCTTCTCAGCCGGCGTAGTAGAAGTCGTCACCGGGCAGCTCGCCTCCAATCGACTGGGGGTTCTGGTCCAACAGGGTTTGCAGATAGGCGGAGAGCTTGGCCTTCATCTCGTCGCCGGCAATGAAGGTGATGTTGCACTCCGGCAGGGCCTTTTCCGCCACCGCCGCGGGGACAATGTCATACTCGCCGACCAGGGCGGCGGCGCCCGCCACGTCCTCCTGGGTGTAGGCCACGGACTCCTCATACTGGCTGAGGAATTGGCTTACCAGCTCGGGGTTCTGCTCCACAAACTCCTTGCGGCCAATGACAACGCCGGTAATCAAGGTCACGTCGCTGCCGTTTGCCTGGGCCAGAGATTCCCACTCGCTGGTCATGTCCAGGGCCACCCGCAGGTTTTCGTTCTGGGCTTGGGCGGTGGTGACAAAGGGCTGGGGCAGCATGGCGATGGCGTTCTCTGTGGTGGCCAGGGCGGCCACGCACTCGGAGTGCTCGCTCTTCCACTCAATGGTCACGTCGGCCTCGGGGTCAATGCCGTTTTGGGTGAGCATGTAGTTCAGGGCGTATTCCGGGGTGCTGCCCTTGCCGGAGGCGAAGATGGTCTTGCCCCGCAGGTCCTCCACGGACTGCACCGTGTCGCCGTTTTCCACAATGTACAGCACGCCCAGGGTGTTGATGGCCAGCACCTGCACCTGGCCCTCGGTGTTGTTGTAGAGAACACTGGCCAGGTTTGCCGGCACCGCGGCAATGTCCAGCTGGCCCTGCACCAGCTTGGGAGTGATCTCGTCAGCGGAGGCGTAAATGCTGAAATCGTACAGGGGAGAGTCCGAGGCAGCGTCGTCGCTCATCATCTTGACCATTCCCATGGCGGTGGGGCCTTTCAGGGCGGCGACCACGGCGGTGCCTAGATTAGCGGGTTCCTCCGCGGCGCTTTCGCTGGCAGAGGAGGGCTGGCTTTCCGGTTGGCTCACTTCAGAGGAGCTTTCCTCCTGGGAGGAGACGCCGCTCTCGGAGGATGCCTGGGAGCTTTCGGTTTGGGCGCTGCTGCAGCCAAACAGGGTAAGGCACAGGCACAAGGCCAGCGCCAGAGACAAAATACGTTTCATGGTTCTACATCCTTTCTGCCCGCTGAAAAGGGGAATCCCGCCGCGGGCGGAGCGGGACCCATGTTACAAAAACCTTTGGAAAACCGGCAAAAGCCGGGTGTCTGCGCGGTTAGAATTATACAACTCCCGGGGGCCGATGTCAAGGCGGCGGGAGAGCTCCCAGGCACGGCGGTCTTGACTTTTTCCCCCGGCTTTTGTATGATAAACCCAAATACCTGGCAAGCCAGGGACAAAACAGGAGGGGTGCTTTTTATGGAATATGGATTGCAGCTGTTCAGCGTGCGGGATGTGACGGAAAACGACCTGGAGGGCGCTTTGCGCCAGGTGGCGGAGATGGGATACAGCGCGGTGGAATTTGCCGGCTTTTTCGGCCACAGCGCCCAGGAGGTAAAGGGCTGGCTGGACAAGTACGGTCTGAAGGTTTCCGGCACCCACACCGGCATGGCCGAGCTGACCGATGACAAACTGGAGGAGACCATTGCCTATCATCAGGCCATTGGCTGCGAAAACATCATTGTCCCTTACGAGGGCTTTGAGACCGGGGCGGACATCGACGCCTTTGTGGACCGGGTGAAGGTGGTAGAGCCCAAGCTGAAGGCGGCTGGCATTCAGCTGCACTATCACAACCACGACCACGAGTTCAAGCCCAACCGGGACGGCCTGATCCCCGAGGAGGAGCTGCTGAAGCGCACGGATATTCTGCTGGAGGTGGACACCTACTGGGCCTATGTGGCGGGTGAGGACCCTGCGGCGTTTTTGGAGCGGCACAAGGACCGGATTCGGGTGATTCACCTGAAGGACGGCAAGGGCGGTCATGACTGTGCCTCTCTGGGCCAGGGCGTGGCGCCTGTGGCTCAGGTGCGCAAGGCGGCCATCCAGCTGGGTCTGGACATGGTGGTGGAGAGCGAGGGTCTGGAGCCTACCGGTCTGGAGGAGGTCCGGCGCTGCATCGATTACCTGAAGGAGCAGGACGCCCAGGACGGCAACTGATTCCCGCGGGGATTTTTTCCCGCTGAGGAAAGCGGCGCCGTCTTTGGGGCAAGATTGGCACAAACAAAAAAGGGAGCTGCCGCGGCAGCTCCCTTTTCGCGCTTTTTCAAGGGGAAACCCGGGTTAGGCGGATAATATCCTCTCCAGCGGCGGTGGGGCCGGTTTTTAAAATCTCCAGCTCCCAGCCCTCGTTGCAGTTGCAGAACACAAAGGGCGTGTCCAAGGAGCAGCGGTGGGCCTCCATCACCTGGGGGTCAAAGGAGAGCAGCAGATCCCCCCGCTTGACCTGGTCTCCCATTTTGGCGAACAGCTCAAAGCCCTTCCCCTCCAGCTTGTTGGTGTCCATGCCCACATGGATGAGAAACTTGGCGCCCTCTGGGGTGGTCAGGCCCAGGGCGTGCTTGGTGGAGAGAGAAAACTCTACCGCAGCGTCGGCAGGGGAAAACAGCTGGTGTCCCTTTGGCAGAATGACCACCCCCGGCCCCAAAATCCCCTTGGCAAAGGTGGGGTCAGAGCATTGAGAAACCGGGGCCACCTCTCCCGCAATGGGGCATCCAAACAGGAGGGCCTGCACTGGGGAAATGACTGCCATAGAAAATCTCCTTTCTGAAAAATGAGAGGGTGATAATTCTTATTGTAAAATATATTCAAACATAACCTTTAAAAAATCTGAAAACCATCTTGATTTTCTGTATAATTTAGTACATTCTATTGTATAGGAGAAGCACCGCCAGTGTCAAGGGGTTTTACAAGATTTAACAATTTTCCCGCCTTTAAATAATTTTTCCGAAATGGGGGAAAGCGTGTAAGAAACAGCGGGCCTGGAGGCGTCTAAAGGGCAGCTACGGGAAAAGGAGATGAGTGCCATGGAAAAGCGGGAGAGGTCCCTGGTGAAAAAAGCCATGGGGGGCAGTCCCAAAGCCTTTGGAACGTTGATTGAGCGGGAGCAGGAATATCTGTACCGCATGGCGTTTCTCTATGTCCGCCAGGAGGCCGACGCCCTGGATGTGGTGCAGGAGAGCATTTTGAAGGCCTACAAAAGCCTGAGAACCCTGCGGGAGCCAGAGCATTTCCGCACCTGGCTGACCAGGATTGTCATCAACACCGCTCAGGACCTGCTGCGCCAGCGAAAACCGGGCCTTTCTCTGGAGGAGGGGGCGGAGCTGCCGGCTCCCCAGGGCCTTCCCCCGGAGGAGCGCATGGACCTGTACCGGGCGCTGGACCAGCTGCCGGAAAAGTATCAGGATGTGGTAAAGCTGAAGTATTTTGACGGCTATACCATTCGGGAGATCAGCAGTGCCACAGGCATGCCCGAGGGGACGGTGTCCGTTTACCTGCGGCGGGCCATTCAGGAATTGCGTTTGCGTTTAAAGGAGGAAGCTGTATGCGAGAAGAAATGAATACCATCGAAATTTCCATCCCTCAGGAGCTGGACCAGCGGGTGAGCCAGGCCATGGGCCAGGTGCGCGCCATCCACCGCAGGCGGATCCTGCGCCGGGCGGGAGCCGCTATGGGCAGCTTCGCGGCGGTAGTGGGCGTGCTGCTGGGCATGGCTGCCGTGAACCCCGCCATGGCCTCTCAGATCCCCCTGGTGGGGGACTGGCTGGGCAGCCTGTTCTACCAGGTGAATTACGACAGCAAGGTAGGCACCACCGGCGCCTTTGTGGAGACCTATGAGGCTATGGAGGACGTGAACGCGGCCGCTGCCAGCGGCGAGTGGCAGGTGGAGTTTGGCGAGGGCTACACCGACGGCTATTCCCTGGTGGTGTCTATGGAGCTGACCGGCCCCCAGGAAGCGCTGGAGCGGTACCGCTGCGTTTGGGTGGACACCAAGGGCGGGGTTTCCGCCGCTGTCAACGGGGAACCTGCCCAGGTAGAGGGTGTCAACGCCTTTGAGGAGCGGGACGGCAAGTGGGCCACTACCATGACGGTGGAGGTGCCTTCGTCCCAGCAGGAGGCGGACTCCCTGGAGGTGGACGTGACCCTGTCCGGCCTGACCGGGGAAATCTATGACGAAGCCGCCGCGGAGCAGGCCGCTCAGGACCAGATAGACCGGCTGGAGTGGGAGGCCAATCCGGACACCGCCGGAACCCCCTATCCGGGAGAAGCGGCCCCCGATCCCCTCACCTATGAAGAGGTGGGAGACAGCTTTTCCGTCAGCTTCACCCTGCCGGTGGACCGGGAGCACGGCTATCGCTTTACCTGCCAGGCGGAGGACAACGGCGCCCAGGTGCTGGCGGTGTCGGGTACTCCGGCCCAGACGGTGATCACTGTGGTGAAGCCCTTCTGGGGGCTGGGCGACAGCATTGTGGAAACCCAGGTTCCGGCCCTGGGAACGCCTGTGCTGGTGCTGCCCGACGGCACCGAGCTGACCTGGAACGTTGACCGCAGCCGCGACTTGGGCGGCTACGACTATCAGGCCACCCAAACCCAAACCGCCGACCTGTACTTCGACGGCCTGCCGGAAGGGACCACCCAGGTGGAGCTGCGGTTTGAAGGAAACTCCGGGTACATTCAGAAAGGGACCCTGGCGGCGTTCACCATCAATCTGACAAACGGGACGGTGGTTCCCAGCGAAGGCTGAGGAAACCGCCGGTACAAGCAAAACGGGCTGCCCCGCCGGGGGCAGTCCTGTTTTTTTATGGATTCCGCAGCAGGGCGAGAAAGGCCTCCAGGGGCGGGGCCAGAGCCTTTTGCTTGTGGAGAGCGCAGGTGTACTGCCGGAAAAACCGGACGCCGGGCAGCTCCAGCGTCACCAGGGCGCCGGACTTTAGCTCCCGCCGGACCAGCACCTCCGAGAGAATGGCAATCCCCAGGCCGGCTTTCGCCGCTTCGACCAAGGCGGTGGAGCTGATGCTCTCCAAAAAGGGCTGGGGAGACAGGCCCCGCTCCTCAAAGGTTCGGTCGATGGAAAGCCGGGTGCCGCTGCCCTTTTCCCGCAGCAGCAAGGGCAAGCGGGACAGCTCCTCCAGGGAGGCGGGCTGGCGGGGGAAATCCGGGGCGCACAGCACCGCCATGACCTCTTGGAAGAGAGGGCGGGTGTGCAGCTGGGGGGAGAAGTTCACGTTGTCCACAACACCCACGTCCAGCTGGTTTTCCAGCAGCTTGGTTTCAATCTCGTCGGAATTGCCCACCAGGGCCTGCAGCTCTACCTGGGGGAACCGTGCTTGAAACTGGTTCAGCACCGCTGGAAGCCGGGTGGACCCAAAGGTGACGTTGGCCCCCACCCGCAGCCGGTAGGGGCCCTGGTGAAGCTGATCCTCCGCCTCCTGAAACCCCCGCAGGATTTCCTGGGCGGTGGCCAGCAGCGTTTCCCCGGCCTGGGTCAAATAGACCCGGCGGTTCATCCGCTCGAAGAGCCGCACCCCGTAGTGGCCCTCCAGCTCCCCAATGGCCAGGCTTACCGCGGGCTGGGTGGTGCCTAGTGCCTCCGCCGCCCTGGAAAAGCTCATGTGGCGGCAGGCCTCCACGAAGATTTCCAAGTGCCGCTTTGTCATGGGAACGCCTCCTATCTATTAAAAGCTTTATATGGATTCTATTTTATCATAAGAATTGAAAATGGGAAAGGGGCGGCGTACAATGAATTTCAGAAATTCAAGAGAGGGGATCTGTCTGTGAAGCCGGCGAAAGCGGAGCTGTGTCTCAAGCTGTTTTTGAAATTCTGCAAGATTGGAGCCTTCACCTTTGGGGGCGGCTATGCCATGATTCCCCTGATCCGCCGGGAGATCGCCCAGCGGGAGCACTGGATTGAGGACAAGGACATTTTGGACATTTTGGCGGTCAGCGAAAGCACTCCGGGACCTATCGCCGTAAACACCGCCACCTTTGTGGGATACCGGCTGGCAGGTCCTCTGGGGGCGGCCGCCGCCACGGTGGGAGTGGTGCTGCCCAGCTTTGTCATCATCTTCGCCCTGAGCTTTGTGCTGCGGCAGTTTGAGGAATTTCCCGCGGTGCGGTACGCCTTCTGGGGCATTCGGGTGGCGGTGGTGGCCCTGGTGCTCAGCGCCCTGGTCTCTATGGCCAGGGAGTGTCCCTGGAATCTGGTCTCTTACATTTTGGCGGCAGCGGCCTTTTTGCTGGTGGGGCTGCTGGGGGCAAACTCCATTGTGGTGCTGGTCGCCTGCGCTCTGGTGGGCCTGGCGGCGTCCAAGTGGAAGATCGGAGGGATGAAGCTGTGATCTATCTGGAGCTTTTTCTGATCTTTTTTAAAATAGGGGCCTTCACCTTTGGGGGAGGCTATGCCATGCTGCCGTTGATCCAGCAGGAGGTGCTCTCCCAGGGGTGGATGACCCTGGAGCAGCTGGTGAATTTCATTGCCGTGTCCGAAAGCACCCCCGGTCCCCTGGCAGTGAACCTTTCCACCTATATCGGCGCGGAGACCGGCGGGCTGCTGGGGTCTTTCTGCGCCACGGCGGGGGTGGTGCTGCCCAGCTTTGTGATCATTCTGCTGGTGGCGAAATTTTACCAGGCGTTTCAGAGCAACAAAATCGTTAAGGGCTGCATGAACGGCCTGCGCCCCACAGTGGTGGGGATGATCGGCGCGTCGCTGCTCAGCGTGGCAGGGTCAGCCTTTCCCGCGGCGGCGGGGATTGCCCAGTGGGCGCTGGCGGCGGTGCTGCTGGCGGCGATTCTGGCGGCCCACTGGAAAAAGGTCCACCCCATTCTGCTGATCGTGGGTTCTGCCGTGGTGGGCATTGCCGCTGGATATGCCGGTCTGCTGCCGGGAGTGTAGGAGAAGTTTGGCCTCAAGAGCTTGACCCAGCGCGGCAAAGAAGCCGGCCCGCGCCGCCCCACAGGGACGTCAAAAAAACCGGGGACATCCGATGCTGCTGCATGGGGCGTCCTCGGTTTTTTATCCTGCTTTTTTCCGGCTGTCCCGGTTTAAGGCCGTAAGGCGCTGCCTTACCAACCGCAAACTTTTGAAAAAGTTTGATCAAAACTTTTCCGCCGCTTCGCGGTTAGAGGGCTTTTTCCAGGGCTTCAATGACGATTTTCAGCGCTTTAATCCGGGCATATTTCTTGTCCACCGACTCCAGAATGTGCCAGGGGGCATAGGTGGTGCTGGTCTTTTGCAGCATCTCGTCCACGGCCTGCTCGTACAGGTCCCACTTTTCCCGGTTGCGCCAGTCTTCGTCGGTGATCTTCCACTGTTTGGAGGGGGTGTTTTGCCGGTCGGTAAAGCGGGCCAGCTGGGTGTCCTTGTCAATCTGCACCCAGAATTTCAGAATGACCGCTCCCCAGTTGGCAAGCTCCTGCTCAAACTCGTTCATCTCGTAATAGGCCCGCTGCCAGTCGTTTTCGCTGCAAAAGCCCTCCAGCCGTTCCACCATCACCCGGCCGTACCAGGTCCGGTCGAAAATGGCGATGTGGCCGTCCTTGGGCAGTCGGGTCCAGAACCGCCACAGATAGTGACGGGCTTTTTCGTGGGGCTCTGGGCTGGCGATGGGATGCACCTCAAAGCCCCGGGGATCCAGGGCGCCGGTGAGGCGCTTGATGTTGCCGCCCTTGCCCGCGGCGTCCCAGCCCTCATAGCCGATAATCACCGGCACCCGCTTCCGGTACAGCCGGTTGTGGAGCTGGCCCAGCTTGGCTTGCAGCTCCTTCAGCTCCTTTTTATACTCCTCTTCGCCCATGGTCTTGTCCAGGGGGACATCCTTCAGCTTGGGCATTTTAACCAGGGGGAAGGCGTTTTGCAGCAGGGGAACTGCCAGGCTCTCGTTGTGCAGGGCGGTTTCAATGCCCATGCACAGGGTTTCCAGCACCTGCAGCTCGGCAAACTTTTTGGATTTGGAGTCGATGATATACCAGGGGGCGCTGGGGGTGTTGGTGTCGTCCAGATAGCGGTCGAAGGCGTCCAGGCATTCCTCGTAGTGTCTGTTTTGATGCAGGTCTCCGGGGCTTACCCGCCAGGCGGTGTCCTTGTCCTCCAGCAGCTCGTCGATGCGGCGCTTCTGCTCCTTTTTGCTGATGTGGAAGAAGAACTTCAGCACCAGATAGCCGTTGTCCGTCAGGCCCCGCTCAAAGCGCTTGACGCTGTCCACCCGCTGGGCATAGGCCTTGTCGTCCAGGGTGCCGTCCAGCCGCTCCTTCATAATCTGGTCCATCCAGCCGGAATCCAGAAAGGTGAACTTTCCCGCCTCGGGGATCTTCTCGAAGAACCGGTACAGGAAGGGCCGGCGGCGCTCCTCCTCCGTGGGGGTGGAGGGCATGGAAAACACCTTGAAAAACCGGGGATCGATATTTTTGATAATCTGTCCAATGGCGCTGCCTTTGCCCGCGGCGCCCCAGCCCTCGATGAGCACCAGCACCGGCAGCTTTTTTTTCTTTAATTTCATCTGCTGCTGGCTCAGCTTTTCCTCGGCGGCCTTCAGCCGCTGCTTAATTTCCTCGCCCTCGGGCTTTTCCGGGCGGACCCAATTTTTCAGCATAACCGTGTCACCTCGTCACCGGGCAAGGCCCGGAATTTGATATACCGCTATTATACCAAATATTGCACAAAAAAGCACTATATTTTCGCGAGAAATTAAAATGTTTGAATTGTGCCACAGCGAAAAAAACACCGCCCTGCCGGACGGCGCTTTTGGATTGGCATGGAAGAGTCACCTGGAAGCGGCAGTAATGGCGTCCAGGACGGCGGAACGGAACCCGCGGCGTTCCAGGGCGTCCACTCCCCGGATGGTGGTGCCGCCGGGTGAGCACACCGCGTCCTTCATGGCGCCGGGGTGGTTTCCCTCCGCCAGATAGAGCTTGCCGGTGCCGGCCAGCATCTGGGCCGCCAGCCGGTAGGAGACGTCCCGGGGCAGGCCGTGAAGCACTCCCGCGTCTCCCAGCGCCTCCAGAAACATGGCGGCGTAGGCCGGGCCGCAGCCGGAGATGGTTCCCGCAATGCCCATTTGGCTGGTGGATACCGTCTCCACCACCCCCAGAGACCCCAGAAGATCCCGCGCCTGGGAAAACTCCTCCGGCGTCAGGGAGTGGCGGTCCTCCAGCAGCACAATCCCCTGGCCGATGGAGACCGGCGTGTTGGGCATGGTGCTCAGGTGGTGGACCCCGGCGGGCAGCGTTTCCTCAAATCGCTCAAACAGCCAGCCCGCCGCCACGGAGAGCAGTACCTTGCCCGCCAGCCTTCCGGCAAGAGGCTGAAGAACCTCCTCAATCAAATAAGGCTTTACCGCCAAAATCAAAATGTCCGCCTGGTCCGCCACCTCCAGGGAGTCCCGGCAGGGGACAATCCCCAATTGCCCGGCGGTGGATTCCAGCTTTTCCCAGCGCTTGGCGCAGGCGAAAATCTCCCCGCCGGAGAGGGCGCCGCTGTGAAGAAAGCCCTTTGCCATGGCCTGCGCCATGTTTCCAAAGCCGATAAAGCCCACTGTCTGTTTTGTCATGGTAGATGCTCTCCTTTCCCGGACCGTTGGCCGGCGAAAATTGCCGCGGCCGCCGCCGCGTACTGTGAGATTGATTATAGCACGGATTCCCCGCCGCGCAAGAGAGTGTCCGCCCCGATCATTGTCCGCGCGCCTTAAGCGCGCGTCCCGCGACTAGAGAACCCAGGCACTGGGTGGGAGAAGAAGTATTCCTTCCGGCCGGCGATTTCCAGGGCTTGGGAGCGCACCCCAAACACGCGGGCGGGGACGCCGCTTTCAAAGACCTGGTCCGCGGGGCCTTGGGCCGCGATGGTTCCCTTTTCCAGCACCACCACCTGATGGCTGTAAGAAAAGGCCAGGGGCAGGTCGTGAAGCACCATCACCACCGTCTTGCCCAGGCGGTTCACCTGGCGCACCAGGTCCAGCATCTCGTACTTTTGACCGATGTCCAAATAGGTGGTCGGCTCGTCCAGATAGAGGATCTCCGTGTCCTGGGCCAGCGTCATGGCCAAATAGACCCGCTGGCGCTCGCCGCCGGAAAGCTGGGTCAGCTCCTTGTCACCCAGAGCCGCGGTGCCGGTGACCTCCATGGCCCAGGCGATCTTTTCCCGGTCGGCCCTGGTCAGATCCCGGCCGAAGCTCAGATGGGGATAGCGCCCGTGGGCTACCAGCAGCCGGGCCCGGATGGAGGGCACGTCCCGGGTTTGGGGCAGAATGGACACCAGCCGGGCAAACTTCTTGCGGCCGAACCGCCGCAGGTCCTTGCCGCCGTAGAGCACCTGCCCTCCGGAGAGGGGCAGCAGCCCGCAGGCTCCCCGCAGCAGGGTGGTTTTGCCGCAGCCGTTGGGACCAATGAGAGAGGTGATCCTCCCCGCCTGGAGGGTGAGGCTCACGTTTTCAAGCACCGGATGGCCCGGATACCCGGCGGAAACGTTTTTCAGCTCAATCACGATCCCGCCTCCCTTCGTCCCGGCCGGGAGGAGCGGCGCTGCTTGAGAATCAGAAGCAGGAAGAACGGCCCGCCCAAAAAGCTGAGCAAAATGCCCACGGGAATTTCAAAGGGCGCAAACAGCACCCGGCTTAACAGGTCGCACAGGGTGACAAAGCTGGCCCCCAGCAGGGCCGCGGCAGGCAGCAGAATCCGGTGCCGTCCCTGGCCGAACAGCCGTCGGACAATGTGGGGACACAAAAGCCCCACAAAGCTGACCAGACCGGAAAAGCTTACCGCCGCCCCAGCCAGCACGCAGGCGATGAGAATCAGCCCAAAGCGGGTGGCGTTTACCGGAAGGCCCAGGCTGTGGGCGGTTTCCTCCCCCAGACAGAGCACATCGGTGGGGCGGGCCAGCAGGAAGGCCAGCGCCAGCGCCGGCAGGATCATCATCCAGGCGGGAGAGATGTCCGAGAAGCTGACCCCGGAAAAGCCGCCGATTAAAAAGGTGCTGCCATTGTAGAGGGTGTCTGGGAAAAAGGTTTTGATGGTGTTGATTCCCGCGGTGAAAATGCTGGAAACCGCCACCCCCGCCAGGATGATGGTCAGCTTGCCGGCCCCGGCTCCCGCGGCCACGGCGTACACCAGCAGGGTGGCAGCCAGCGCGCCAAAAAAGGCCCCGATGGGAGCGGCCCCCGCCGCGCCGGGTGCCAGGGCCATGGCCAAAAAGGTGCAGAACCCCGCCCCGGCGTTGACGCCGATCACGTTGGGCGAGGCTAGGGGGTTGGACAGCACCGCCTGAATCAGCATGCCGCTGACAGACAAAGCCGACCCGCACAGCAGGGAGGCGCACACCCGGGGCAGCCGCACATGGAGCAAAATCCTGGCGTGGGAGGAGGCCGCCTGCCCGGAAAGCAGCTCCCCCAAAGCGGCGGGCAAATCGATAACCGTGGAGCCTGCCGCTGCGCCTAGAGCCGCGCTGGCAATCACCAAAAGTCCCAGTCCCAAAAGCCCCAGAGCCGCCTTACTCCTCATGGAACAGCTCCGGATAGAGAATTTCCCCCAGATACTGATAGCTTTCCCCCCAGCGGTTGTTGGGCTTGTAGTGGAACAGGTCCTTGGGCAGCACAACATAGCGGTCCTCTTTTACGGCGGAAAGCTCCGACCAGGCGGGATTTTCCCCGATCAGGCCGTTCAAATAGTCCAGGGCCTTTTGCTCGTCCCCCATGGTGGTGACAAAGATGTAGTCCGGGTCCGCGGCAATGACTTCCTCCATGCTCAGGTCCTCCAGCATGGAGGGGTGGTCGTCGGCGATGTTGTGGGCACCCAGATCCTTTAAAATGGCCCCGGCCAGCTCGTCGTCGGTCTTGGCCTTGATGCCCGAGGAAAAGGCCCGGATCAGCAGCACGTTGGGACGGGTGCTGGAAAGGCTGGCTTTTTCCTGAACATTCCCAATCTGCTCTCCCACCTGGGTGACGTTTTGCTGGTACAGGTCCTCCCGGCCGGTGATAGCCGTGAACTGCTCCATCATAAAGGCATAGTCCTCAAAGGTGTCCACCTGGAAGGAAGCGCAGGCAAGCCCCGCGTTTTCCAGCACGTCCCGCGCCTCTGTCTGGGCGGCGATGTCCTGGGCCAGAATCACCAGGTCCGGCTCCAGGGCGATGATCTCCTCGGCGTTTGGCTCCTTTACAGTGCCCACAACGGCGGTGTCCTCTGGAAGCCCCAGGTCCCGTTCCTCCAGGGCGTCCTGGGTAACGCCGCAAAGCTCCCCGCCGGCCAGCAGCCAGCTCTCCGCGAAGGAGCTGTAAGCCGCCACCACCCGGGGCGCGCGGGTGTCCAGGGTGATCTGGGCGCCGGTGGAGTCGGTGATGGTAATGGCGGTCTCTCCGGCGCTTTCCGGCTGGGAAGCGCTTTCGGAGACGCCCTCCAGGGCGCTGGCCTGGGAGGAACTGTCCACCTGGGAGACGGTCTGGCTGGCGGACTCTGTGGTGGATACGGCGGTGCAGCCGGTGAGCAGCAGCGCCAGGGCTAAGAAAATGGGCAAAATTTGTTTCATACATACATCCTTTCTAGGGTGTGGGATTTAGAACAGCATATCATAGTTGACGGTGGCGCAGAACAGCCGCCGGATTTCCTGGGGGTCCTGGGACTGGCCCATGGCCCACATCAGCTTTGTCACCGTGGCCTCCAGCGTCATGTCATAGGTTTCCAGCAGGCGGTAGCGCTCCTTCACATGCTTTCCCACCTGGTAGACGGACAGGTCGCTGCCCTCCTGGGGCACCTGGGTGGCCATAATGACGGTTTTCCCCTGGCGGATCAGCTGGTCCAGCTCCTCCAGGTACAGGTCGGGGATGCCTCCCATGCCGTAGCTCTCGATAATCAGCCCGTCGCACAGCGCTCCCGCGGCGGAGAAGGCGGCGGGGTCCATGCCGGGGGTGAGCTTCAGCAGGAATACCCGGGTGTTCAGCTTGTGGTAAAAAACCGGCTCTCCCTGGTCCTGGCAGGGGATGTACCGCACCACCCGGCTCTCGTGGACGCTGGCCAGATCGGGGAAGTTCAGGCTGGTAAAGGCGTTGTAGCTTTTTGTGCGGGACTTTCTGGCTCTTGTCCCGGCAATGACGTGGCTGCCAAAGACAATGCACACGCCGCTGTCTCCGGCGCAGGCAAAGCGCAGGGCGTCCATCAGGTTTACCTTGGCGTCGGTGGTGTCCTCGTCAATGGAGCGCTGGGCGCCGGTAAGCACAATGGGCTTTCGGGTGTGCTGGATCAGGTAGGACAGGGCAGAGGCGGTATAGGCCAGGGTGTCGGTGCCGTGGCAGATAACAAAGCCGTCGTACCTTTGATAGTTTTCCTCAATCAGCCGGGCCAGCATCAGCCAGTGCTCCGGGCGGATGTTGGTGGAATCCAGGTTGATGGGCTGGACGGTTTCAATGCGGCAGAGGGAGGCGGCGTCCGGGACATAGCCCAACAGCTCCTCCGGGGTGATGCGGGGGGCCAGGCCCTCCGCTGTTTTTCGAGAGGCAATGGTGCCTCCCGTGGCGATCAGCAAAATGTGTTTCATAGGTTCACGCTCCCATTTGTCAGGGCTATTATACCCCAAATCCATTTCGGAGAAAAGAGGGTAAAGAAAAAGGCCCGGTGTTCCGAGCCTTTTTCTTTTGGGGTTCTTTGGTTTGGGGCGGCGCGGGGGGGTCGGGAAAGGCGCGGCGGGGGCTGCTGGTTCCTTTCCTGCAAAGCTGCGCTCTGCTTTCAGATCTTGGGGCGCCGCCCCCTCTCGCCTGCTGGCTCGGTCGGCGCTGGACGGTGCCCACCGGGCACCAGCACCCCCGCCGGCTTTCTTTCGAGAAAGCTGGGCAAAGAACGTTCCAACCCTTCGCGGTTACAGGTTGTTCACCAGCTCTTGCAAGGCTTTCTCGTCCATGTTGTCCGTTCCCTCCAGGGGGAAGGGGACGCCCATGGCCTTGTATTTTTCCAGGCACAGGTTGTGAAAGGGCAGCCACTCGATTTTTTCCAAATTGGAAAAGCTTTCCGCCAGGGCCTGGATCTTCCCCATGTCCTCCAGGCTGTCGTTGAGGCCTGGTACCACCACATGCCGGACCCACAGAGGGATCTTCCGGTCCTCCGCCTGGCGGTAAAAACGCAGGACCTTCTCCATGTCCGCCTTGCAGCAGCGCCGGTATTCCTCCGGCGCGGCGAATTTCAGGTCGCCCAATATCAAATCCGTGTGGTCCAGCACCCGGCAGGCGCCGTCCCAGCTTCCCCACATGCCGGAGGTGTCCAGCGCCGTGTGGACGCCCTCTCGATGGAGCAGGGAAAACAGCTCTTCCACAAAGGCGGGCTGGGACAAGGGCTCGCCTCCGGAGACGGTGACGCCTCCCTTGTCCCCAAAGTACATCTTGTACCGGCAGATCTCCCGGGCCAAATCTGCGGCTTCTTTTTCCTCTCCCCCGGAGAAATCCCAGGTGTCCGGGTTGTGGCAGTAAACGCACCGCAGGGGACAGCCCTGCAAAAACACCACATACCGCACCCCGGGGCCGTCCACCGCCCCCAGGGACTGGACGGAATGAACCCGTCCCCTCATCACAGGGAGACGTGGAAGGTCCGGGAAATGACCTCCCTCTGCTGCTCTCGGGACAGCTTGTAGAAGTTCACCGCATAGCCGGAAACCCGAATGGTCAGGCTGGGGTACTTTTCCGGGTGGTTGTAGGCGTCAATGAGAGTCTCCCGGTTCAGGACGTTCACGTTCAGGTGGTGGGCGTTCTGGGCGAAGTAGCCGGTGAGGATAGTCACCAGGTTTTCCACCCGCTCGTTCTCGGTTTTGCCCAGAGCCTGGGGCGTGATGGAGAAGGTGTTGGAGATGCCGTCACGGCAGTAGTCATAGCTGAGCTTGGCCACGCTGTTGAGAGAGGCCAAAGCGCCGCTGACATCCCGGCCGGACATGGGGTTGGCGCCGGGGGCCAGGGGCTCCCCGTGCTTTCTCCCGTCGGGAGTGTTGCCGGTCTTTTTGCCGTACATCACGTTGGAGGTGATGGTGAGGATGGACAGGGTGTGCTTGGCCTGGCGGTACAGGCTGTACTGGCACAGGGCGTGATAGAATTTCTCGGCCTGCTCGCAGGCGATCTGGTCCACCCGGTCGTCGTTGTTGCCAAACTTGGGGAAGTCTCCCTCCACCTCAAAGTCGGTGACAAGGCCGGTTTCCGGGTCCTTGACACACTTGACCTTGGCGTACTTCACCGCGGAGAGGGAGTCGGCCATGCAGCTCATGCCCGCGATACCGAAGGCCATCAGCCGCCGGACGGTGGAGTCGTGCAAAGCCATCTGGCTCTTCTCATAGGCGTACTTGTCGTGCATATAGTGGATGATGTTCATGGCGTTGACATAGGTTTTGGCAAGCCAGGGCCGGTAGAAGTCAATGCGCTCCATCAGCTCGTCATACTCCAGATGCTCATGGCTCCACACGGGCATTTTGGGGCCTACCTGGTCGCCCTTCAGCTCGTCCCGGCCGCCGTTGATGGCCAGCAGCACCAGCTTGGCCAGGTTGGCCCGGGCGCCGAAAAACTGCATGTCTTTGCCCACGCGCATGGCGGACACGCAGCAGGCAATGGCGTAGTCGTCCCCGTAGACAGGGCGCATCACGTCGTCGTTTTCGTACTGGAGGGCGTCGGTGTCGCAGGAGACCTTGGCGGTGAACCGCTTCCAGTTCTCCGGCAGATGGGCGCTCCACAGCACGGTGAGATTCGGCTCGGGAGCCGGCCCCAGGTTGTACAGGGTTTGCAGCATCCGGAAGCAGGACTTGGTCACCAGGGGCCGGCCGTCCTCGCCCATGCCGCCCACGCTCTCGGTGATCCACATGGGGTCGCCGCCGAACAGCTCGTTGTACTCGGGGGTGCGCAGGTGCCGGGCCATGCGCAGCTTTAACACAAAGTCGTCGAAGATCTCCTGGGCCTGCTCCTCGGTGAGAAGGCCGGCCTTCAGATCCCGCTCGAAGTAGATGTCCAGAAAGGTGGACACCCGGCCCAGGCTCATGGCGGCGCCGTTTTGCTCCTTGATGGCGGCAAGATACCCAAAGTACAGCCACTGAACGGCCTCCTTGGCGTTTTTGGCTGGGCCGGAAATGTCATAGCCGTACATCTGGGCCATGGTTTTCATGTCCTCCAGGGCCTGGATCTGGTCGTGGAGTTCCTCCGCCGCCCGGATGGAGGGAGAGCTCATCACGCAGTCGCCCAGGGCGATCTTATCGGCCTTTTTCTGCTCAATCAGCCTGTCGATGCCGTACAGGGCCACCCGGCGGTAATCTCCGATAATCCGCCCCCGGCCGTAGGCGTCGGGCAGGCCGGTAATCAGTCCCACATGGCGGGCGGCCTTGATCTCCGGGGTATAGGCGGAGAACACGCCGTCGTTGTGGGTCTTGTGATATTTGAATTCCTCCTCGATCTTGGGGGAAACCTCACAACCATAGGCCTTGCAGGCGGAGCGCACCATGCGCATGCCGCCAAAGGGGTTGCAGGCCCGCTTTAGAGGCTCGTCGGTCTGCAGGCCCACAATGATGTCCTTCTCCCTGTCCAGATAGCCGGGGCCAAAGCTGGTGGGGGTGATGACCGTCTCGGTGTCCACCTTTAAGGCGCCGCCGTTTTGATGCTCCTGCAAAAGCAGGTCCTCAAACTTTTTCCGCACGTCCAGGGTGCGCTGGGTGGGGCCGCAGAGAAAGCTGCTGTCGCCGCCGTAAGGGGTGTAATTCTTTTGGATGAAATTGCGGACGTCGATCTCGTCTTCCCACAGTCCGCCTACAAAACCGTTCCATTCCTGCCGCTTCATTAGGGCATCATCCTTTCCAAAAAAGACAAACTAAAAAGGTGTACAGCTTGCGAACAACAGCGCGGCGCTGGCAGCAAAAAAGGGCAGCATCGCGCGGCGATACTGCCCAGACGGTCGGCAAAACAGGCCCTGTTCCCGCTCCCCCGTGGTAAGTTCCACGAAACCCGTCAGTCGCGGGGACCTTGTGGGACTATCATACCAGACGGGAGGGAAAATTGCAAGAGCTAAAATTGAGAATTTTTGCTATTTTTGCAAAAGCCACAAAAATCACCGGGGGAATCCCTGGGAAACCAAAAGCTTCGCCGCCGGCCTCCGCAACTCCAAAAGCCGGTGGCCCATCAGGTCCACGGCGGCAACCTCGCGGGCGGAGCAGAGCCAGGCCGGGCTAGCGGGGGAGTTCCTGTCACCGGTACTTCACCAGCACCTGGCCGCACTGGGAACAGTGCCAGGCCGGGCAGGTGAAGGGCGAGGTGACGGCGGGGGTCAGGCGCAGGTCCTTCCGGCGGGCAATGTGGGGAAAGGGTACGCCGGAGGCCATGGGCCGCTGGGTGGTGAACAAAATCTGCCGGTCGCTTTGCAGGTAGCCAGGCTCCATTTCCCGGCCGCAGACAGGGCATTTCATGGGGAAACCTCCTTTTTGTGCGGAAATCTATATCATTCTCAGTATACCTCCCATATCCCCCTTTGAAAAGACCCCGCCAGCCTTTTACCGGCGAAATTTTTATGGTATACTAAATCAGAAAGCGCGGGCGGGAAGCTTTCCCCCCGCGGGAAAGGGAAAGAAATCCTCCGCCAGAAAGGACGATCTCTGTGAAAAGCTTATTCCGCTATATGGCGGGCTATAAAAAGGAATGTATCCTTGGCCCGCTGTTCAAACTTTTGGAGGCTACCTTCGAGCTGCTGGTGCCTTTGGTGATGGCCGCGGTCATCGACGTGGGCATCAAAAACGCCGACCGGGGCTATGTGGGCCGCATGTGCCTGGTGATGGCCGGTCTGGGGGTTGTGGGGCTGCTGTGCTCCATCACCGCTCAGTTTTTCGCGGCAAAGGCCTCGGTGGGCATTGCCGCCAAGCTGCGGCACAACCTGTTTGCCCACATCCAAAGCCTGAGCTTTACGGAGATGGACACCCAAGGCACCTCCACTCTCATCACCCGCATGACCAGCGACATCAACCAGGTGCAGAACGGCCTGAACCTGGCCCTGCGGCTGCTGCTGCGGTCCCCCTTTGTGGTGTTTGGGGCCATGGTGATGGCCTTTACCATCGACGTTCCCGCGGCGCTGATCTTTGTGGTGACCATCCCCCTGCTGGCGGTGGTGGTGTTCGGGGTCATGCTGTGGACCATGCCCCGGTACAAAAAGGTCCAGGCGGGGCTGGACAAGGTGCTGGGCGCCACCCGGGAAAACCTGACCGGCGTGCGGGTCATCCGGGCCTTTGGCCGGGAGGAGGCCGAAACCCAGCGCTTTGAGGGGGACAACAACGCCCTGACCAGGCTCCAGGAGCATGTGGGCAAGGTCTCCGCCCTGATGAACCCCGTAACCTATGTGATTATCAACCTGGCCACGGTGGTCCTGATCTGGGTGGGGGCTTTGCGGGTGGACACCGCCATCATCACCCAGGGGGCTGTGGTGGCCCTGATCAACTACATGTCCCAGATTCTGGTGGAGCTGATTAAGCTGGCCAACCTGATTATCAACATCACCCGGGCGCTGGCCTGTATGGGACGGGTTCAGGCGGTGCTGGACACCCCCAGCTCCATGGAGGCGCCCCAGGCTCTGTCCAACGTGGTGGAAAACAGCGACCGCGTCACCTTCCGGAGCGTGGGCCTGACCTATCAGGGCGCGGGAGACGCCTCCCTTTCCGGTCTGAGCTTCTCCGTGGGGCCGGGGGAGACCGTGGGCGTAATCGGCGGCACGGGCAGCGGCAAGTCCTCCCTGGTGAATTTGATCCCCCGGTTTTACGACGCCACCAAGGGCGACGTGCTGGTGGACGGCCACAATGTAAAGGACTATCCCCTGGCGGTCCTGCGGGAAAGGGTGGGGGTGGTGCCCCAGCGGGCCATGCTCTTTTCCGGTACCATTCGGGAAAACCTTCTCTGGGGAAATCCCGCCGCCACGGAGGAGGAGCTGTGGCAGGCCCTGGAAACCGCCCAGGCCAGAGACTTTGTGGAGGAGAAGCCCCTGGGCCTGGATGAGCCGGTCTCCCAGGGAGGCAAAAACTTCTCCGGGGGCCAGCGGCAGCGGCTGACCATCGCCCGGGCCTTGGTGCGCAAGCCGGAGATTTTAATTCTGGACGACAGCGCCAGCGCCCTGGACTTTGCCACCGACGCCCGGCTGCGGAAGGCCATCCGCCAGATGGAGGGCGGTCCCACGGTGTTCATCGTGTCCCAGCGGGCCTCCTCCATCCGGTACGCGGACAAGATCATAGTCCTGGACGACGGGGAGGCCGTGGGCATTGGCACCCATGAGGAGCTGCTCCAGTCCTGCCAGGTGTACCGGGAGATTTTCGAGTCTCAGTTCCAGTCCGAGAGAAAGGGGGAGACGGCATGAAGGCCCCAAAGATCCAAAAGGACACCTTGAGAAAGGTGCTGCGATACATCCGCCCCTACTGGGCGCTGGTGGGCATTTCTATCCTGCTGGCGGCGGTGACGGTGGCGGCCAGCCTGTATATCCCCATCCTCACCGGCGGCGCGGTGGACCTGATTGTGGGGCCCGGCAATGTGGACTTTGCCGGAATTCTCCAGATCCTGCTTCAGATCGGCGCGGTCATTGGGGTGGCGGCTCTGTCCCAGTGGGTGATGAGCCTGATTAACAACCGGATCACCTACCGGGTGGTGCGTGACATCCGCAACGAGGCCTTCCGCAAAATCCAAATCCTGCCCCTGAAGTATATCGACTCTCACCCAGCCGGAGAGGTGGTCAGCCGGGTGATTGCCGACGTGGACCAGTTTGCCGACGGCCTGCTCATGGGCTTTACCCAGCTGTTCTCCGGGGTGATTACCATTTTAGGCACGCTGATCTTTATGCTCAGCGTCAATGTGGTCATCACCGCCGTGGTGGTGGTGATTACCCCGGTGTCCCTGGTGGTGGCGGCCTTTATCGCCAAGCGGACCTACGAGATGTTCCGGCTTCAGTCCCAGGTGCGGGGAGAGCAGACCGGCTTTGTGGAGGAAATGGTGGAGGGCCAAAAGGTGGTGCAGGCCTTCGGCCGGGAGCGGGACTCTTTGGAGAAGTTCGACGAGATCAACGAGCGGCTGCGCAAGTGCAGCCTGCGGGCCATTTTCTTCTCCTCCATCACCAACCCTTCCACTCGGTTTGTCAACTCCCTGGTGTACACCGGCGTGGGCATTGTGGGCGCCTTGTCGGTGATTGGCGGGGGTCTTTCCGTGGGCCAGCTGTCCGCCTTTTTAAGCTACGCTAACCAGTACACCAAGCCCTTTAACGAGATTTCCGGCGTGGTGACAGAGCTGCAAAACGCCCTGGCCTGCGCGGGCCGGGTGTTCGAGCTGATTGAGGAGAGGCCCCAGATTCCCGACGACCCGGACGCCCGGGTGCTCCAGGACGCCAAGGGGCAGGTGTCCATCCAGGAGGTGGGCTTCTCCTACCGGAAGGAGCAGCCCTTGATTGAGGACTTCAACCTGGAGGTGAAACCCGGCCAGCGGGTGGCCCTGGTTGGCCCCACCGGCTGCGGCAAGACCACCGTCATCAACCTGCTGATGCGGTTTTACGATGTAGACGAGGGCTCCATCCAGGTGGAGGGGACGGACGTCCGGCGGATTACCCGCCACAGCCTGCGCCGCAGCTATGGCATGGTCCTTCAGGACACCTGGCTGAAGCGGGGAACCATTCGGGAGAACATTGCCTATGGCAAGCCGGAGGCCGCCCTGGAGGAAGTGGTGGAGGCCGCCAAGGCCGCCCACGCCCACAGCTTTATCAAGCGGCTTCCCCAGGGCTATGACACGGTCATTGGGGAGGATGGCGGCTCCATCTCCCAGGGGCAGAAGCAGCTGCTGTGCATTGCCCGGGTAATGCTGTGCCTGCCTCCCATGCTGATTCTGGACGAGGCCACCTCCTCCATCGACACCCGCACGGAGATCCGCATTCAGAAGGCTTTCCAGAAGATGATGGAGGGCCGCACCAGCTTCATTGTGGCCCACCGGCTGTCCACCATCCGGGATGCGGACACCATCCTGGTCATGCGGGACGGGCACATCATCGAGCAGGGAAATCACGAGAGCCTGCTGGCGAAGGGCGGCTTCTACGCCGAGCTGTACAACAGCCAATTTGATCACGATTGAGCTGAACCAGGCGGCGATGTTTGGCGGTTTTGGCGCGGTCTCGCGCCAAAATAGAGATGCTTCGCATCTCTAAGCCAAACTCGGGAAGGACTGCCCACCGGGGCAGTCCTTTCAACAGTCAATTTGATCACGGTTAAAAAGCGCACCGCGGAGCGCGAAAAAGTTTCGCCAGCCTTTTCAAAGGCTGCAGAGCGCGAGACAGCGTCTCGCGGCCTTAAAAGCAACGCAAAGCGTTGCACAAAGAAAAACCAGGGAAACAGGGGCAGCGCCCCGCCTTTCCCGACCGGCAACCCGCCTGGCAAGCCCTCGCGGGAAAACGAAAAGGCCCCCGGCAATGCCGGGGGTTTTTGCTGTTTCAAAACAGGAACGCGACGCGCAGCAGAGCCATTTCGTCGTCAACGGACCGGGGCTGTCATCCGTTCAGGCTTTTGCCCACCAGGACGTCGCCGTCCTCAAACACGGCGAACTTTACAAAGCCTATGTTCTCCACGCAGAAACGGTACTGCCCAGGGAGGGCCAGGGTTTTGCTGCGAAGGGAGACCGTGTCGCTCCAGGTT
Organism: uncultured bacterium; assembly: GCA_905215055.1. GTDB lineage: Bacteria > Bacillota > Clostridia > Oscillospirales > Acutalibacteraceae > Acutalibacter. Next base: position 36,389 of record CAJMOH010000016.1, read on the forward strand.
TCCCCGGGGTCTACGAAGAAAGTGGCGTCCCCTCTGAGACTAGCAGGTATATAGCGTGTGTAACCAGGCTCAAGGGAAATACAGTGGTATTTCCCTTGGTACTTGTAGTCTATCCACACCCATTTGCTGAAATAGAAGGTATCGCTCGTGTTGTTTTGCAAGGTGTACGCAATAGAACCAGAGCCATCTGAAAAACGGGTTACGGAAACATCCAGGGAAATCCCCGGTGAAATCGGAGAAGAGGAAGCTTCCCCTTCGTTCCAATAGAGAAACCGCTGGGCGGGCTGGCTGTTCCACCAGAGATACCCTGCCACGATGCCAATGGACAGCACCGCCGCCCACCCCAGCAGCACCGCCGTCTGCACCCGGCGGCGTTTGGAGCTGGGTTTGGATATTTCCCCGGGCGGGACCTCCTCCCCGGCCAATTCCGCTGCCGGGGGATCGCCGTCCGTTTCCTCCTTTGGCTCCGCCTGGGGCGGCTGGACGGGAGGCTGGTCCTCCCCCAGCAGCTGGCCCAGGGGGACCTGGTACAGCTGGCTCAGGCTTTTCAGGTTTTCCAGAGAGGGCGTGGCCTCGCCGGTCTCCCACTTGGAAATGGCTTGCCGGGAGATGTGGAGCGCTTCCGCCAGTTCCAGCTGGGTAAGGCCCTGCTGCTTGCGCAGGGAAAGCAGCTTGTCCTCTAGCTTCATACAGATCCCTCCTTCTGCCAACAGTATAGCAGCCGGGTCCCGGGCTGTAAACCATCCCCGCCTTGCAAGGGGGCAACCGGCGGTTGCGTTTGGGCGTTTACTTCAAAATCAGCCTTGTCTCCCCGGGATTCAGGCTGGGAAGCACCTCCTTCACCCGGGGGTGGGAAAATTCTCCCCAAAGCATGTCCCGCAGGGCGGTGCCCCGCTGATAACCGTGGATTACCCGCAGCTCCGTCAGGTTTTTGGGGGCGGTGTTCAGCCACCCGGCGAGCAGGTCCTTGGCGTCCCGCTGATAGACTCCGTGGAGGTCCGCGGTGGCAATGGTTCCCTTAATTTGAAAGCGCATGGCACATTCCCCCTGCGAAAAAGGCCGCCCGCGGGCGGCCTCTTGCTCGATACTCTATATAGAAATAGTATAGCGGGAGAGCTTGAAAATTGCAAGTCTTATCCCAGCATCCGAAAGCTTTTCCACGCCCCGCTCTTATACCGGAACAGCAGAATCACCGCCTTGATGCACCAGTCACCGGCCATGGCCAGGGCAATGCCGATAACGCCCAGATTCAGCCACACGCCCAGCAGAATAGACAGGGCCACCCGCACCACAATGGTGGAAAACAGGGAGATGTACATGGTAAATTTTACATCTCCCGCCGCCCGCAGGCCGTTGGAGAAGGGTCCGGAGATGGGGAAGGCCACGGCGTTGAACAGGTTGTGAATGACCACCAGCCAGAACACCAGGCTTTTGGCCTGGGGAGAGAGGTCGTAAAACAGCAGCATGACCGGGGTGGCAAGGAGAACCAGAGCGTTCCACAGAATGGAGATCACAAGGGTCAGCCGGGTCAGCTTTTTCATATAGTAGTCCGCGGCCTCCGGATCGTTGGCGCCCATGCACTGGCCCACCACGGTGATAAAGGCCGGACCCAGGGCGGACCCCGCCAGCGCCGCCAGGGACCAAATGCTCTGGGCCACGCCGTTGGCGGCGATCTGCACGGTGCCGAACATGGCGGTAATGGAGCTTAACGCCACCTTCGCCAGCTGAAACAGGCCGTTCTCGATGGAGTTGGGTACGGCAATGCCCAGCAGCCGCCGGATCATGCCGCTGTTCCAGGCAAGCAGGTTCCTCCACAGCAGGGTGACCTGGTTCCTTTTGGAAAAGCACAGGGCGGTGATGACCACGGCGGCAAAGGCCCGGGAAATGGTGGAGGGCCAGGCCACGCCCGCCACCCCCGCGTGAAGGACGAAGATGCCAATGGCGTTGCCCGCCACGTTGATCACGTTCATCAGCAGGGAAATGTTCATGGTCACCTTTGTCTTGTTCATGCTGCGGTACAGGGCGGCGCCGGCGTTGTACAGGGCCAGGGCCGGGTAGGAGTAGGCCGAGATCCGCAGGTAGATCACGCTGGCGTCCATAACGTCCGCCTCCACCTGGCCGAAGAGCAGCCCCAGCAGGGGCCGGTTCCACACCAGGGTACCCGCCATGCACACCAGAGAGAACAGCAGGGACAGCAGGTACAGCTGTCCCGCGGCCAGGCCGCTGTTTTGGGGATCCTTGCTGCCCAGGTACTGGCTGACCACCACGGCCCCTCCCGAGGCCAATGCCGTGAACAGAAAAATGAAAAAGGTGTTCAGCATATTCACCAGACTGACCCCGGATACAGCGGCCTCTCCCGCGTAGGAGACCATCAGGGTGTCGGCAATGCCCACCAGCATGGCCAGCAGCTGCTCCACAAACAGGGGGGCGATCAAGGCCCGCAGGTCCCGGTTTGTAAAGAGCTGCCGCTCCGGGGGAACAGAGGCCTTTGGCTCGGCAATCCGCTTCCACAGGGCTGTCAGCGCTTCCATGAGGATCCATCCTTTCAAGGTGTTTCTGCCAGCCAGTATAGCAGGCGGCTGGGAAAAAGTCCAATAGTTAAAGTTTATAGGCGGCATGTCTGAAAGCTATGGGTTTCGGCTGAAAAAGTGAAAATGAATTTATTGTAAATTTCATGGGTTTGCGATGGTAATTTTTAGAGGACCTGCTATAATAAAGGCAGATTTCAAAAGGGAGGTAGTTTGATTGACACCCCAGCCCACTTGTGTCCCAGAGTAGGCCGGCTTTGCCGCGCCCGCTCTGGGACTGTTTCTGCGCGAAAGGTGAAAAAGCGGCGGGAGACCGGGTCCTTTCCGGCGGGAACAGAACCCCTGGCGAAAGGTCCCGCCCTCCCCAAAACACAGGACAAAACGAATTGGAGGTATCTACTTTGACCGCCCACAACACTCCCCAAGAGGCCCTTTTACAAGAGCTTTCCGTCACAGCGGAGGCCGGGCTTTCCAGCCAGGAGGCCCAGCGGCGCCTTGCCGAGTATGGGGAAAACAAGCTGGCAGAGAAAAAGAAAAAAACCAATTTTCAGCGCTTTTTAGAGCAGTTTCAGGATGTGATGATCCTCATCCTGCTGCTGGCGGCGGTGGTAAGCTTTGTGGTGGCCTGCTTTGGCCATGATCCCATGGAGTTTTTCGAGCCGGTGCTGATCCTGCTTATCGTGGTTCTAAACGCCGTGCTGGGCATGGTGCAGGAGTCCAAGGCGGAAAAGGCCCTGGACGCCCTGAAGAACATGTCCGCCCCTCACGCCCGGGTGCTTCGGGACGGAAGGGAGCAGGTGATTGACGCGGCCCAGCTGGTGCCGGGCGACATCATTCGCCTGGAGGCCGGGGACTTTATCCCCGCCGATGCCCGGCTTTTGAAAAGTGCCGGTCTGAAAAGCGAGGAGTCGGCCCTCACCGGCGAAAGCGTTCCCTCGGAGAAGGATGCCGCCGCCCAGGTGGAGGAAAAGGCCCCTCTGGGGGACCGGAGCAACATGGTGTTTTCCGGGTGCAGCGTCACCTACGGCACAGCCACAGCGGTGGTTACCGGCACCGGCATGAACACGGAGATGGGCAAAATTGCCGGTTTGCTGGAGGGGGAAAAGGAAACCCAGACTCCCTTGCAGCAGAAGCTGGCTCAGCTGGGCAAGTATCTGGGCTTTGTGGCCCTGGCCGCCTGCGGGGTGATCTTTGTGGTGGGGCTGATTAACGGCATCCCCGTGCTGGAGATCTTCATGACGGCGGTTTCCCTGGCGGTGTCCGCCATTCCCGAGGGCCTGCCCGCCATTGTCACCATCGTGCTGGCCATTGGCGTGCAGCGGATGGTGCGGAAAAACGCCCTGATCCGCCGCCTGCCCGCGGTGGAAACCCTGGGCAGCGCCTCGGTGATCTGCTCGGATAAAACAGGCACCCTGACCCAAAACCGCATGACCCTGGTAAAGCTCTGGGTAAACGGAGAGCCGGAACTTGAGACGGTTTCCGCCTCCAACACCCCGGCCGCCCGCAGGCTGCTGCAATACGGCGCCCTGTGCTGCGACGGCTCGGTGGTGTACAAGGAGGACGGCACCGAGCAGCATATCGGCGACCCCACCGAGACCTCTATTCTGGTGGCGGCCCACAAAAACGGCATGGAGCAGGATGAGCTGAACCGGCAGTATCCCCGGCTGGCGGAGCTGCCCTTTGACTCTGACCGGAAGCTGATGACCTCTGTCAACCAGATCGATGGGAAGATTGTGGCCATTGTCAAGGGAGCCTTCGACGTGATGGCCGCCCGGTGCGTCTCCGGAGACCTGGAAGCCGCCAAGGAGAAAAACGACGAGATGAGCCGGGGCGCCCTGCGGGTGCTGGCGGTGGGATATAAGGTCTTGGACAAGGCGCCGGAAAACCCCGCCAGCCAGGAGCTGGAAAACGGACTGACCCTTTTGGGCCTGGTGGGCATGATTGACCCGCCCCGTCCCGAGGCCAAGGCCGCGGTTGCCACCTGCCGCCAGGCGGGCATCAAGCCGGTGATGATCACCGGCGACCATGTGGTGACAGCCTCCGCCATCGCCAAGGAGCTGGGCATTTTGGGTGAGGATGACAAGGCCATCACCGGCGCCCAGCTGGATGCCATGACCGACCAGGAACTGGACCGGGAGGTGGAGCGCATTTCCGTGTATGCCCGTGTCTCCCCGGAAAATAAGATCCGCATTGTCAAGGCCTGGCAGCGCAAGGGCCAGGTGGTGTCCATGACCGGCGACGGCGTCAACGACGCCCCGGCCCTGAAAGCGGCTGACATTGGCTGCGCCATGGGCATCACCGGCACGGACGTGGCCAAGGGCGCCGCAGACATGACCCTCACCGACGACAACTTCGCCACCATTGTGGACGCTGTTCGGGAAGGCCGGGGCATCTACGCCAATATCAAGAAGGTGGTGGGCTTCCTGCTGGGGACCAACATCGGCGAGGTGCTTACCGTGTTCTTCGCCATGCTTCTGTGGCACAAGACGCCCCTGCTGTCCATGCAGCTTTTGTGGATCAATCTGGTGACGGATAGCCTGCCGGCCATCTCTCTGGGCATGGAGGCTGTGGAGAGCGACGTGATGGACCACAAGCCCAAGCCCAAGGACGAGGGAATCTTTGCCCACGGCCTGGGGGTGCAGGTGGTGCTTCAGGGCTGCATGTTCGCCGTTTTAACGCTCATCGCCTTTGTGCTGGGGGAGCGCTGGGGCGGCAGCCTGGAGGCGGGGCAGACCATGGCCTTTATGGTGCTGGCCTTGACCCAGATTGTGCAGGCCTTCAACATGCGCAGCGAGCACTCACTGTTTGCCATTGGTCCCTTCTCCAACAGGAAATTAAACGGCGCGGCTTTGCTGAGCCTGGCCCTGGTGTGTCTGGTGCTGTTTACGCCGGTGGGCATCGCCTTTGGCATGGTCATCCTTCCCGGCTGGCTGTATCTGGCGGGCCTGGGACTGATCCTGGTTCCCCTGGTGGTGATGGAGCTGGCCAAGGCGGTGGGCCTGGTGAAAAAGCGCCACGGCAAGGGAGCTTGTTAAAAATACTGTGAAAACGTTTCCCGGGACGGCTGCGGCCGTCCCTTTCCTTTTTTGAGGAAGAGGCGAAGGCGGTTTTTCAAAGGGTTTTTTTAGAAGATGTCTTTACAAATTTGAAGGAGGCTGATACAATTTTTATGGAGTTTCTTTCGTGGGAGGAGGAGTGCCATGCTCCCCCAGAGTCCCCGGCCGGCGGAACAGGGGTTCCGGGGCCGGGGGCGGCAATCACCCGGGGCAAATGGTTCCCGGAACAACAGAATAGGAGGCATACAACATGAAAGAACAGCTGATTTTGGACAACTGGACCTTTTTCCCAGGCAGGCCCAGCCGGTTCGCGGCGCCGGAAAAAATTGCCGTGGAGCTGCCCCATGATATGCAGATTGGGCTGCCTCAAACGCCGGAGGCCACCTCTGCGTCCGGGTATTTCCCCGGATGCGTGGGTACCTACGAGCGGCTTTTGGACATCCCCCAGGAGTGGGAGGGAGAACGGGTTTTTCTGGCCTTTGACGGCGTCTATATGCACGCCACCGTTTCCCTGAACGGCAGCCGGATCGACTTTCATCCCTACGGGTACAGCCCCTTTTGCGTGGAGATTACCCGCCGGGTGCTGTTTGGCCAGCCCAACCGGCTGGAGGTGGTGGCCGACAGCTCGGAGGCGCCCAACTGCCGGTGGTACGCCGGCGCGGGAATTTACCGGGATGTAAAGCTTCTGCACGGGCCGCTGGTGCGGATTCAGCACAGGGGCATTTTCCTGCAAACGGAGAGCATCGACGGGGACACCGCCACGGTTGCGGCCCAGGTGCAGGTGGTCAACGACACCGCGCTGCCCTTCCACGGCCATGTGGATTTGACCCTTGCCGGCCCGGACGGGGAGGAGACCCGCGCCAGGACCTCCCTGTGGGTGGAGCCTGGAGAGGAGGCCCTTGCCCGCCTGCGGTTTGTGGTGGAAAAGGCCCAGGTGTGGGATCTGGACACCCCCTCTCTCTACACGGCCCAGGCCGCGCTGACGGCAAAGGGCAGCCAGGAAATTTTGGACACCGCCAGCACCACCTTTGGCATCCGCACGGTGGCGGTGGATGCGGTTCACGGCCTGCGGATCAACGGGAAAACCGTCAAGCTGAAGGGCGGCTGCGTGCATCATGTCACCAGTCCTCTGGGCGCGGCGGATTTTGACGACCAGACCCGCCGGGTGCTGAAGGCCCACAAGGAGGCCGGATACAACGCTCTGCGGATGGCCCACAACCCGCCGTCGGAGCGGTTTTTGGACCTGTGCGACCAGCTTGGTATCTTCATCATGGACGAGGCCTTTGACGGCTGGCACGCGGAAAAAACGCCCCACGGCTATCACAAGTCCTTTGACGACTGGTGGGAGCGGGACCTGGAGGCCTTTCTGCGCCGGGACCGGAACCACCCCAGCGTAATCCTATGGTCCGTGGGCAACGAGGTCTTTGAGCAGGCCGGCACCGGCGACGGCTATCTGGTGGCCCAGCGGCTGGCGGAGAAGGCCCGCTCTCTGGACAGCTCCCGGCCGGTGCTGCTGACCCTGTGTACCCTGTGGACCGGTCTGGACGACCAGGACATGGAAGAGCAGCGGCGACGCCAGGCGGAAGGCGGCTTAAAGCAGAACCAGGACTCTGGCTACACCTATGAGATCTGGGCCGACCGCACCGAGAGCATGGCGGCTCCCTTGGACGTGGTGGGCTACAACTATCTGGACGACCGTTACCTGGCGGACCATGAGCAGTTCCCTCACCGGGTGATCTGCGGCACTGAGTCCTTCCCCATGAACATCGACAAGGTGTGGGAGCTGGTGGAGGCCTGCGACTATGTGATCGGCGACTTCACCTGGACCTCTGCCGACTACATCGGCGAGGCCGGCATTGGCGAGGCCGCCTATGTGGAGCCGGGCCAGTCCCACCAGAGCCGCGCCTATCCCTGGAAGCTGGCCTACGACTCTGACTGGGACATTTTGAATCAGCCCCGGCCCCAGCTGGCTTATCGGAGAATTGTCTGGGGCTCTCAGGAGACCTACCTTGCCGTGCGTCCTCCCGAAAATTACGGCAAGGAGGAGATTTTAAGCAACTGGGCCTGGCCCCAGGTGTGGAACAGCTGGACCTACCCCGGCGATGAGGGCAAGCCCATCCAGATTGACGTGTACTCTCCCGGCGACAGCGTGGAGCTGTTTGTCAACGGGAAGTCCCTGGGAATGGCAAAAACAGACCGCTTTACGGCAAAGTTTGAGACGGTCTATCAGCCCGGCGTCATCGAGGCTGTCAGCTATCGGGAGGGCGCGGAGCTTTCCCGGGACAGGCTGGAGACCGCCGGAGAGCCGGTAAGGCTGGTGCTGCGCCCAGAGAGCCTTCAGGCCAAGGCGGATGGACAGTCCCTGCTGTTTGTGCTGGTGGAGTTTGAGGACAGCCAGGGGCGGCGGGTGCCTGGGGTGCGGCGGGAGCTGACAGCCCAGGTGGAGGGTGCGGCCCAGCTGCTGAGCTTTGCCTCCGCCAATCCCATTACCGACGAAAACTACGAAAGCGGCCGCATCACCAGCTTTGACGGCCGGGCCATGGCCGTTCTCCGCACGGGCCATGAGACAGGCGACGCCAGGCTGATAATCTCCTGCCAGGGCCTGGACAGCGTGGACCAGACCTTTGCCATCGTGTAAAGTTTGCCCGCCAAGGCCTGAGAAAAGGGAATTTGCGTTTTTTTCAGGGCGCGGAGCAACCACTTTTGCGTTGTTCCGCGCCCAATATTCCCTTTGAAATTGGGCAATTCTTATAAAAATAGTGAAAAAAAGGAAGTCTTTATTCCCTTTTTCACGACAGTGTGCTATACTGTTTTTGTTGGCCGCCGGAAGCCGGCTGCCCAAAAAAGCGCCGCCCCATGCCGTCCAATCCTGGGGGAGTTGTAGGGAAACAATGGGTTTCCATCCAGGGGGACGGGAAAAGCCGGGCGGGAAAACGATTTTTTCTTTTAAGGAGGAGACCTATGGCACGTCAAACCTATTGCAATCCCCTGGATCTGTCCTACCGGTATCAGCACTTCCGCCAGGGCGCCTTCAGTTGCCGGGAGGGGGCCGACCCCACTCTGGCGCTGTTTCGGGGTACCTACTATCTGTTTGTCTCCATGTCGGCGGGCTTTTGGCACAGTCAGGACCTGGTAAACTGGGAGTTCCACCCGGACCCCGCCCTCCAGGCCTATGACTATGCCCCCGACGTGCGGGAGATTGACGGGTATCTGTACTTTTCCGCCAGCCGCCGCCAGTCCCCCAGCCCCATTCTTCGCAGCGCCGACCCCCTGACCCAGCCCTTTGAGGAGGTGGCCGCTCCCTTCCCCTTCTGGGACCCAGATCTGTTTTTGGACGACGACGGCAGGCTGTACTTCTTCTGGGGCTGCACCAACACCGACCCCATCTGGGGCGTGGAGCTGGACCGGCAGACCCTGGAGCCCATCGGGGAAAGGAAGGCCCTGTTCGCTGGGGACCCGGAACGTCTGGGCTACGAGCGGCCCGGGGAAAACGGCGTGGTGGACAAAGAGGGCAGCGCCATGTACCAGATGTTTGTCCCCTATGTGGACCCGGTGACAAAGGAGCTGAACCTGCCCGCGGACGCCCCCCTGCCTGACGGCATGACGCCGGAGGCGGCCAAGAGGCTGTTCCATTCCATCGGCCAGCCCTTTATCGAAGGGGCCTTTATGACAAAGCACAACGGCCGGTATTATTTGCAGTACGCCTGCCCCGGCACGGAGTACAACACCTATGCCGACGGCGTCTATGTGGCGGAGGCTCCCCTGGGACCCTACACCTTGCAAAAAGAAAATCCGTTCTCCGCGGTACCCGGCGGTTTTATCACCGGCGCGGGCCACGGCAGCACTATCGCCGACAAGTACGGCAACTATTGGCACGCGGCCACCATGCGGATCAGCGTCAACCACAACTTCGAGCGCCGGGTGGGTCTGTTTCCCGCGGGCTTTGACAAGGACGGTGTGCTGTTCTGCAACCAGAGCTTCGCCTGCTATCCCCGGAAGGTGCCCCAGGGCAGGTTTGACCCCTGGGCCTTGGAGCCGGAGTGGATGCTGCTCAGCTATGGAAAAGAGGCCTTTGCCTCCTCCACCGAGGAGGGCAGCAGCCCGGCCCTGGCGGTGGATGAGAGCTGCCGCACCTGGTGGAGCGCCGGTTCTGCCCAGCCCGGAGAGTGGCTGGCGGTGGACCTGGGCCGGATCCAGGACGTTCGGGCCATCCAGGTCAACGCGGCGGACCAGGGCCTGAAGCTGGACATTCCCGAGGAAAAGTACGGCGGCGAGCGCCGGGAGCGCTACATCGAGGTGGAGCCGCAGATCTCTCATTACACCCTGGAGGCCAGCGCCGACGGCCAAACCTGGGAGACCTTGGAAGATGTGGAGCGGGAGTGCTCCAACGGTTACTATGAATTCCCCCAGGGGGTGCGGACCAGGTATGTGCGGGTAGTGGGGGGACAGCTCCCCTATGGCCAGGCTCTGCGGATCAGCGGCCTGCGGGTGTTCGGCAACAGCGGCGGACAGCGTCCCGCCCCCGCCCAGGCCGCGGCCCGGCGGGTGGGACCGCTGGACGCCCTGGTTTCCTGGGAGCCTGTGGAAAACGCCCAGGGCTGCAATGTGGTCTACGGCAAAAGCCCGGACAAGCTCTATCACAGCTGGCTGGTTTACAGCGATTGCCAGGTGAACCTTTCCACCCTGATCGCCGGCCAGTCCTACACGGTGCGGGTGGACAGCTTTAACGAAAACGGCGTCACCCCCGGCGTTCCCTTCACCTTGGAAGCGAAATAAAAGGCTATCAAAAAAGCCCGTCCTCAGCTTTGCGGCTGGGGAAGGGCTTTTTGCCGGTTACAGAGCCTCTGCCCTCACCCGGTACAGACAGCCGGCGTATCGGGGCAGAGAAAGGGTAATCCCTGTTTTTCCAGCGGTTTGGGGTGTTTGCTCTGGCGGACAAGGCCCGCCAAACCGCTGCCAGGCGCTGGAAAGCAAGGGTGTCACCTGGCTGCCCTCCGGCAGCTCCAGGGGGAGAGAGATTTCCTCCGGCGAGGCGTTGAGCGCCGCCAGCAGGGTTTCCTGGGAGGAACGGCGCAAAAAGGCGAACGCTCCGGGGACCCGGTCTCCCAGGGCCAGCCACTGGAACCCCTCGGGCCGGTAGTCCCAGGCGAACAGGGCGTCGTGGGCCAGATAGAGCTGGTGCAGCTCTGTCAGATAGTGGAAAAGAGCGTCGTGGCGGGGATAGGACAGCAGCTCCCAGTCCAGGGGGCGGCTTTCGTCCCACTCTCGGAACATGCCCAGCTCGTTGCCCATAAAGTTCAGCTTTTTCCCAGGGTGGGCAAACATGGCCAGATACAGCAGCCGCACCTGGGCAAACTTGTCCTCCTGGCTGTCCCCGTTCATTTTTTGCAGGATGGTGGCCTTGCCGTGAACCACCTCGTCGTGGGAAAGAGGCAGCAGATACCGCTCTTTGTAAAAGTAGTGCAGAGAGAAGGTCAGCTTTTCCGGGTGGGCCAGCCGCTCCTGGGGCGGAGCCTGAAAGAAGGACAGGGTGTCGTGCATCCAGCCCAGATCCCACTTGTAGGTAAAGCCCAGCCCACCCTGGTCCACAGGCGCGGTGACCCCCGGGTATTGGGAGGAATCCTCCGCCACCAGCACCGCCTGGGGAAAGCGTTCTCCCAGTCCCCGGTTTAAATCCTTGAGAAATTGAACGCCGCTCTGGTTGACGCCCCGGCCCTCGTCGCCCTGCCAGTAGAGCAGGTTTCGCACCGCGTCAATCCGCAGGCCGTCAAAGTGAAATTCCTTCATCCAGTAATGGGCCGCAGACAGCAGAAAGCTGCGGACCTCCCCCCGGGAGTGCATAAAGTTGCAGCTGCCCCATTCGCTGTACCCCACGGCGCTGTGGGGATACTCAAACAGAGACGTGCCGTCAAAGCGCCACAGGGCGTAGTCGTTGACGGCGAAATGGACGGGGACAAAGTCCAGCAGCACGCCAATTCCCGCCCGGTGGCAGGCCTGGATTAAGGCCCGCAGGTCCTGGGGCGTTCCATAGCGGGAGGTGGGGCTGAAATAGCCGGTGGCCTGATACCCCCAGGACTGGTCGCAGGGATGCTCGCACAGGGGCAGCAGCTCCAGAAAGTTGTAGCCCCGCTCCGCCAGGTATGGCACCAGCTGGTCCGCCAGCTCCCGATAGGTGAAAAATCCCTCCTCCGGCTTTTTCCAGGAGCCTGCGTGCAGCTCATAGATGTTGACCGGGTCCCCGGCGCCGCCGTGACAGCGGAAGGGCGTCTCCTCCTCCCAGGGTTCCAGGTCCCACAAAACCGAGGCCGTTCCCGGCCGCAGCTCTGAATACTGGGCAAAGGGATCGCAATGGTCCACGGCCCGGCCGTCCTGCTGGTAGATTCGAAATTTGTACAAGTCTCCCCGCTTGGCCTCCGGTATGACGCACTCCCAAAAGTTCCCGTCGTAAATCCGCTTCATGGGAGTGTCCTGCCAGCCGTTAAAGCTGCCGATGACCGACAGCCTTTGGGCGCTGGGGGCAAACACCCGGAACACGGCCCGCTCCCCCTGAAAGTGCGCTCCCAAAAATCGATAGGCCTCCCACTCTTGGCCCGCGTAAAATTTGATAAAGTTCATAACGCACCTCCTTATAAAAATAATGGACAACCGTCGCTTATTTTAGTATACTGAAAAATACGGACAACGGGTACCGGCTGTTTGGGGAATCCGTTGGAAAAGCGACACATCGGCAAAAGGGTTGGAAAGGGGAACCGTTATGGGAGAGGATCTGCGGATTATAAAAACGAAAAGGAGCATTGCCGCCGCCTTTTTAGAGCTGCGCTCCAAAAAGGAGCTGGAGCGCATTACCGTGAAGGAGCTGTGCGAAAGGGCGGCGGTGAACAAGTCCACCTTTTACACCCACTATCAGGACCTGTACGATTTGGCGGACCAGCTGGAAACCCAGGTGGCGGCGGACATTGTGGCCGGGATGCGCCACCCGGAGACGGTGTTTTCCGACCCCGGGGCCTTCAACCGGGAGCTGGTGCGGGAATATGTGGCCCGGGAGGAGCTGATCCATCTGCTGTTTTCCGGAAGCCGGGCCTCTCTTCTGCCGGGAAAGATTGAGCAAAGCCTGAAGGAGCTGATCTTTTCCCTGCGGCCGGACTTGAAGGACAATGCCGCCGCCAACGTCTTTTTCACCATTGAGATTTACGGCGGATTTTACGCTTTTGAAAAGTGCCGCTCCTTTGGGGTGGACGCGGTGGTGGAGATTATGACGGTTTTAAACGAGAAAATCGCGGAGCTGCTGCGGTGACGCTGGGAAGCTTTGCTGCTATTTTTTCAGGGAAGTTGAAAACAAGTGTGCCATTCTTGACAAAAAATTTTTCTTTATTGTATAATCAATCCGAAAGAAGGGTGAGAGCATGCTTCAGATTTTGATTGCCGATGACGAACAGAAAATCCGCCAGGGGCTGCGGAACATTGTGGACTGGGAGGCTTTGGGCTATCAAATTGCGGGGGAGGCTGCCGACGGGGAGGAGACGGTTGCCTTTTTGGTGGAGCGCAAGCCGGACGTGGTGCTGCTGGACATCAGCATGCCCAAGTGCAACGGCCTGGAGGTGGTGGCCCGGGCCAAGGAGCGGGGGTTTGCCGGCAAGGTGATTATCCTGAGCGGCTATTCCGATTTTAAGTATGCCCAGGAGGCCATCCGCCTGGGGGTAAAATTTTACCTGACAAAGCCCATTGACGAAAAGGAGCTGGAGCATCTGCTTCTCAAGCTGAAGCACGAGATTGGGGAGGAGTCCAAAAAGCGCGCCGCGGCCACCAACTATTACCAGCGCGCTAGAGAGACCATTCTGCGGGACTTGTTTTTAAACCCCAATAACATTGCCCTGCTGGACCTGGTGGACATGAACACCACCGCCGTGCAGTATCAGGTGGTGCTGTATGAGAAGTATGTCTCTCAGCAGGAGCACATGGGCTTTTCCTTTGAGAAATTTCTGCGGGTGAACAACCAGGAACGCCACTTTTTCGAGCGGATCACTCTGGACCAGGTCCAGGCGGTGCTGCTGAAGGGAGAGAGCGTTATCCAGCGGTTTCACGACCTGGTGGAGCAATATTGGGAGCAGTCTCAAAACTCTATGCCCACGGCGCTGGACTCGGTGTTTATGACCTATGGCCGGACAGTTTCCTCCCTGGCGGAGATCCATCTCTCCTACGAGGACGCCAGCCTGTTGCTCTCCCGAAAATTCTTCAGCGAGCAAAAGCAGCATGTGGTGGGTGTGGAGCAGATGCCCCAGGCGGACGTCTTTCCCACCCCCCTGGATGGCGCCCTGCTGGACCATTACTGCGGCTCCTTTTTGCAGTACCTGCAAAGCTTTAACCGGAATATGCTGGCGGAAAAGCTTCACCAGCTGGAAAGCCAGCTGTACAACATCCACTATGACAAGAAGGAGACCCTCTATTTCCTAACGGATCTGTATTTGCAGGTAAAGAGCCAGATTCTCCGGCTTTACAACAACGTGTCTATCCCCTTTCCCTCCAACAGCTGGGTGATGGATTACATTCAGAGCAGGCGCTATCTGTACGAGATTATCCAGTTTTTCTCCGAGCAGTTCGAGCTGATTATGAGCTGCATTGGAAATTACTCCAAGGACAGCGTGCTGGACGACATTCTCCACTACATTGCCCACAACTACATGACGCCGCTCAAGCTGGAGAACATTGCCCCGCTGTTTGGCTACAACTGCTCCTATCTGGGCAAGCTGTTCAAGCAGAAAACCGACAAGAGCTTTAACACCTATCTGGACGAGCTGCGGATTTCTCACTCAAAGGAGCTGCTGCGCCAGGGGGATTTGAAGATCTACGAGGTGGCGGAAAAGGTGGGTTACAGCAACGTGGACTACTTTTCCACCAAATTTAAAAAATATGTGGGGCAAAGCCCTGCGGAGTACCGCAAGCGGCTGAAGGGGGAGGAGACGTGAAACCGGCTTGGCGTATTCCCGTTCTCAGCCGGCTGAAGGTACGCAGCCAGATCGCGCTGGTGTTTTGCCTGGCCATTGTGTTTCCCGTGCTGCTGCTGGGCTTTTTTACCATGAAGCAGACGGTGGAGATTCTCTATGACAGGGCCTATCAGCAGCTGGAATCGGACAACAACCAGGCCCGGTCCGTGCTGCTGGACGCCACGGTGAACTTTTACACCATTTCCAGCGAGCTGGTTCAGGACGCCTCTTTGCAGGCCATTCTTCAGCAGGATTTTGCCGGTCCCAAGGAGGCTCGCGCTGCCGCGGGCTCTTACAGCCGGCTGGAAAGCACCATGATGAACAACCCGGCCATTTCCTCCATCCGGGTGTATACGGAAAACCAGGCCTTCGCGGACAATGGATATGTGTGGAAGGCCAGCGGGGACCAGGTGGAGGAGTGGTTTGAAAAAACCTCCACGCCGGGCAGCGCCTATTGGGAGAGCAGCGTTTCCGATCAGTCGGGAGGAGGCCTGCCGGAGCTGACCCTGGTTCGGTCCTTTCCCTTTCCAGACAACCAGAAGCCCGCGATCCTGGTGATCCGCATGAGCTATAATTATCTGAAAAACAGAATTCAAACCAACGACTATTTTATCTCCCTGTCCATCAACCAGGACCCCATCTTCTTTTCCACCCGGCGCTCCCTGCAAGGCACCTTTGAGACGGCGAGCATCGACTATAACGAAAGCTATTTTTACAGCCGCGGCACAGCCCACTATCAGGGGAGAGAGGCCCTCAGCTACATCACCACCTTTACCCCCTATATGGGAGGAACCTCCAGCATCTATGTGGTCTCCGCGGATTTCAGCGCGCTGGAGTATATCTCCGACTTTATGCAGATGAGCGGGGCGATTTTCCTGATTGCGGTTGTGGTTCCCTGCCTGGTCATTCTGGTGTTTACCAAGTGGTTTACCCAGCGGGTGACCCACCTGAAAAACGCCATGCACGACGCCGCCCAGGGAGACTTTAACACCATCGAGCCCTTTAAGGGCGATGACGAGCTTTCCAGCATTTTTGTGGATTTGCAGAACATGATCGCCAACGTGCAGGAGCAGCAGGCGAAAATCTACCGGTCCCAGCTGAAGGAGCAGGAGATGATTAACCAGCAGCAAAAAATGGAATTCAAGCTGCTGGCCAGCCAGATCAACCCCCACTTTATCTACAACACCCTGGAGACCATTCGCATGATGGCTCTCTGCGACGGCGCCAGGGATGTGGCAAGCGCCACGGCTCTCTTTGGCAAGACCATGCGCTATGTGCTGGAAAACACCGGCACCAACCAGACCACGCTGGACAAGGAGCTGGACTATGTGGAAAACTACCTGGCCATTCAAAAGCTGCGGTTCGATGACAAGGTCAACTATGCCATGGAGGTTTCCCCAGAGCTGGACCCCGGCGGGTATCAGATTCTTCCGCTGCTGCTGCAGCCCATTGTGGAAAACGCCATTTCCCACGGCATCAAGGAGTGTCCCCACCAAGGGATGATTCGCATCCGAGTGTGGGTCGAAGAGGGCAAGGAGCTGCGGATTCAGGTGTCTGATAACGGCGTGGGCATCTCTTCGGAGGAGCTGGAACAGCTGCAAGCCCACATTGCCGGGCGGGATGGGGAAATGGTCACCTCCAGCATTGGGCTGTTCAACATCAACCGGCGAATTAAGCTGTTTTACGGCGAGGAGTTCGGATTTACCATCGAGAGTGAAAACAACGCCGGCACCAGCGTTACGCTGCGGCTGCCGCTGCTCTCTGTATAAGAAAACAAGCGGAAAAAGGGGTCCCTCCCGGCAGACGGCCGGAGGGATCCCTTTTCACAGGAGGGCGCGCCGGCAAGCGCAAAGAGGGCCTCCCAGCGCCTGCTGGGAAGCCCTCTTTGCTATAAAGGATGATTCACTTGCCGGAATGGCTTTGGAAATTACTCGCCGGCAATCTCGGCCCAACCGTCACGCTTGGCCTGCGCGTTGGACTCGTCCAACGCGTAAACCTGATCGTAGCCCAGGCCCTTGATGGTGTCGATCATGGTCTGGATCAGCTGCTCGCACTCCTCAGAGGTGGAGGCGAACATGGCCTGCCAGGTGTACTGGCAAACAACATCGCCGATCTGAGCGCGGAGAGTGGAAATCTCAGTGGAGTCGGGAGTGGGGGAGAAGCTCAGGCCAGGAGAGGTCATGACCTGATCGTTGTTGTTCAGATACTCATAAGCGTTGGAGGCGCCCATATGCTCCTGCCAATCGGCAAACACCTCGTTGGTGGTCAGCTCGGAATAGCAGTCCCACAGGGTGGGATCATAGGGGATGCCGTCGGGATTGGTCTCGCCAGAGGAAACAATCTTGAAGGCCAGCTTGGAGTTGCCATCCAGCCAGGCGGTGCCGCCCAATTCCTCAGGCATGGTGCCGTCGCCGTCGATGAAGCACTCTACGCCCAGATCGGTGAGCTGAGGCTCGCCGTTGTCGTCAATTTCGTACAGCACGTTTTCGGGACCGTAGTAGCGCTCATAGCCGCAGGCAATGCCTTCGGGAGAGAGCAGCCAGTCGATGAAGTCCAT
>CAJMOH010000017.1 GCA_905215055.1 uncultured bacterium
CCCAATTCGCGAACTTCACCTTGGTGGGGTTCGCGAATTTTTTGCTCGCGCTTTTGCTTGGTATCGATTCTGTTGTTTAGCCCGCCAATTCGGGGTTTCCGCCGCAAGCGGGAGCGCCGGATTTTTTAGCTTCAGCAGGATTTGAACCTTTCAAACTCCTGTCACCTCGACCAGCGGCGAGCTGCCGCTCCCAATTCGCGAACTTCACCTTGGTGGGGTTCGCGAATTTTTTGCTCGCGCTTTTTATAGAGATCGATGTTGGCCCTCTGACCTAACAAACCCTGAAGAATGGCTTTAGGCCGCCGTTTTCCAAAGGCTTCGTTCCTTTTCCGGGGAGCGAATTTGAAGTCAGGTTGACAAGGCAGGGAGGGGATGCTACAATCACAATGTAGCGGCAAATCCTGGGGAAATTCAAGATTTTTTCTGGGAAAAGCGCCGCTTTTGGAGACATCTTTTGAAGGAGGAATTGCATTGCGGCTCTATGTGTCAGCAAGCGTAAAGCGCAGCGGGGACGGCTCTCAGGAGGCGCCCTTCCAAACCATTTCCCAGGCGGCAAATGTGGCTGTGGCCGGGGATGAGGTCATCGTTCTGCCCGGCTATTACCGGGAATGGGTAGACCCCAAAAACGGCGGCACTTCCGACGAGTGCCGGATCACCTACCGGTCCCAGGTACCCGGCGGCGCGGTGATTACCGGCTCGGAGGTAATCAAGACCTGGCAGCCCTATGAGGGCAATGTGTGGGTAGCCCGGATTCCCAACGGGCTGTTTGGGGATTACAACCCCTATACCACTCTGGTGGAGGGCGACTGGTACATTCCTTTCAAGCCCTTCCACACCGGGGAGGTCTATCTAAACGGCAAGTCCCTGTATGAGTCCGAGAGCCTGGAGGGTGTGCTCCATCCCCAGGTACACAGGGCTTCCTGGGACCCGGACTTCACCGTCTACCGCTGGTACACCTGCCAGGAGAAGGGCAATACCGTGCTGTACGCCAACTTCCAGGGAGCGGACCCCAACCGGGAAAATGTGGAGATCAACGTGCGGCGCAACTGCTTCTATCCCAGCAAAACCGGGGTGAATTACATCACCCTGTCGGGCTTTGTGGTGCGCCAGGCCGCCACCCAGTGGGCGCCGCCCACCGCCTATCAGGAGGGCATGATCGGTCCGCACTGGTCCAAGGGCTGGATCATCGAGGACTGCGAGATCAGCGACTCCAAGTGCTCCGGCATCTCCCTGGGCAAGTATTACCAGCCGGAGAACGACAACAAGTGGCTCCGCAAGAAGTATAAGGACGGCACCCAGACCGAGCGGGAGTGCATCTGCCTGGCCCAGATCCAGGGTTGGACCAAGGAGAACATCGGACACCACATCATCCGCCGGTGCAATATCCACGACTGCGGCCAAACTGGGATTGTGGGACATCTGGGCGGAGTGTTCTCCCTCATTGAGGACAACCACATCCACCACATCAACAACAAGCAGAACCTCTCCGGCGCGGAGATCGGCGGCATTAAAATGCACGCCGCCATCGACGTGGTGTACCGGCGCAACCATATCCACCACTGCACCCGGGGCATCTGGCTGGATTGGCAGGCCCAGGGCACCCGGGTCACCCAAAACCTGTTCCACCACAACACGCTGCCCACCCTCAGCGCCGACCCCCATCCCGAGGAGTTCACCGGCATGGGGGAGGACCTGTTTATCGAGGTGTCCCACGGCCCCACCCTCATCGACAACAACCTGCTGCTCTCCACCCGCTCGGTGAAGCTGGCGGCCCAGGGGGTGGCCTTTGTCCACAACCTGCTGGGCGGAAGCCTGGCCTGTGTGGGCCGTGGCACAGACAACGGCGCCCCCACCCTGCCCTCTCCCCGGTACACCCCCTACCATGTGCCTCACCGGACGGAGGTTATGGGCTTTATGACCTTCCTTCACGGGGATGTGCGGTTTTACAACAATATTTTTGTCCAGCAGCCGGTGCACCCCGCCCTGACCCAGCTGATGGAGCGCGCCAAGGGGCAGCCCAATCCCTGGGACGACAACAACGTGGCCGTGGGTACCTTCCCCTATGACGGCTACCCCACCTTTGAGGAGTGGGACAAGCAGTTTGAGGGCTATTGCGGCATGGGTTCTGACACAACGGACCGGTATTACAGCCATCTGCCTGTATGGGCGGAGGGAAATGTGTACTTTAACGGCGCCCAGCCCTGGGAGAAGGAGGAGCATCCCCAGGTGGTGCGGGACGCCCAGGTGACGCTGCGCTTGGTGGAGCAGGACGGCAGGTACACCCTGGAAACCGATCTGTACAGCCATCTGCCCCAGGTCCAGGTCCCCTGTGTCTCCACCCAGCTGCTGGGCATGGCCTTCGAGCCGGAGGAAAAGTTTGAGAACCCAGACGGCAGTCCCATTGTCTTTAACCAGGACTACTTTGGCCGGCACCGGGCCGTCCACCCCACGCCCGGCCCCTTTGAGTCCCCAGACGAGCTGAAGGAAGCGCTGTTTTGAGCCAGAGCTTGACACTGAGGCCTATTGCCCGCATTCACACGGAGTTTTCCGAGAAGTTCGGCATTCCCCGGCAAAGCGGTCTGGTGGAGGAGCTTTCCGCCAGAATCGTGCTGGAGCCGGCTTACCGGGTCCGAGAGGCGCTGCGGGGGATAGAGGGGTTTTCTCATCTGTGGCTGCTGTGGCAGTTTACCGAAAGCCGGGGCTGGTCTCCCACGGTGCGCCCTCCCCGGCTGGGGGGCAACCAGCGCGTGGGGGTGTTTGCCACCCGGTCTCCCTTCCGGCCCAACCCTATTGGCCTGTCCTGCGTCAAGCTGGACCGGGTGGACTGGGACGCCCCCGACGGGCCGGTCCTGGTGGTGCGGGGCGCCGACCTGCTGGATGGCACGCCTCTTTTTGACATCAAACCCTATGTGCCTTTGGCGGACTGCCGGCCGGAGGCGGTGGGGGGCTTTTCCGACCTGCACCGGGAGGACCGGCTGACCGTGGACTTTCCAGAGCGCCTGCTGGACCAGGTTCCAGAGGAAAAGCGGGCCGCCCTGCTGGGCGTGCTCTCCCAGGACCCCCGGCCCTCCTACCAGCATGACCCCCAGCGGGTTTACGGCATGGCCTTTGCCGGCCTGGAGGTGAAATTCACCGTGGCGGGGGAGACCCTTCAGGTGCGGGACGTGCTGGCAAAGGAATAAGAAAGGAGCGGAATCTCTTTTTAAGAGGTTTCGCTCCTTTGGTTTTCCAGATTCTACAAGCTTTGCCAGGGGTGTGTGGTATCATGATTTGGCCTGTCAAGTGGTCTTACACAGAAAATGAGACTCTAGTTTGTTCAGGAATTACAAAGTTTGCATTTTTTTTTACCAGGATTTGAAAGGAATCACTAAAAACTACTTGAAATTTTTTTAGTTTATGATATTATAACAATAAAGAACCCGTCACATCGGGGAAAAGGAGCGTTCGAGTGATGGAACGTGAAAAAAATACTACCCAATCCGGGGCCGGCCGGCAGCCGGACAATCCCCCGCTATACCTGTTCCGAAGCGGCAAAAATCGCCGTTCCTACGAGTATTTGGGCCTGCACAAAACCACCTGCCAGGGCCGGGAGTGCATGGTGGCCCGGGTGTGGGCGCCCCACGCCAGGGAGGTTTCCCTGGTGGGCAACTTCTGCAACTGGGATAAAGCCAAATACCCCCTGCATAAAATTGACGACGCCGTGTGGGAGGGGTACACCGATTTTGTGTTCCAGCCCTTCGAGCTGTACAAGTTTTACGTCAAGACGGCCCAGGGCAAGGACACCTATAAATCCGACCCCTTTGCCCGCCATTGTGAGACAAGGCCTGGCACGGCCTCCCGCTGGTACGAGCTGGATTATCAGTGGCACGATGAGGACTGGCTTCAGCGCAAGTGCGATTCCCCCCACTACGAGCAGCCGGTGAATATCTATGAGGTCCACGCCGGCTCTTGGCGGAAATACGCCGACGGCAGCGTGTTCTCCTATGACAAGCTGGGAGACGAGCTGATCCCCTATGTGAAGGACATGGGCTTCACCCACATTGAGTTTATGCCCCTGACGGAGTACCCCTACGATGGCTCCTGGGGCTATCAGGTTTCCGGCTATTTCGCCCCCACCTCCCGCTATGGGGAGCCGAAGGACTTTATGCGTTTGGTGGACCGGTGTCACCAGGCGGGCATCGGCGTCATCATGGACTGGGTTCCCGCCCACTTTCCTCGGGACGCCGCCGGCCTGGCCTTCTTTGACGGCACCCCCTGCTACGAGTACGAGGACCCCCGCAAGGGCGAGCACAAGGAGTGGGGAACCCTGGTTTTTGACTACGGCAGGCCCGAGGTGCAGAGCTTTTTGATGTCCAGCGCCGTGTACTGGCTGCGGGAGTACCACATCGACGGCTTGCGGGTGGACGCGGTGGCCTCCATGCTCTACCTGGACTACAACCGCCGGGACGGGGAATGGGTGGCCAACAAGGACGGCGGCAAGGAAAACTACGAGGCTGTGGCCTTTTTGCAGGCGCTTAACGAGGCGGCCTTCGCCGAGGCTCCCCACTGCATGATGATCGCGGAGGAGTCCACCTCCTGGCCCCTGGTGAGCAAGCCCACCTATGTGGGCGGTCTGGGCTTTAACTACAAGTGGAATATGGGCTGGATGAACGACATGCTCAATTACATGTCGATGGACCCCCTGTTCCGCAGCGGCAATCACAACGCCCTGACCTTCTCCTTCTTCTACGCCTTTTCCGAGAACTTTATCCTGCCCATCTCCCACGACGAGGTGGTGTATGGAAAGGGCTCCCTCATCAATAAAATGCCCGGCGACGACAAGATGAAGGCCGACCAGATGCGGGCCTTTGTCAGCTATATGATGGCCCATCCGGGCAAGAAGCTCCAGTTTATGGGTACGGAATTCGCCCAGAAAAACGAGTGGAACTTTGAGAAGGAGCTGGAGTGGAGCCTGCTCCAGTATCCCGAGCATCAGCAGGCTCAGGCCTTCTTCAAGGCGGTGAACCACTTCTACCTGTCCCGTCCCGAGCTGTGGGAGATCGACTTCTCCTGGGAGGGCTTTGAGTGGATCTCCAACGACGATTACAAGCAGAGCGTGATCGCCTTCCGCCGCAAGGCCAAGGACGGCCGGGAGCTGGTGGCCGTGTGCAACTTTGTCCCCGTCCAGCGGGAGAACTACTGCATCGGCGTTCCCTACCGGGGCGTGTGGGCCGAGGTGTTCTCCTCGGACGCCAAGGAATTTGGCGGTGGGGGCGTGACCAACGGCACCGCCATCAAAACCCAGGACGTGCCGATGCACGGCTGCGAGCAGAGCATTTCGCTGACGCTGCCGGGAGACTCTGTGTTCTTCCTGGAGTGCGTAAAGAAAACCCCCAAGCGGGTCCGCCGCGCGGCGGCGAGGAAGCCGGCTGCCAAGGCGGGCTCCACCGCCCGCTCCAAGGGGAAAAAGACCGGGGCAAAGACCCCCTGACAGGTTTGGTAGGAAAAGCGGCGTGTCCCTTCACGGACCGTCCGGGGATGGGCCGCCGCTTTTTGACACATAGAAATGAAGATTAGGAGGACGCTAAAATGTTACCCAAACAAGAGGTTGTGGCCATGCTGCTTGCCGGCGGCCAGGGCAGCCGTCTGGGTGTGCTGACGAGGAACCTCGCCAAGCCCGCGGTGCCTTTCGGTGGGAAATACCGGATTATCGATTTTCCCCTTTCCAACTGCGTAAACTCCGGCATCGAGACCGTGGGTGTGCTTACCCAGTACCAGCCCCTGGAGCTGAATGACTACATCGGCAACGGGCAGCCCTGGGACCTGGACAGCAACACCGCCGGTGTCCATGTGCTGCCCCCGTACCAGAAGCAGAAAAAGACCGACTGGTACAAAGGCACCGCCAATGCCATTTATCAGAATATCCCCTTTATCGAGCGCTATAACCCCGATTATGTGGTGGTGCTCTCCGGCGACCACATCTACAAGATGGACTACTCCAAGATGCTCTCCTTCCACAAGGAGAAAAACGCCGCCTGCACCATTGCCGTGTACGAGGTTCCCATGGCCGAGGCCTCTCGCTTCGGCATCCTGAACACCAACGAGGACGGCTCCATCTACGAGTTTGACGAGAAGCCCAAAAAGCCCAAGAGCAACAAGGCCTCCATGGGTATCTACGTCTTTACCTGGGAGAAGCTCCGCAAGTATCTGGAGGAGGACGAGAACGACCCCAAGAGCCAGAACGACTTCGGCAAGAACGTGCTGCCCGCCATGCTTAACGCCGGCGAGGCCATGTACGCTTACCGGTTCGAGGGCTACTGGAAGGACGTGGGCACCATCGACAGCCTGTGGGAGTCCAACATGGACCTGCTGGATCCCAACGTGCCTTTGGATCTGAACGATCCCGAGTGGCGCATTTACTCCCGCAACCCAGTTATGCCGCCCCATTATGTGGCCAAGGGAGCCACTATCCAGAACTCCCTGGCGGCGGAGGGCTGCAACGTTTACGGTACAGTGGACTTCTCGGTGCTGTTCGCCGGCGTCTATGTGGCCCCCGGCGCGGTGGTGCGGGATTCCATCATCATGCCCGGCGCCCGCATTGAGGAAGGCGCCCAGGTGCAGTACGCCATTGTGGCGGAGGATTCCGTGGTGGGCGCAGGCGCTGTTGTGGGCCAGCGTCCCGAGGATATGGACAACAAGGACGATTGGGGCGTGGCTGTCATTGGTCCTGGCTGCAAGCTGCCGGCAGGCTCTGTGGTGCTCCCCAAGGCAATGATCGACGCTGAGGAGGTGGAGAAGTAATGCGCGGCAACGACGTAATCGGCATTTTGTTTGCCTATGTACATGAAGAGCGGGTCCACGAGCTGACCCAAAACCGAGTGATGGCTTCTGTCCCCTATGGAGGCCGCTACCGCCTGGTGGACTTCCCCTTGTCCAACATGGTGAATTCCGGCATCAACAAGGTGGGCGTTATCACCGAGCAGAATTACCAATCCCTGATGGACCATCTGGGCTCCGGCAAGGCCTGGGACCTGTCCCGGAAGCGGGAGGGCTTGTACCTGCTGCCTCCCTTTGGCGCCGAGACCATGCGCACCGAGGGCAAGATCAGCTCTCTGGCGTCCATCATGCGGTTTTTGAAGAATTCCCACGAGGAGTATGTGCTCCTCTCCGACTGCGACACCGTGGCCAACATTGACTATAAAGAGGTGTTCGCCCTGCACACCGCGAAGGAGGCGGACATCACCATTGTCTACCGCCATGGCACCTCTCCCGACACGGATAAGAACGTGGTCTATACCGTGGACCCCGAGGGCTTTATCCGGGATATGGTGGTCAAGCGGGGCAGCGATACCGATTGCAACTTTGGCATGGGTATGTGCCTCATCGGCCGCAAGCGCCTGATGTCCATGGTGGAGGAGTGTATGAGCCGCAACCTCTACGACTTTGACCGGGATCTTCTGCAGCGCAACCTGCCTGACCTGCGGGTGTGCGGCTACGAGTTTACCGGCGCGGCCTACTGCGTGTCCTCCCTGGGCAGTTACTTCAAGGCCAACATGGCCCTGATGGAGCCCAAGGTCCGCACTCAGCTCTTCGACGCCAGCCGGCCCATTTACACCAAGGTTCGTGACGACAGCCCCACCCGCTATGGCCTGGGCTCTGTGGTGTCCAACTCCATTATTGCCGACGGCTGCCTGATTGAAGGCGAAGTGGAAAACTGCGTGCTTTTCCGGGGCGTCAAGGTTCACAAGGGCGCCAAGCTTCGCAACTGCGTGATTATGCAGGATGCCGTTGTGGGCGAGAACAGCCGGCTGGATTTTGTGGTGGCGGACAAGGATACCATCTTCGACCCCAACCGCACCCTGATGGGCTATCAGACCTATCCCGTGTTTGTTGCCAAGGGCAGCAAGGTATAAAAAACGCCGCCCTCCCGCGTTCCCGCTTGGCTCACGGCGGGACGCCTCGGAATCCTTTAGAGGCGGAAGGGGAAATCACTGTGAGCGGAAAGGCTGAGGTTCAACAATGAAAGTTCTGTTTTGCGCCAGCGAAGCGCTGCCTTTCTCCGCCACCGGCGGTTTGGCGGACGTGGCGGGCTCTCTGCCTCAGGCGCTGCGTTCCCGGCTGATCGGCTGCCGGGTGGTGACGCCTCTGTATGACGGCATCCCCCAGGAGCTGCGGGACCAGATGCACTTTGTCACCAGCATCAGCGTGCCGGTGGCCTGGCGGCGGCAGTATTGCGGCATTTTCGAGGCCAAGATCAACAATGTGATCTACTACCTCATCGATAACCAATACTACTTCAAGCGCAGCGGCATCTACGGCCACTTTGACGACGCGGAGCGGTTCGCGTTTTTCTCCCGGGCCATTTTGGAGATGCTGCCCTACATCGACTTCAAGCCCGACATCATTCACACCAACGACTGGCAGACCGCTTTGGTGCCTGTATATTACCGGCTGTTCTACGCCAACAACGAGTGGTATGCCGGCATCAAGACGCTGTTCACCATTCACAACATCCAGTATCAGGGACAGTACGGCAAGGAGATTCTGGAGGACGTGTTCGGCATCCCCAACTATGAAAGCTCCTTGCTGGAGTTCAACAGAGACGTGAATCTGATGAAGGGCGCCATTGAGTGCGCCAACTGGGTGTCCACGGTCAGCCCCACCTATGCCCAGGAGATTTTGGATCCCTGGTTCGCCCACAAGCTGGACCCCATCCTGCGGGAGCGCAGCTGGAAGCTTTCCGGCATCTTAAACGGCATTGATACCGAAAATTACAATCCCGCCACCGATCCCAACATTTACGCCCATTACTCCCAGGAGGACAAGGCGGGTAAGGCCGTGAACAAGCAAAAGCTCCAGGAGCGGCTGTGCATCGAGCAGAACCCGGACCTGCCCATTGTGGGCATGGTCACCCGGCTGGTGTCCCACAAGGGCCTGGACTTGGTGAAGGAGGGCGTGGACAATGTGATGGAGTATTCCAACGCCCAATTTGTGGTGCTGGGCAGCGGCGACCTGGAGTATGAAAACTACTTCAAGTGGATGCAAGAGAAGTATCCCGGCCGGTTTGTCATGTGCCTGGGCTTTGTGCCGGAGCTGTCCCGAAAGATCTACGCCGGCGCCGACATCTTCCTCATGCCCAGCAAGAGCGAGCCTTGCGGCCTGTCTCAGATGATTGCTCTGCGCTACGGCACCATTCCCGTGGTGCGGGAGACCGGCGGCCTGAAGGACTCCATCTCCGACAGCGGCGACGGCCAGGGCAACGGCTTCACCTTCAAGACCTACAACACCGGCGATATGCTCCACTCCCTGCACCGGGCCATCTACGCCTACAACTCCGACAAGGAGGGCTGGGGCGTGCTGGTAGACCGGGCAATGAGCTGCGACAACAGCTGGGGCCGGTCCGCCAACGAGTACATCCGCCTTTACAAACAGATTTTAAAGGGTTAATTTGTAGTGTCCCTCCACGGAAGGCTTCCCGGAAAAGCGGGGAGCCTTCCTGTTTTTTTCACCTTTTCAGGGGGCGGTAAGAAAATCGTAAGGGGAGGAAGGCAACTTCGCCTGTTGTGCCGGGGAAATTTTCGTGTTATAATGGGTTCCGAACACTTGACATAAATCAAAGGAATCCTTTGCTATGATACAATCCTCGTTGAAACAGCGGCTTGCCTTCCCGGTGGGGGAGGTGATGGCGGCGCTGCTGGTGATCCAGCCCCTGCTGGATGTGCTCTCCTATTTTATGGGCCAGGCGGACGCCAACTGGCTGACCACGGGCCTTCGCACAGCGCTGCTGGCGGTGGTGTGCCTGTACGGCTTTGCTATCACGGACAACCGCCGGGCCTATTATGGAATGTACGGCGTGGTGGCGGGTTTTTGGGCGCTGCACATGCTCAACTCCCTGCGGCTGGGCTATCAGGACCCGGTGGGGGACGCCGCGGAATATTTGAAGCTGGCGCAGTTCCCCCTGTGGACCCTGTCCTTTGTCACCTTTTTCCGCCAGCGCCGGAATTTGGACTACCGGACAGTGGGAATTCTGGCGGTGAACCTGGGCCTGATCCTGCTGGTAATCGCCCTGTCCTACGCCACTGGCCATCCGGTTTACACCTATGACTATCCCGACCGGGGAGTTGCCATCGGCATTTTGGGGTGGTTTGGCGTGGCCAATTCCCAAAGCTCCATTTTGACGCTGCTGGTTCCGCCCCTGCTGCTGTGGGGCCTGCGCGGCGGCAGGCTGTGGCAGTTTTGCCTGTGCTGTCTGGGCGGGCTTGGCCTGCTGTATTTCACCGGCACCCGCCTGACCTACTACGGCGCTATTTTGATCTGCTGCGGCTTTCTGGTTCTGCTGCTTCTGCGGCGCCAGCAGCTGCTGTTCTGTATCCCGCTGGTCCTGGCCTTGATTGCCCTGGTTGCCTGCCGGGGGATTTCCCCCATGGCGGAGCGTCAGGCTCTCACTGGAGACTCCTATTCCATTTATCAGGAAAAGGCCGACGCCATCATGGGCGAGGACGCGGGCTATGTCCATCAAAAAGGGGAAGAGGTCCCTCCGGAGATTTTGGAAAAGATCACCCAGGTTTACACCGAGGTTTACGATCAGCCGGGCATCTATGGGGTAACGCTGCTGTCGGACCTTATTGACGAGTTTGGCCTGGAGGCGGTGATGGAGCAGTATAACTACGCCACCGATCCCCAAACGCTGTACAACAGCCGTGTGAAAAAGCTCACCGCCATGGAAATGGTCTGGCAGGACCAGGATTTTCTCACCAGGCTGGTGGGGTTTGAATACGCCCGCTGCCATGTGGGAAACCATATTTACGACCCGGAAAACGACTTTCCCGCTCTGCTGTACTATTACGGCTATGTGGGTGTGGGGCTGTACGGGGGCTTTGCCCTGTATTTTGTGCTGATTTGCTTAAAGGGGCTTTTTCGGGATTGGCGCCGGGTGCTGTGCGTGGAATTCGGCGTTCCCGCCATGATGCTGGCTCTCATGCTGGGCGGCGCCCAGTTTTCCGGGCAGGTGCTGCGAAAGCCCAGCGTAACGGTGTACGGTTCGGTGGCGGCTGCGCTGCTGTTTGTCTATCTCCATCCCACCCGCGGGACGGCCCGGGCCTTGGAGACAAAGGGAATGTTTGTGGAACGAAGGAAAAAGGAATCTGGGAAATGGGGCAATCGCCAAGGGGGAACGGTATGAAGCAGAACTTTCAAAGGGTAAAAGAGGCCATCGACGGAAAGCTTCACTGGATTGTGGGAATCATCATTGTCATACAGCCGGCGCTGGACGTGCTCTCCTATTTTTTGGGGGAGCTGGGGAACAACTCTCTCTCCACGGCTCTGCGCTTTGTAATGCTGATGGCCGTGGCGCTGCTGGGATTTTTGCTCAGCGAGAAAAAGCGGCTCTACTTTATTTTTTACGGCATTATGGGCGTTTTCTGGATTGCCCACATGGCCAACTGTTACCGCATTGGCTACCAGTCCATGGTGGCGGACACCGCCAATTTCCTGCGGATTATGAACTTCCCCATTTTCGCCCTGTCCTTTATCACCTTCTTCAACAAGGGGAAGAATCTGCGTAAGTGGGTCTACGCGGCCTTTGCCGTCAACCTGGGGGAAATTCTCCTGTTCACCGCCCTTCCTTGGCTGACGGGCAACCCAGTGTACACCTATGCCACCCTGAACCTGGGGGTGCTGGGATGGTTCAGCGTCCC
The DNA here is from genome assembly GCA_905215055.1 of uncultured bacterium. Lineage (GTDB taxonomy): Bacteria > Bacillota > Clostridia > Oscillospirales > Acutalibacteraceae > Acutalibacter. Next base: position 11,676 of record CAJMOH010000017.1, read on the forward strand.
CAGCGCCCAAAGTGCCATCATTGTGCTGGTGGTACCCCTGTCCATTCTCTTCGCCTGGAAAAGCGGAAAATATATTCTGTTTCTTCTGGCGTCGCTGCTCAGCTTTGGGCTGATGTTTTTCACAGGCACCAAATTTACCTTCTATTCCATCTTTATCATTGCCGGTGCCTACATCTTTCTGTTTGTGCTCAATTTTCAGAAGAAAAGCCTGCGCTATGTGCTGCCGCTGCTGGCGATTTTGGTGGTGGTGGTGGGCTTCCGAAGCTATGCCCCCATGCAGCAGCGTGAGAGCCAGTCCGCCTACGCCCGCAGCGTGTATCAGCAGCGGGTAGAGGAGAGCCTGAAAAACAGCGGCGCCGACCAGGAGGAATTGGAGGAGATCAAACGGGAGCTGGAGGAGTCCGCCTCCAGCGGCGGCAGCACAGAAGGGGAAGAGGAGCGACTTCAGCGGCTGCGGGACAGCCTGATCGGCGTCTACACCGACCCCGAGGTATACGGCCCTGTGTTCGGCAACATTTATGAGCGCTTCGGTGTGTACAATGTGATGGACGCCTACGACTACACCTCAGAGCCTACCATCCTGTCCGATTCCCGCATCCGCAAATCCATGTACGCCAAGCTCATGTGGCAGGAGAAGGATTTCCTCACCCATCTGCTGGGCTTTGAGTACAGCGATATGATCTACGGCGACACCAACTACGACCTGGAAAACGACTTCCCGGCGGTGTTTTACTTCTGCGGCTACATTGGCTTTACCCTTTATATGGCGTTTTTGGCTCTGTTCGCGGGCATGATCCTGAAGGCCTTTGGCCAGGATGTGGCCGCCGCCTGGAAGGACCAGGCCTCTAAAAGCCGCCGCCTGCCCCTGCGAAGCGCCGCCGCCTTTGGAGGCGGGATCAAGCGGTTCCTCACCATGGAGATGGGCGCGGTGGGCATGACCTTCCTGCTGGCCGCCATTGCCGCCCAGATTTCCGGCAATGTGCTGCGCCGGCCCAACGTGACGGTGTATTTCGCCATTGCCGCGGCCTGCCTCTGCGATTTGACCATTATGAAGCGCAGAAAGGGCCGGAAGGATTCTTGACAGACAAGCGAAAAGGGACAGCCCAAGGCCGGCTGTCCCTTTTGCTTTTGGAAAAAGCGGCGGGTTTCATTTGACAAATCAGCGGGCCTGCGCTACAATAGGGTCGAAAAATGAAAAAAGGGGTGCTCGCTTACAGGCGGCTGAGAGGAGCTTCGAGCTTAAACCCTTTGCCTTGGGGCAGGAACCTGATCCGGATAATGCCGGCGGAGGGAGCGTTTTCATTGCAGGCGGGCTGTGCGGGCCTGCCCTTTTGGAAGGCTTTCGCGGCTGTCCGGTTTTTTCCGGGCAGCCGTTCTTTTGTTCCACGGACTTTTCAATCCATCTATTCTGAGAGGAAGGTTGAACATGAACTCTATTTCCAAACGCACCTACAACCTGGTCCTGGGCGGCATTATGATTGCCATGGCCACGGTGCTGAGCTTTATTGCCCCCTTCAAGCTGCCTTACGGCGGTTCCATCACCCTGTGCTCCATGCTGCCGGTGATGTTTTTCAGCTACCGCTGCGGCTTGAAATGGGGCCTGGGCGCCGGGCTGGTATACAGTGTTATCCAGCTGCTGTTTGGTTTGGGAGATTTGCGGGGCCTGACCCCCGGTACGCTGATCGGCTCCATTTTCCTGGATTACATTTTTGCCTTCACAGTGCTGGGCCTGGGCGGTATGTTCCGCGGGAAAATCAAAAACGACGCTGCCGCCTTTACCCTGGGGAGCTTTGTTTCCATGATGCTGCGGTACATCTGCTCGTTCCTGTCCGGCTGGGTTCTGTGGGCCGGCATGAACGAAACGGCTGATATGCAGGGCTTCATTGCCCAGTTTATCCCGGCCCTGGCCAATGTCACCGGCACCACCTTGGCGGTGGTCTATTCCCTGGTGTACAACGGCGCGTACATGATTCCGGAAATCGTCCTCACCTGCGTGGTGGGATTCCTGCTGGTGCAGTTCGCGGGCAAGCAGATTCTGGAAAAACCCGCTGGGAAAAACGCCTGATTTTTGGCGGAGAGAAAAGCGTTTCCACAAGCGAAAGGGCTGCCGTGCTTTGCTGCGCCCTTTTTTGTATAGCCGTCCTGCTTTCCGGGTACACTAGCCGGGAGAAAGGATGGATGCGGATGGAATACTTCAACGCCTTCTGGGTGGGAGGCCTGATCTGCGTGGCGGGTCAGCTGCTCATCGATCTGACCAGGTTGACCCCCGCCAGAATCATGGTGCTGTTTGTCACCGGGGGAGTGGTGCTGGGCGCCTTGGGGGTGTACAGCCCCTTGGTGGAATTTGCCGGCTCTGGAGCCACCGTACCCCTGGTGGGCTTTGGCTGGGCGCTGTCAGAGGGCGTCCGCAAGGCGGTGGAGGAGAACGGCCTTTTCGGGGCGTTCACCGGCGGGTTGACCGCTGGAGCAGCCGGCACCGCCGCTGCTATTTTCTTTGGATTTCTGGCGGCGCTGGTGGCCAAGCCTGGGGATAAATCGTAAAAACCCGGAAAATGAAAAGCATCCAGGAAAACGCCGGCGCTTTTGCCTCGTCTCCTGGATGCCTTTGCTTTGCATGCGTTTGTTTGAGAAGGATGAAAAAAGCTCAGTGGCCCCGGGGCTTGCGGGAGAGCAGCTCCCGCTCGTCGGTCAGGTCGGCGTGGATCAGCCGGGCCAGCACAATGCCCAGGGGAATCAGATTCAGCCAGATGGCCTTGGCAGACACCAGACGGCAGGCCAGGGTGGACAGGACGCCCCCTCCAAAGAAGCAGCCAAGCATTCCCAAAAAGAACAAGGCCCGGCTCAGCCCTTCCCGGTCGTGCTTGCGCACCGCCTTGGCAAAGCCAATGCCCACCTGCCGCAGCTGGTTGGTGCAGAAGGTGGTGGCCATGGGAATGCCCTCCGCCTGCCGGAAGGTGTTGTACTGCATAGAGGCGATAAAATTCACCAGCACTTGCACCAGATGATGAGGCCAGGTCAGGGGGATAAACCCAATGGAAAACAGCACCAGACATTCAAAGGCCACCAGGTAGGTGTCCCAGCGGAGAAACCCAAACCGCCGCACGGGGGAGGGTAGAATCTCCGACAGAAAGGCTCCTGCCAGATAGGCGGTGATGGGGATCAAATAGTAGCAGCCCTGGCTCCACTTTCCGCCGACAAAGGCAATGGCCATCAGCACCACGTTGGCTGTTTGGGCGTTGCAGAACACGCCGCCCCGCAGGTTGAAGGTGTAGGCGCCCATCATGCCGGCGCTGAAGGTCAGCAGGGCGAACACGCTGCGCCGCTCGCACACTAGATATTGTTTTGTCTCTTCCACAAGGTTCCCCTCTCTTTTCAGTAGTCATGAGGGGATTATACACCGGCTGGCCGGCAGATGCAACTGTCAGCCGCCCTGTTCCTCAAATTCCTGACGGAGCTTTTCCAGGGCCTTTTTCTCAATGCGGGAGATATAGCTGCGGGAAATTCCCAACCGCTTTGCCACCACCCGCTGGGGCTGGGGAGCGAACCCGCACAGGCCGTAGCGCCGGCAGACTACCTCCCTTTCCCGGGGCGTAAGGGCCGACTGGAGATACCGGTACAGCCGCTCGCTTTTTATTTTCACGTCAATGCTCTCGATAATGGTGTCGTCCACCGCCATCGTGTCCAGGATGGTCAGGGTGTTGCCGTCCTTGTCGGTGTCAATGGGCTCGTTGAGGGATACATCCTGGGCGGACTTTTTTCCGCTGCGGAAAAACATGAGGATTTCGTTTTCAATGCACCGGGAGGCATAGCTGGAAAGCCGGATGCCCTTGCGGGAGTCAAAGGTGTCGATGGCCTTAATCAGCCCGATGGTGCCAATGGAGATCAGGTCCTCCTGGTCGTTCTGGCTGGCGTAATATTTTTTGATGATATGGGCCACCAGCCGCAGGTTGTGTTCAATCAGCTTCTGACGGGCGGCCTGGCTGCCCTGGGCCATCTCCTCCAGGCAGCGCTTTTCCTGGGCAGAGGACAGAGCGCGGGGGAAGGTGCCCCCTCCGGTGATGTGGAGGAACAGGTAACATACATGGGATAGAAGCTCCAACAGCTGAGCGAACACGGCCGCCACTCCCTTTCAGTTTGGTACTTCTATTTGTATGCGAGAGAGCGGCCTGCTATACGGAAAGGCTCTGCGACCGCTATGCCGCGAAGCTGTAATAAAAGACGGGGCTGCTGCAAAACTTGCAGCGGCCCCGCCCTTTCATGCCTGGGACGGTTTTTTCACCTCAATGCGGAATACATTGGCCACATCGGGATCGGGACAGCAAAAACGGATGTCCCCCGCCTGGGAGGGAGGAATTGTTCCGCCGTACCGGAGAATGTCAATGTAAGGGAAGCCCGCGTGAAGAGCCATGGGGCACAGCCTTCCCCGGTCCTTGTCAAAGTCAAAGACATCGCCAACCGCGTGTCCACGGCGGCATGGGCAGGGCCCCAGACGTCCCACCAGAGTCAGCGTGATGGCAGGCCGGCTCATAGATTCACTTCCTTTCACCAGTCAGGTACAGGGCCGCTCCCTGGGGGGCGCGGTTATTCTTCCGGGGAAAGCAGCGGCTCCACAGGCCCCTTCAACCGGAAAATGCCTGTATAGGGCTGCTCGATCAGCGTGGCGCCCCTCTCTTGGTAGTAGTACAGCGTGGTGACGCCGCCCTGATTTTCCAGAAGGATTGTGCCGTAAGGAGTGACCAGGGGCTGATCCTGCACCGATTGCCGGCCGGTGCTCACCCCGGTGGAGAGCAGGTCCATCAGTTGGGCCTTCTCGCTTTCCTGGGTGAGCGTGATTTCCCGGCCGTCCGTGGTTTCCACCTGAATGGAAGCAATTTCCTTTACGGCGGGCAGGGAGATCTTCCGCTGGCATCCGCACAAAGCCGCGCAGAGAAGGACCGCCAAACAGAGACTCAGAATTTTTTTCATCGACTGCTCCTTTCTCAGCCCTCTCACAAAAGCTGGGCCAGCTCCTCCAAGCTTTCCACCACCAGAACGGGTTTTACATCGCTCTGCTCCAGCAGCTGGGGAGTGGTTTCGCCGCTCATCACCAGAATGCTGGTCACGCCGGTTCCGGCAGCCACCGCGATGTCCGTGTACAGCCGGTCTCCAACCACGGCCAGCTCCTGGGGCCGGCACCCGGTTTTTTTCAGCATGTAGTCCAGAGTGTGGCGGGAGGGTTTTCCAAAGAATTCGCACTGTACGCCGGTAGAGGCTTTTACCAGGGCGGCGATGGACCCGCAGTCCGGGATAAAGCCTCCCTCCACAGGGCAGTTCCAGTCTGGGTTCACGCCGTATACAGGCTTTCCCGTCCGGATCAAATCGCAGGCCACCCGCAGCTTCTCATAGGTCAGGGTGGTGTCAAAGCCCAAAATCACCACATCGGCGTTTGGGTCGTCTGGTACAAATCCTGCCCCGCGGAAATCCTCCAGCAGAGAAGGGGTGCCCACCACCCAAAAGCTGGCTTGGGGATGGCGGCGCTTCAGCCACTCCAAAATCACTCCGTTGGAGAGGAGCATTTTTTCCGGCGGGATGGAGATGCCCATGCGGGAAAGCTTTTCCAGATAGGCCTTCCGGTTTTTGGAGCTGTTGTTGGTGAAAAAGCAGAAATCCCTGCCAGTCTCCTTCACCCGCTGCAAAAAGCCCTTGGTAAAGGGGAACAGCCGGTCCCCCAAATAAATGGTGCCGTCCATATCCAGCACAAACAGCCTCACCTGCTTCAGCCTGTTCCGCTGCTCCTGTGTCCATTCCATGAGACTCACCCCTTTCCTTTACCGCCATTATACCAGAGTTGCCCCTGCTGCGCAACGACCGCGTTTACCGCCGCGGCCTGCCAGGGGCAAGAGCCGCGTAGTCCGCCGCGCGCTTCAGGGAGCGCTTTGCCTTTTTCAAGTGACGGCATACTGTGGATTTGTTTACCCCCAGCAGCCGGCTGACCTCCACCTGACTCAGCCCTCGAAGCACGCACAGCTCCACGCATTGCTTTTGGCGGGGCGTCAGCTCTTGATCCAACGCCTTCCACAAGGCTCTGGCCGCCGACTGAAGCCTGTCCCGGTTGGCGGCGGTATCCCCAAAGGGCGTGATGCTTTCGCTTCGCAGCAGATCAAAGCTCAGCACCTGTGTACGCATTTATCTTTCTCCTCTCTGCTTGGCCCGGCTGTCCAGCTCCCGGGCGGTGTGGACGCAGTCCAGATACATGCCGTAAAGAATGGCCAGGCGCCGCTTTTGCAGGGCCTCCTCCGGAGAGCTTTTCGGGGGCTGCTCCCGCCGGGCCAGCTCCAGCCTTTCCTTAACCCGTTCCGCCTCGTCCCAATAGGAAACGCTCCACGCGCTGAAATTCATCTGCAAGCACTCCTTTCTAAAATCGAACACATGTTCTTTCTTGCCTCGTACTGTATCAGAAAGGCAGGAAAAGCGCAAGGGGTTTTTCCAATTTTTCCAAACAAAGATTCGAATTGTGATTTTCTGGAAAAAGGGGTGTTATTTTGGTTCATCCTGCGGTATAATAAAGATAAAATCAGGGCCGCGGATAAAAGGCCCTGGGACCGCAGGGAGGCTCTGGGGATCAGGGCCTGAGAACCCAAACGGGAAAGGAAGGTATCGGTATGGAACTATTCAAGAATCTTGGCAGGGCCATGGGAGAGGCGGCCAATTTCCTGGCGGAGAAAAACCGCCGGGCCGCTCAGATCAACCGCATCCGCGCGGTTATCCGCCTGACAGAGAAGAAAACCCGGGAGGAATACATCGCCCTGGGACGCTATTATTATCACAACCTCCGGGACAAGGAGAACGCTGTTACAGAGCCTCATTGCGCCGCCTTGGACCAGGCGGAAAAGGCCCTGGACGCCGCCCTGGACAAGCTGACCGAGTATTACAGCAGCGAGGACGTCCAGGAGGAGGTAACGCTGGAGGACGTGACCGCCTATGACCAGGACCCAGAGGCAGCTCCGGCAGAGGCTGTGGAACCGGCCCCTGCCCAGGAGGCAGCTCCCGCCCAGCAGGAGACGGCTCCCGAAGAAGACAATGACAACCTGCCCTTTGAGGGATAAACTCGGAAGAGAGGTATTGCATGTCCACCGAAATCGAAAAGGATATTCTTTGTCCCCAGTGCGGGGAATCTCAAAAATACCGGCTGTTTGCCAGCATCAACGCCAAGGAGAACCCCGAGCTGAAGCGGCGGGTTCTCAGCGAGACCCTGTTTGACTGGCGCTGCAAGCGCTGCAATTATTTCGCGGCCATGGCCTATTCGTTTTTGTACACAGATCCAGAGGCCGGCTACATGGTGGCTGTCACCCCGGCCGGGGAGAGCCGCACCGCCGAGCCCACTCAGGAGGTCCAGTCCTACACCAAGCGGACGGTGAAAAACCTGGCGGAGCTGAAGGAAAAAATCCTGATCTTCGACGCGGGCTTTGACGATGTGGCCATCGAGCTGGTAAAAAACGCTCTGTGTACCATCATCGCGAAAACCTATCAGGTCAACCGGGTTCACGCCTATTTCAGCCGGATCAACGAGGAGGAAATGGAATTTGCCGTGTTTCTCCCCCGCAAGCAGGAGCCGGTGTACCATTCTACCAAGCTGGATGTGTACCGCCAGTCCCAAGAGGTGCTGCGCTCTCTGGATTTTGTGGACCCGCCCGGCTTTGCCAGGGTGGATTCCCGTCTGGCCCGCAAGCTGCTTCAGGACTATCAAAACATTTGAGACTGTCCCACAGGAGACTGCCGTTTGCCCCGGCGGTCTCTTTTCCATTCCAGGGGGATTTTCGCAAAATGACAAGAATCTCTTTCTCGTGGAAGAAAATTGTGATATACTTATCTTAAATAGTACAGGAGGTCCTGCTCTGCCGGCGCTGGCGGGAAAAGGCCCGAAACGCCGCAGCGCGGGGGACCGCTTTGATTTTGATAAGGAGGAATCACCCTTGAAAACAATGGAATGGAACGGCCAAGCCCTGTCCTATCTCTGGAAGGACGGCGAAGGAGAAAAGCCCAGCGGCCTGGTGATCTGCCTGGCTGCCGGGGAGGAGGACGCCAAAGCCTGCGCCCAGGCTCTGGAGCCCCAGGTAGGGACCGCGGCCCTGGCTGTGGTGAACGTCCCGGAGACAAATTCCTGGGAGAGCGGCGTGGCCGATCTGGTCTATTCCTGGCAGCTGGATGCCGCGCTGGACAAATGCCGGCTGGCTCTCACCGGTTCCGCGGCCAGCGCCAGCGCGGTGTGGCAGCTTGCCTCTCACTATCCCCAGTGGTTTTCTGGGGTTGCAGTGGCGGGCGGCTACGCCGATCCCTATCAGGCCCGAAATTTGAAGGACGTGCCTTTGCTGGTTGCCGCTCCTGCTCAGGAAAGCACCTGCGTCCGGGAGGGCAGGGTTTTGGCCAGCGCCTCTGTCACCGTGGCGGGCATGCGGGCGGCGGGGGCGTCCCATATCCAGCTGGTGGAGGGGTGTGAAGCTCTGACGCCGGAGGACGCCTGGAACCGTGCCTTCTCCCCGGCGGGCGGGGCGGTTTCCTGGCTGCTTGCCCAGGACCGCCGCACCCAGTACATGGTCACCTGGCTGATGCCCGGCGTGTGGCGCATGGATGACTTTTTCTCCGCCTCCTGCTACTTGGTGGAGGGCAAGGAAAAAGCCCTGCTTATCGACACCGGCATGGGGGAGGGGGATCTACCCGCTTTGGCTGCCTCTCTCACCACTCTGCCCGTGGAGGTGGCCATTACCCATCCCCACCTGGACCACATGCACTGGATTGACTGCTTCTCCAAGGTCTATCTGCACGAGGAGGACATTCCCGCTCTCCAGGCGGACCCCAGCAAGTTCCCCCTGGCCCTGAAGGACAGCGGCGCCCCGCTGCCCCAGCTGGTTCCCATCCGGGAGCATTCCAAAATCGATTTGGGCGGCGGCGTGGTTCTGGAGGTTCTGGACCTGCCCGGCCACACGCCCCATTCCGTGGTGTTCGCGGATGACGCTCACCGCTGCCTGTTCACCGGGGACGCCATGGGCTCTGGGGACATTGTGCTGCTGATCTGCCCGGAAAAAGAGGCCCTTTCCCTGGTGGCCCGGTACCGTCAGGCTCTGGAGGAGTTTCTGGCTTATATGCCCCGTTTGCGGCAGTATGCCTGGCTGGGCGGTCACAGCATTCAGGAGAACGGCTGCGATCCCCGCCATCAGCAGGATTTCCTCCAGGGGACGTCCCAGGTGTTCAACCCCCTGCGGGAGCAGGTGGTCCGGGATATGATCGCCCTGTGCGACGGCTTGCTTTCCGGGGAGATTGTCTGGCAGCAGGAGCCGATCCATCTGGAGTATCACTGTCAGCTGGGCAGCGCGGGCATCAATTTCCGTTTTACATAATTTTCGTCCTGCTTCAAGGACCGGCCTCGCTGTCGGTCCTTTTGCTGTTTTGTAAAAGACGCCCCTGCTTGCCGGAGCTTGGCCGGCCGGCGCGGGGAGAGAAGCCAGGTCCTGTTTTGCGAAATTTTTTCTGGACAAGCGCCGGAAAAAGTCTATAATGATAGAGATAGATCTACTTGCGGGCGGGATGCTCCATTTTCCGGCGGGGAGGCGCTGGAAAAAGCCTTTGCCCGCGATAAAAACCTCCCAAACAGAAAGGATGAATGTCACTTTGAAGTCCCACGCTGTAAAAAAGAGAACCAAGATCCTTTTGATCGTGCTTCTGTCTCTGGTGGTGCTGGCCGTGGCCGCGGTGCTTATCGCCCGGGGCGTGGCCCGCTCCTTTATTCAGTCGGAAATCTCCACCCGCTCCGATTGGGAGATTGACACCGGCGACGTGGCCGACCGAGAGGCCTCTCAGCAGGTCACAGTGTACACAGACCCGGTGGAGGCCAGCATCCAGATCACCCAGATTGTCCCGGACGAGTACCAGGAGGAGGGCTTTACTTACTATGACGAGGACGTGCAGGACCGGCTTGCCTACACGCTGCTTCAGCTCACCCAGGAGGGGGATTACACCCTGGAATCTCCCCTGGCCATCCTGAATCCCTTTGGTACCGGCTCCAACGGCCTGTACCTGTACTTTGGAACCAGCAATCCCACCCAGGTGTCCTACGCCGTGGAGGTAGAGGGCTATCCCAGCTACTCCGCCACCGCCAACAACGCCGGGGAGAACGGCTTCAGCCGTGTTCAGGAATTCCTGCTCATCGGCCTGGTGCCTGGAGAGGAGAACACCGTCACCCTGCTGGCAACCACCCGTCAAGGCCGGGAAGAGACCTTCTCCTTTACCATCGACATGCCTGAATCCACCTCCGGCTATGACACCCAGCTGGAAGTGGTGGAAGGGGACGTGGACCCCACGGAGCTTTCCAACGGCCTGTTTTACGCCATGGGCTTTGGCGACTATTACGGCTATACCTTCTTCTTTGACAACGACGGCGTTCTTCGCTATGAGATGGTGCTGGAGGGCTACCACTCCGACCGGTTCCTGTGGGACGAGGACGGCAGCCTGATCACCTGTGTGGGCAGTCAGAAAATCGCCCGGCTCAACCGCTTTGGCCAGGTGACCCAGGTGTTTGACCTGGGCCAGTACGAGCTGCACCACGACATCAACTGGGGGCCGGAGGGAACCATCCTGGTTTTGGCCACCGACCTGGAGGGAGAGACCGTAGAGGACCAGGTGCTGCAAATTGACCTGGAAAGCGGCGAGGTTTCTCACATTGTGGACTTTACCCAGGTATTTCAAAGCTACTTTGACATTACTCGTCCTGTGCAGGCCACCGACCCCTTTGGCCTGTGGAGCGAGGGGGAGTGGGACTGGCTCCATCTCAACTCCCTTCAGTATGACGAGAGCGACAACTCCATCATTGTCAGCTCCCGGGAAACCTCCACCATCATCAAGTGCGCCTTGGGAGAGGAGCCTTCCATTGTGTGGATGGCTGGCAACCCGGACTTCTGGGAGGACACGGAGTTTGCCCAGTACAGTCTGGAGGCCGAGGGGGATTTCCCCTTCCAGTATGGCCAGCACGATGTGGAGCTGATGTCCGCCGAAGAGGTGGAGGCCCTGGGCTTTGCCGCCGCGGAGGATGGACAGCTCTATCTCCGGGTGTACGACAACAACTATTACGCCATGTCCAGCCGGGATGATTTTCAGGTAGAAGTTCCCGAGGATGTGGGTACCTCCAATATGGAGGACGGCGTCGCCTCCCATGTGTATTACTACCTGGTGGATCAAAATCAGAACACCTTCTCCCTGGTGGATTCCTTTGACCTGCCCTATTCCAGCCTGGTCTCCAATGTGAAGTGGATGGGAGAGACCTATGTGGTGAACAACGGCGTTCACCAGTGCTTTGAGGAGTACGACCTGGAGGGCAGCCTGATCCGCCAGTACAACTATACCTGCACCGCCAACGGCTACCGGGTGATGAAGGACAGCTTCCAGGGCTTCTGGTTCTTGGAGATGTAACGTTTTCGCTTTTCAAATGTCACATCAAAAAAGGAGAGAACCGTTGTGAAGCTGCTTTCTGTTACCGTACCCTGCTACAATTCTCAGGATTACATGCGCCACTGTATCGAAACCCTGGTTCCCGGCGGGGACGAGGTGGAAATTCTCATCATCGATGACGGCTCCACCGACGGCACCGCCGCCATCGCCGACCAGCTCCAGAAGCAGTATCCCACCATCGTCCGGGCCATTCACCAGGAAAACGCCGGCCACGGCGGCGGAGTGATGAAGGGCCTTTCCCTGGCCACGGGCTTGTACTTTAAGGTGGTAGACAGCGACGACTGGGTGGACACTCAGGTGCTGAAGGACCTGCTGGCTCTGCTCCGCCGGTTCCAGCAAACCGGGGAAGAGGTGGACATGGTGGTCAGCGACTTTGTCTATGACAAAGTGGGAGCGCGTCACAAGAAGGTGATGCGCTATCCCCACGCCCTGCCAACAGGCCGGGTCCTCCACTGGGAGGAGGTGGGCAATTTCCCCAAGGGCCACTACCTGCTGATGCACTCGGTGATTTACCGTACCCAAATGCTGCGGGAAAGCGGCATTGACCTGCCTCATCATACCTTCTATGTGGACAACCTGTTTGTCTATGTGCCTATGGCCAAGGTAAAGACCCTGTACTATGTGGACCGGGTGTTTTACCATTACTTCATCGGGCGGGAGGACCAGTCCGTGCAGGAGGCGGTGATGATCCGCCGCATTCACCAGCAGCTGCGGGTGAACTGGCTCATGCTTGCCCAGGTGGATTTGGACCGGGTGGAGAACCAACGCCTGCGCCGCTATCTCTTAAATTATCTGGAAATTGTCACCACCGTGTCCTGCGTGCTGCTGTTCCGGTCCGGCACCCAGGAGTACCTGGAGATGGAACGGGCCTTTTGGCGGGATATGGCCCGGGATTATCCCCGGCACTACCAGCTGTTAAGCAGGCGGCTGTTTGGCCGGGTGCTCACCATGCCCGGCCCCCTTGGACGGTGGATCACCTTGGGCGTGTATGGCCTCAGCCGGAAGATTTTCGGCTTTAATTAAAGGATGTGATTTCCGTGGAATACGATTATCTCATTGTGGGGGCGGGGCTGTACGGCGCGGCCTTTGCCCAGCAGATGACCGCCGCCGGAAAGCGCTGCCTGGTCATCGACCGCCGGCCCCATATCGCCGGCAACGCCCACTGTCAGGAGACAGAGGGCATTTTGGTCCACCAGTACGGCGCCCACATTTTTCACACCTCCGACGAGGAGATCTGGGCCTATGTGACCCGGTATGTCCGTTTTAATAACTACATCAACTCCCCGGTGGCCATCTACCACGACGAGCTGTACAATCTGCCCTTTAACATGAACACTTTTTCCAAGCTGTGGGGGATCACCACCCCAGCCCAGGCTCAGGCGGAAATCCGGCGCCAGGCCAGCCGCCACGCCATCGGCGAACCCCAAAACCTAGAGGAGCAGGCCTTGAAGCTGGTGGGGGACGACATCTATCAAAAGCTTATCAAGGGCTACACGGAAAAGCAATGGGGCCGGGACTGCAAGGACCTGCCCGCCTTCATCCTAAAGCGGGTGCCGCTGCGGTTTGTCTACGACAACAACTACTTTACCGACCGGTATCAGGGCATCCCGGAGGAGGGCTACGACGCCTTGGTGGAGCGGCTGCTGGAGGGAAGCGACCTGCTTCTTTCCACAGAGTACCAGGACTTCGCGAAGGCCCATCCCAACGCCGCCGGAAAGACCGTGTATACCGGCACCATCGACGGGTTTTTCCAGTTTCAGTTCGGCCCGCTGGAGTACCGTTCCCTCCGCTTTGAGACAGAAACCCTGGACATGGAGAATTATCAGGGCAACGCCGTGGTGAACTACACCGCCCGGGAGGTTCCCTATACCCGCATCATCGAGCACAAGCATTTCAACTTTGGAACCCAGCCCAAAACGGTCATTACCCGGGAATATCCCGTCCAGTGGCAGCCAGGCATGGAGCCTTATTATCCTGTCAATGACGAAAAAAACCAGACCCTGCTGGCACAATACCAGCAGTTGGCCAAATCCCGGCCCAACGTGCGCTTTGGCGGACGGCTGGGCAGCTACCGTTACTACAACATGGACCAGGTGCTCCGGGCAGCTTTGGACGACGCCCGAGAGGAGCTGGACCGGCTCTGACACAGTTTGCGCAAAGAAAAAGCTCTCTGGGAAAGCTGTCCCAGGGAGCTTTCTGTTTGATTGGAAAGGCGCCGCTTTTTCAAGGCTGTCTGTGAAGGTACATCCGGCTGTCCTGGTCCTCGCCCTCTCCCCGGACAGGACACAGGTATTCCCAGCCGCAGCGCTCGTATAAGCCTATGTGGTCCGTCAGCAGGTATAGGGTGGCAACGCCCTGGAACGCCATATCCCGGCAGGCCAGGTCCAGCAGCGCCCGGGCAAGGCCCCGGCCCCGGCGGTCCTCCTCCACATAGACGGCGCATACGTTGGGAGTCAGGTCCTTTCGGGGATGAAAGTCGTTTTCAATCACTCCCAGACCTCCCACAATGCGCTTTTCCTCCACCGCCAGGTACCACTGGGGTACGGGACCGCCCTGCAAGCACTCTGCCATGCTGGCGCGATAGGCCTCCTGGGATACGCTCCACTTCTGGTGAAACCAGGCCGCCGCCTGTTCCAGCCACCGGGGCTCCTCTCGGAGCTTGAGAAACCGGGTTTCCATAGGGATCCATCCTCCTTGTTGATTGCTGCGAATAGTATAGCAGAATCTCCCGAAAGGGAAAAGCCTTCCCTGAAAATTAAAAAAAACCCGGTTTCCCTCTTGACAACAGAGGAGGAAGAGCGTATGCTATATGCATGAACAATCGTTCATATGAAAGGATGATGAAGAATGCCAGAGAAGAAAACCGCTCCCGGGTGCGAGTTCATGTTTGTCCACCAGGAGATTGTGGACCGGGTGAACCAGGCCATGCCCGCCGAGGAAACCCTCTTCGATCTGGCGGAGCTGTTTAAGATTTTCGGAGATTCCACCCGGATCAAAATCCTGTATGTGCTCTTCGAGTCCGAGATGTGCGTGTGCGACATTGCCCAGCTGCTGGGCATGACCCAGTCCGCCATTTCCCACCAGCTCCAGGTCTTGAAAAAGAGCAAGCTGGTCAAATACCGCCGGGAGGGCAAAACCGTGTTCTACTCCCTGGCGGACGGCCATGTCCGCACTATTTTGGGCCAGGGCATGGAGCACGTCACGGAATAGCGCCGGCCCTTCCAGCAAAGCAAGGAGGTTTCACCGTGAAAATTCATTATCTACAAGAAACAGGCATTGCCCTTGTGTCTGGGCAGGGGCCTCTTATCACCAACGGCCAGTCTGCCTTGGAGCTTGCCATGCAGGTTCAGTATGAGACGGGCGCCCGCAAGCTGGTGCTGGACAAAGAGTCTTTCTGCCCGGAGTTTTTCATTCTCAGCACAGGAGTGGCTGGGGAAGTGCTGCAAAAGTTCGTCAACTACCACATCAAAGCCGTTGTTTACGGGGATTTTTCCCACTACACCAGCAAGCCTTTGCATGACTTTCTCTACGAGTCCAACCAAGGGAGGGATTTCTTTTTCACCACCACCCAGGAAGAAGCCATTGAAAGACTCGCCGCTGTCACGGCGTAGAGCATTTTACAAATTGTCAAAAGGAGAGTTCCGCCATGAAAAAAACCTACAAGCTCACTGATCTGGACTGCGCCAACTGCGCCGCCAAAATGGAGAACGCCATCAAAAAAATCGACGGCGTAACCGATGCCACCGTCAGCTTTATGACCCAGAAGCTCACGGTAGAGGCCGACGACAGCCGCTTTGACGACATTATGAAGCAGATTGTCAAGGCCTGCAAAAAGGTGGAGCCGGACTGCGTCATCAACCTGTAAGGGCGAGGCCCCGTCCCTGTCAATTCACGCTTTGGGGTCCTGGACGGTCCCCGGTGAAAGCCGCCGGCGCGGATTTGGGCCAAGGCTCCTTCCGGCGGGCTGTTCCATGCAATCTTTAAGAAGGGTTTGAGATTTATGACAAGGAAACAGAAAAAGATGGTCCTCCGCATTGCTGTCAGCGCGGTGCTGCTGGCGGCCGCCGTGCTGATCCCTTACAGCGGGACATGGCGGTTTCTGCTGTTTCTCCCGGCCTATTTCGTCATCGGCTGGGACGTGCTGTGGAAGGCCGCCCGGAACATCGCCCATGGCCAGGTGTTCGACGAGAACTTCCTCATGGCCCTGGCCACGGTGGGGGCCTTCTGCACCGGCTTTTTCGGAGAGGGCGAGTATCCCGAGGCTGTGTTTGTCATGCTGTTCTATCAGGTGGGGGAGCTGTTTCAAAGCTACGCCGTGGGCAAATCCCGCAAATCCATTTCCAGCCTGATGGATATCCGCCCCGACTACGCCAACGTGGAGCGGGACGGAAAGCTCCTTCAGGTGGACCCGGAGGAGGTGGCGGTAGGGGACACCATCACCGTGAAGGCCGGAGAGAAGATCCCCCTGGACGGCGTGGTGCTGGAGGGAGCCTCCATGGTGAACACCTCCGCCCTCACCGGGGAAAGCGTACCCCGCCAGGTGCAGCCCGGGGATGATGTGATCAGCGGGTGCATCAACCAGAACGGCCTGCTGCGGGTGCGGGTGACAAAAGCCTTTGGAGAGTCCACTGTGGCAAAGATTCTGGACCTGGTGGAAAATTCCAGCAGCAAAAAGGCCAGGGCGGAGAACTTCATCACTAAGTTCGCCCGGTACTACACCCCTGTGGTGGTGATTTGCGCTCTGGCCCTGGCGGTGCTGCCGCCCCTGTTTTTGGGGGATTGGGTGGGCTGGGTCCAGAAGGCCCTCATCTTCCTGGTGGTGTCCTGTCCCTGCGCCCTGGTCATCTCCGTTCCCCTCAGCTTTTTCGGCGGCATTGGCGGGGCCTCCCGTCAGGGAATTCTGGTGAAGGGCGGCAATTACCTGGAGGTGCTGGCAGACACGGAAATGGTGGTTTTCGACAAGACCGGCACCTTGACCAAGGGTGTGTTCAACGTCACCGCCATTCACCCGGATCAATATTCCGAAAGCGGCCTGCTGGAGCTGGCGGCCTTGGCCGAGAGCTATTCCGACCACCCCATTTCCCGTTCCTTGAAGGAGGCCTATGGCAAGGAGATTGACTCCTCCCGGGTGGGCCGGGTGGAGGAGCTTTCCGGCCGGGGCGTGCGCGCTCAGGTGGACGGCAAAACGGTCTGCGCCGGCAACGACAAGCTGATGGAGGAGATTGGCGTCAGCTGGCACCCCTGCCATCGGGTGGGGACCACCGTCCATGTGGCGGTGGAGGGCCAGTATATTGGCCACATTGTCATTTCCGACCAGGTGAAGCCAGACTCCAAGGAGGCCATTGCCGCGCTGAAGGCTCAGGGGGTGAAAAAGACCGTTATGCTCACCGGCGACGCCAAGGCTGTGGGCGAGTCCGTGGCAAAAGACCTGGGCTTGGATGAGGTCTATACCCAGCTGCTCCCCGGAGACAAGGTGGCCCGGGTGGAGGCCCTGCTTTCCGAAAAATCTCCCAAGGGCAGGCTGGCCTTTGTGGGAGACGGCATCAACGACGCGCCGGTGCTCTCCCGGGCTGATATCGGTATCGCCATGGGCGCTCTCGGCTCTGACGCCGCCATCGAGGCCGCGGACATTGTGCTGATGGACGACAAGCCCTCCAAGATTGCCAAGGCCATGGAGATCTCCAAGCGCACCCTGCGGATTGTCCGGCAGAACATTGTGTTCGCTCTGGCGGTAAAACTGCTGGTGCTCATCCTGACGCCCTTTGGCCTCTCCAACATGTGGGAGGCGGTTTTCGCCGATGTGGGTGTCACGGTCATCGCCATATTAAATGCGTCCCGGGCCTTGCAAGCGGGAAAGAAATAATTTACAATACAGTGGGAACCCTAAATAGGGGAAAGGCCAGCCCGGCGGATGCTCCATTCTGGAAGCCCCGCCGGGCTGAAGCCCGTAAACCAAGAAAGGAGAAGGCGTTATGCTGGAATTGCAACATATTTCCTGGACCGCCCCCGGCGGCAACCAGGTGCTGCGGGATGTGAGCCTGAGCATCCCCGAAGGAAAGCTCACCGTAATCACCGGGCCGAACGGCGGCGGCAAAACCACCTTGGCCAAGGTTATTGCGGGCATCGAGACTCCGGACAGCGGCAGAATCATTTTAGACGGCAAGGATATTACGGACCTGGACGTGACCCAGCGGGCCAGGGAGGGCGTCAGCTTCGCCTTCCAGCAGCCGGTGCGCTTCAAGGGCTTTACGGTGCGCCGCCTGCTGGAGCTTTCCGCCGGGAAGAAGCTGCCCGCCAGCACAGTTTGCGAAATGCTGGGCCGGGTGGGGCTGTGCGGCCGTGAATATCTGAACCGGGAGGTGGACGCCACCCTGTCCGGCGGCGAGATCAAGCGCATTGAAATCGCCACGGTACTGGCCCGTCACACAAAGCTCTCCCTGTTCGACGAGCCGGAGGCCGGCATTGACCTGTGGAGCTTTACCAACCTGATCGACGTGTTCCAAAGCCTGCGTGGGAGACTTCATGGCACCCTCATCATCATCTCCCACCAGGAGCGGATTTTGGAAATCGCGGATGAAATTGTGGTGATCTCCGGCGGTACCCTTCAAGAGAAAGGGCCTGCCCAGGAGATTCTTCCCAAGCTGATGGCAGGCAGCGCCCACTGCGACGCCTGCGCCAAGAGAGAGGCGGTGTTCGCGTGAAAAGCGTGACGGAAGAACTGTTGAAACTGGTCTCGGACTGGACAGGCTCCTTCAAGGGCGCCTTCAACATCCGGGAGGACGGGGGCTGCGCCGGACGCCAGTCCACCGAGCATATCAAAATCGATTCCAAAAAGGACCTGCCGGGCTTGGACATCCACATTCTGCCCGGCACCAAGGGGGAGACAGTGTCCATTCCCGCCTGTGTCACCCACGGAGATATTGACGACCTGGTGTACAACGACTTTTATGTGGGGGCCTACGCCGATGTGACCATTGTGGCGGGCTGCGGCGTCCACACGGAAAACGGAGAGCCTGCCCGGCACAACGGCATCCACCGGTTTTTCCTGGAGGAAGGCGCCCGGGTGAAGTACATCGAAAAGCATGTGGGAACCGGTCACGGCACAGGCATCCGGTCTATCGACCCGGTGACGGAGGTGGAGCTGAAGGAGGGCGCTGTGCTGGAGATGGACACCTCTCAGATCGGCGGGGTGGACCGCACCACCCGCACCACCCGCGGCACCCTGGGCCCCAAGGCCAAGCTGCTGATTCGGGAGCGGCTGCTGACAGAGCTTCAGCAGGAGGCCTACACAGACTTCCAGATCACCATGAACGGGGAGGGGGCCTCCACAGACCTGATTTCCCGTTCGGTGGCAAGGGGAAATTCCTATCAGGCCTACCGGTCCAAGATCATTGGAAACGCTCCCTGCGCGGGCCATTCCGAATGCGACGCCATCATTGCGGACCACGGCCGCGTGGACGCCGCCCCAGAGCTTTCCGCCAACCACGGGGACGCTGCCTTGATCCACGAGGCCGCCATCGGCAAGATCGCCGGAGAGCAAATCATGAAGCTTCGCACCCTGGGCCTGACGGAAGAGGAGGCCGAGGAGAAGATTGTGGAGGGATTCCTCAGCTGAGTGGCCGGGGAAAGAGATAGCTTCCCAGAAAAAGAAAGGACATCGGAGCCCTTTGGCCCGGATGTCCTTTTGTTTTGGTTTTTCCAGCTTTCAAATCGCGCCGGATCAGCACAAAAGCAGCAGGGTGCCGCCGGTCAGCAGAACAAGCCCCACTCCCGCTTTGGGGGTCAGCTTTTCCTTTAGCACCAGCCAGGAGAAGGCCACGGTAAAAAGGATGCTCAGCTTGTCGATGGGCGCCACCAGAGAGGCGTCGCCGGTCTGCAAGGCCCGGTAATAGCACAGCCAGGAAAGACCCGTTGCCACCCCGGAAAGAAGCAGAAACAGCCAGCTTTTCCCGTCAATGCGGGGGATTTCTCCCTGCTTGCCCCGGGCCAGCACAATGGCCCAGGCCAGAATCAGCACGAACACGGTGCGGATGGCGGTACCCAGGTTGGAATCGATATTCTCCACGCCCACCTTGCCCAGCACCGTGGTCAGCGCCGCAAAGATGGCGGACAGAAAGGCGTAGAACATCCAGCCGTGGCCCTTTGCCGCGGCAGGAGCGGCGTCCTTCCTTTCAATCATCAGATAGGTGCCGGCGGCAATCAGAACCATACACCCGGCTTTTCCCCAGGAAAGGGGCTCTCCCAGCAGCAGAAAGCCCAGCAGCATGGTCAGCAGCAGAGAGCTTTTGTCAATGGGAGCCACCTTGTTCACGTCGCCCATTTGCAGCGCCTTGAAGTAGCAGATCCAGGAAGCCCCAGTGGAAAGCCCCGACAAAACCAAAAATAAATAGGTAGTGGGGCTGATAGAACCCAGGTCTGGCACACCGGCGGTGAGAAAGGCCATCAGCCAGGCGAACAGAAGAACAATCCCCGTGCGCAGGGCCGTGGCCACATCGGAATCCACCCGCTGCAAGCCGATCTTGGCCAAAATCGCGGTAATGCCGGCAAAAGCGGCAGAACCAAAGGCGAATAAAACCCACATGTCACGCCATCTTCTTTCTGATAAGGTTTCTCACTTCCTCAAGGGACTGAAAGGGCTCCTCCCCCTCCCTTTGAGCGAACTGAACAAGAAAATCCGCCCCAAAGTCGTGAAGGCAGCAGCAGTCCAGCAGGCGCTCCGCGAATTCCTCCCGATCCTTCCCGGCAAAGAGCCGCCACAGGCTCCCGTCTCCCCGCAGCAGCTCAAAGGCCGCAGGCCCCAGCTCATACCAGGCCGGACCTCTGTGGGCGTCGGCCCAGTCGATGACCACAAGGCTGCCGTCCTCCTGAACCAGCAGGTTTTCCCCAGTCAGATCCCCGTGGGTAAGCACCGGCTCTCCCAGGTCCAGCTGCTCCAGCCGGGCCAGCACCTCTTGCCGCAGGGAGGGTGTCAGCCCTTCCAGCCTGAAATTTTTCCGGGCAGCTTGCTTTAGATCGCGAACCGGCAAAACTTCCGTGGGACGGTTCAGCCGGGAAAGCAGCTCCCGCAGCCGCTCCACAAAGCGCTTCCGCTGGCGGGGAGAGGCCTGGGCCAGCCAGTCCCCGGCCTCTTTTCCCGGGGAATAGCGGGTAATCAAATAGTAGAATAGATACTTGTCTGCGATTTGCCCCTGGGCCTCCAGGGGAGGCGTGGGGATTCCCCAGGCCAGGGCTTGCCGGGAGGCGGCTGCTTCGGTGAAAAAGTCCACTGCCGGGTCCAGGCCGGACTCCTTGGGAAAGAAAATTTTCACCACCAAATCCCCGCTGCGGAACACCCCGTTGGTTCCCGGGGTCAGAGGAGACAGAGGCTGCCAGGGAAGCCCTTCCCGGTGGAAAATCTCCTTCGCCAGCGGCGTAAAAGCTGGGATGGATTGGTACACCCGGCCCCAGTCCCGCCAGCCTTCCACAGCTTCTGTAAACAGCGCGGCGCTCATTTCTCAAAATCCTTGTACAGCAGGCTGGGCTGGATTCCCGTGTTGTTCTGGTACTTCCCGCTGGAGTACAGGTCGTAATCTCCCTTGATGTCGTGGTAGTAAATTTGGCAGATTTCCACATTGGGATAGATGCGGATAGGCTGGACGCAGAAGATTTCCAGCGTCCAATAGCCGGCGAAGCCCACGTCCCCAAAGCCGGCGGTGACATGGATAAACAGGCCCAGCCTCCCCACAGAGGACCGGCCCTCCAGCATGGGGACAAACCGCTCTGTTTTGGTAAACTCGTTGGTCCGGCCCAGATAGAGCTTGTCCGGCTCCAGCACCAGCCCCTCGGGAGGAATGGTCAGCTCCCGGGTGGGATTGGGAATTTTCATGTCCAGCAGCCTGTCCTCGTACACCAAAAGCTGGTTGTGCAGGGAAAGGTTGTAACTGTTGGGGTTTAGGCGCTGGGGATCAAAAGGCTCTATCACAATGTCGCCTCCCATGTGCCGGGCGATCTCTTTTCCAGATAAGATCATGCTTGCGGTTTCCTTTCTCTTTTTTTAAAATCATAGCACGGCGGCAGGGAGCGCACAAGCTCTTTTCCCAAAAAAACTGACCGCCGCTTGCCTTTTTTTACAAAATACAGTACAATAAAAAAGTTGCAAATGAAACTTTAGAAAGGCGGAAAGTAAGTGGGATTTCAAGAGAAGATCAAACCGTATTTGGGAGACAAGGCGTTTTACAAGCGGGTGGTGGCCATTGCCCTGCCCATTTCTGCCCAAAGCCTGATTACCATCGGCGTAAACATGACAGACACGATTATGCTGGGCAAGCTGGGAGAGACGGCCCTTTCCGCCTCGGCCCTGGCCAACCAGTTCATCAGCATTTTTCAGATCTGCTGCATGGGCATTGGCATGGGGGCTTCGGTGCTCACCTCCCGGTTTTGGGGCATGCAGGACAAGCACTCTCTCCGAAAGGCCGTCACCATCATGCTGCGGCTGTGCTTTATCTTTGGCCTGGCCTTTACCCTGGCCACCATCCTCGCCCCAGAAGGGTTGATGCGAATCTACACCAGCGATCCCGCCATTATCCAGGCGGGCGCCAGCTATTTCCGCTGGTCCATTCCCTGCTACTGGCTGCTGGGCTTCTCACTGACCTGCACCATTGTGCTTCGCAGCGTGGGCCAGGTAAAGCTGCCCTTAATCTGCTCCATCTGCGCCTTTTTCATCAATGTGTTTTTTAACTATCTCTTTATCTTTGGCGCTTTTGGCGCCCCTCGTATGGAGGTGGCCGGCGCCGCCCTGGGTACGGTAATTGCCCGTGTCTTTGAGTTTTGCTTTATCTGCGGCTATTTTCTGTTTGTGGATAAAAGAGTGGCTTACCGCCTCAAGCACCTGACCATGAAGTGCCGGGACCTGGTGGGGGATTACCTGCGTATCAGCATTCCCGTGTTGGTCAGCGACACACTGTTGGGCTTGGGCAACAACGCGGTGGCCATGGTCATGGGGCGGATCGGCGCCACCTTTGTGGCGGCCAACTCCATTACCACCGTAACGCAGCAGCTTTCCACCGTGTTTATCCAGGGGATTTCCAACGCCAGCTCCATCATCACCGGCCACACGCTGGGCCAGGGCGAGTACGACAAGGCCCAGCGCCAGGGCTTCACCTTTCTGGGGCTTGGCGCGGTGATCGGCGTGCTGGCGGGCCTGCTCATCATGGCCATCAGCGGACCGGTGATCTCCTTCTACGACATCACCGCCGAAACCCAGCAGATCGCCGAGCAGCTGATGCTGGCCGTGGGCTTCATCGTCATTTTCCAGTCTATGAATTCCATCTTGACAAAGGGCGTGCTTCGTGGCGGCGGCGACACCAAATTCCTGATGATTGCCGATATCCTGTTCCTGTGGGCGGCCTCTGTGCCTCTGGGCGCCTTGGCGGGTCTGGTGTGGCATCTGCCCGCCTTCTGGATTTACACCTTCCTGAAGATCGACCAGATCATCAAGGCCGTGTGGTGCGTGTTCCGCCTTTCCAGCAAGAAGTGGATCAAGCGGATCGAGGCCAAATAAGGGGCGCTGCTTCCCCACGAGATTCCCGGTCTGGCCGGACAGAAAAAGCCGCTGGCGAAAACCAGCGGCTTTTTGGTTTACAGGTCGTCAATCTTCATTTTTTTCAGCTCGTCCTGCTGGGCGCGGTATTGAGCGGCCTGAGCCTGCCGCCGCTGAAACTCCTCCCGGCGGCGCTTTTCTCTGTTCCGCACCACAAGGAACACGGCCAGCCCTGCCACCAAGGCTGCCAGCAGCAGCGCGGGAAAAATCCACAGAAAGACGCTTGCCACAATATTCATGTTATCTTCCTCCCTTTTGCCTTTTGTATGCGGTGATGAGAAGCTTGGCCGTGTCAAAGTCCAGCCTCTCGTTTAAGGCCAGCCGTTTCACCAGCGCCACATAGGGATCGGCGTCGTACTCTTCGCCCAGGCGCACCTTTTGGATGATCCTGTCCAGCCGCAGCCGCACGGTTGGATAGGTAACCCCGTACAGCCCGGCAATCTCCTTGAGAGACCCAGAGCAAAGCAGAAAGTTTTTCAAAAACGCCACGTCCTCCTCTTCCAGTTCGGACATCCATTCCGGCACCACTTGAATTCCCATCCACACACCGCCCTTTCTGTTTGTTTTTCACTATATTAAGTATATGCTTTCATATTATTAAAGTCAAGAGTAAAGAAAAAACGTAATATATTTGTAAGGAAGGTTTCCCGCCCTGGGGAAAATATCCAGTTATCCCCGCACATAGAAATGGAGGAGAAGGCTTTTCAAAAAAGGAGGACACAGAAATGGCCCAGGAGCGGAAACCGAAGCGGAGGCAGAGCTTTTTGCGGGGAGCCTTGGTGCTCACCGGGGGAATGGCGGTTGTCAAGGTGATGGGAGCCTTGTTCAAGGTCCCCCTGACCTATGCCATAGGGGAGTATGGCATGGGCCTGTTCAACGTGGCCTACCACTTTTTCGCGCCGGTGTTCAGCCTGGCCACGGCGGGATTTCCCATAGCGGTGTCCCGCCTGGTGTCTGAAAGCAGCTCTCGAGGCCGCTGGAACGACGCCCGCCAGGTAAAGCGGGTGGCTATGCCTCTTTTTCTCGCCATTGGCGCGGGGGGAATGGTCCTCATGCTGCTTTTGGCGCCTTTGTACTGCCGCTGGGTTTCAGGAGCGGCTTATGCCCTGGCTCCCATGCTGGCTCTTGCTCCGGCGGTACCTCTGGCTTGCCTTACCTCGGTGTATCGGGGCTATTACGAGGGCCTGGGAAACATGGTTCCCACAGCGTTTTCCCAGGTGCTGGAGGCCGCTATTAAGCTGGGTCTCGGCCTGGCGGCTGCGGGAGCGGTAACAACCCTTTGCCAGAGGGAGTACGCATCCCAGGGAACGGTGCTGGGGTTGACGCCTTCGGGAGAGGACCAGGCCCTGTTTCTCTCCCTGTCCATGGGCGCGGCCGCCGCGGTGCTGGGGGTGACGGCAGGCTCCCTGGTCTCCCTGGCGTATCTGGCCCTGCGCTTCCGTTTTCACGGGGACGGTACCGTGCCGCGGCTCTATCGAAATTCACCTCCCGC
The DNA here is from genome assembly GCA_905215055.1 of uncultured bacterium. GTDB lineage: Bacteria > Bacillota > Clostridia > Oscillospirales > Acutalibacteraceae > Acutalibacter. The sequence continues at coordinate 36,224 of CAJMOH010000017.1, forward strand.
TCGGGAGCGCCGGGAAACCCGCCGCCGGCTCTGGGAGGTCACGCTGCCCATCGCTTTGGGTTCCTTGACCGCCAGCGCGGCCGGGCTGATTGACGCCACCTTTCTGCAAAGCCGGCTGGGAGACGTGCTGCGGAACGCTCCCCAGCGGTTGCTGGCCGTCTATGAGGGGCAGTTGCCAGAGGCCTATCGCTCCAACCCCCAGGCCATTCCCACCTATCTTTACGGATGCTACACCCTGGCCGTGACTGTCTATCTGCTTGTGCCGGGGATCACCCAGGCCTTTGGCACCAGCGCCCTTCCCAACGTGACGGCGGCTTGGGCCAGAGGCAGCAGGAAAGAGCTGCGAAGCCGGATGGAAGCCGTGGTGCGGGTGACCTCTCTGTTTTGCTTTCCCGCTGGAGTGGGCATTTCCGCGCTGGCTCAGCCCATAGCCGCCCTTCTCTATGGAGAGGGGGAGTCCACCCCCATTGTGGCCCGAACGCTGGCCTTGCTGGGAGCGGCATCCCTGGCCGCCGCCATGAGCGGTCCCCTGTCCAGCATGCTCCAGGCGGTGGGGCGGGCGGACCTGCCGGTAAAGCTTTTGGCCGCGGCCATGGCGATGAAGCTGGGAACCAACTGGCTGCTCTGCGGAGTTCCGGAAATCAACGTGCAGGGGGCGGCAATAGGAACGCTGCTGTGTTACCTTTTTTTGGCAATATCCCAGCTGGCTTGTCTGCGCCGGGCCGCAGGCGTAAGCTTTTCCACCGCGGGAATTTTTCTCAGACCCTTGGCCTGCGCCCTGCTGTGCGGAGCGGCGGCGCGTCTGCTATTCCGCGGAATAGAGCCGTTTTTGCCGGATGGCCGGGGATTTTTGGCCGCCGTGCTGCTGGCCTGCGTCCTTTTCGGCGGAGCGGTGTATTTCGCCGAGATGCTGCTTCTGCGGGGAATTCGAAAGCAGGACCTTCTGGCTTTGCCAAACGGACAAAAAATTGCAAAAACGCTTGAAAAACAGGGATGGATATGATATGATTGCAACTGTTATAGACATTTGGCGGGGAAACCGCGGAAGCGCCCAGCTTCACCGGTATTTTCTGAGTGGCAGGGAATCCCCGCGCCGCATTAATTTTTTTGGAGGTATTCCTATAATGAATAAGTCTGAATTGATCGCCGAAGTCGCTGCTAAGGCTGAAATTACCAAGAAAGACGCTGACGCTGCTGTTACCGCTGTAATCGACGCCATCACCGAGTCTTTGAAGAAGGGCGACAAGGTGCAGCTGGTGGGCTTTGGCACCTTCGAGGTTCGCGAGCGCGGCGCCCGCACCGGCCGCGATCCCCGCACCAACCAGGAGATCCAGATTCCCGCTTCCAAGGCCCCTGCCTTCAAGGCTGGCAAGGCGCTGAAGGACATTGTCAACAACAAGTAATTTCCGGCGTTTGGGCGGACTCGGAGTGTCTCCGGGTCCGTTTTTTCATGCCGGGAGAAAGGAAGGCTTTATATGAGACTGGACAAATATCTGAAAATTTCCCGACTGATCAAGCGGCGCACAGTGGCAAATGAGGCCTGCGACGCCGGCCGGGTGTTGGTCAACGGAAAGCCCGCCCGGGCCTCCTACGATGTAAAGGTGGGAGATTTGCTGGAGCTCCAGCTGGGCGAGCGTGTTTTGAAGGCAGAGGTGCTGTCTGTAACCGAGTACGCCAAAAAGGAGGAGGCAGCCAGCCTGTACCGGATGCTGGAGGAATAAATTTTCCCCCGCCGCCATATCCATAGTTCGAACCAGGAAAAGGGGTGTGCATATGGCGGAAGGGCAAAAACAGCAGAGGCGGCACAGCCTGCAGCTGGAGGACCGGGGCGTCTTGCGGGCCACCGGGGTCTCCCGGGTGGATTTCTTCAGCGAGGAATTGATTACCGTGCAGACAGATCTGGGACAGCTGCATGTCAAGGGGGAGGGCCTGCACATGGAAAGCCTGGACTCCCAGTCTGGGGATTTGCTGGTCCACGGAAAGGTGGTCGCCGTTTCCTATACGGAAAACGGGCCGGCGCTCTCCTTTTTCGGAAGGCTGTTCAAATGAAGGGGCAGGTTTTCCCCGTCCTGTTCTTCTGCCTGACAACAGGGGCGGCCATGGGCTGCCTCTTTTTGTTTTTTCGGGGAGTGTCCCTGCTGCTGGGGCTCAGGCGCCTTGGCACGGCCCTGCTGGACCTGTTGTGCTGCTGCCTGTGCGGGGCATGGGTGTTCCTGTGCGCCCTGGCGGTGGACAATGGGAGGCTGCGGCTGTATCAGGCCGCCTTGCAGGGCCTGGGAGCGTGGAGCGCCGTGGCGGCGCTGGGGCCCTTTCTCCGCCGCGGCCTGGCTCTGATGAAAAAAATATTGAGAGGGCTTTGGGGGCTTCTGGACAAAGGCGGGAGGATCCTGCGGGGACATTTTCCCGATGAAAAAGGCCCCGGGGAGGTTCCCGAGAAAAAAAGGGGAAAAAAGCAGAAAAAACAGAGAAAAAAGACTTGAAAAATTTATGTAGACCAGGGTATAATAGAAAACACTATGGGAGTCCTTTTGCGAGCCGGGACCAGATGGGGGGCATACTCTTTGCGCGAGCTGAAAATCGATAAGTATAAGGGAAGCGTTCTCTTGAAGTTTGCGGTGCTCTGCTTTGCGGCATTTGCGGTGGTGTCTCTTGTGGGCCAGCAGCTGCAAATCTCCGAAAAGCGGGAAGAATTGGCGGCTGTGCAGGAGCAGCTGAGTACCCAGCTTACCCGCAACGAGGAGATTCAAAACTCCCTGGACAACAGCGGCGGCTTGGCGGAGTATGCCGAGCGCAAGGCACGCAGCGAACTGGATTATGCCAAGCCTGGTGAACGGGTGTTCGTGGACGTGGGCGGTGGCAGCTGATCTCTTTGCCGCACTAATTTTACATCCGGCGCAGCCGAGGAGGAATTCGCTTTATTATGCAGCTTGAGGTTGGAGGAATTTACGAGGGAAAGGTGACGGGAATCACCAAGTTTGGCGCCTTTGTCAGCTTCGAGGGCGGTCAGACAGGCATGGTGCATATTTCAGAGGTGGCTCTCACCTTCGTCACGGAAATCCGTGATTTTGTCACCGAGGGGCAAACCGTAAAGGTCAAGGTTCTTTCCATCAGCGAAGAGGGAAAGATCAGTCTTTCCATGAAAAAGGCCCTGCCAGAAGATCAGCAGCGCAAGTCCCGCCGGTTTGACGGTCCCCGCAAGGATGGCCCCCGTCGGGATAACGGCGGCCATCGAGAGGGAGGCCGCGCTCCCCGCCAGCCAAGGCCGGCGCCTCAGCCCGGCCCTGCCCGCCCGGGAGATTTTGAGTGGCAGTCCCGCCGCAACGACAGCGGCACTTTCGAGGAAATGATGAGCCGCTTTAAGCAGACCAGCGACGAAAAAATGTCCGACCTGAAGCGTGGAAATGAGTCCCGCCGCGGCTATTCCCGCCGGGGACAGCAGAAATAACGAAAGCAAAAGAGCCTTGCCACAGGCTCTTTTTTGTACGGTTCTATAAGAGAAAGGAAGAAGCCGTTATGAGAGAGATTGCCGCGACAGAGATTGTCTCTGCCATTCGGGAGCTGTGCGTCGGCGCCAACCGGGTGCTGCCGGAGGACCTGGAAAAAACCATTCGGACCCGCGCCCAGGAGGAACAGGACGAGACCGCCAGCTCCATCCTCTGCGACCTGTGCCGCAACCTGGACGCCGCCCGAGAGATGCAGATCCCCATCTGTCAGGACACGGGTATGGCCGTGGTTTTTGCCGAGGTGGGCCAGGAGGTTCACATCCAGGGGGACTTTGAGGAGGCCGTCAACGAGGGTGTCCGCCAGGGCTACGTCCAGGGCCTGCTGCGCTGCTCCGTGGTGAAAGATCCCCTTCGCCGGGGGAACACCGGGGACAACACCCCGGCTATCCTCCACACCCGCCTTGTTCCCGGGGACAGGCTGACCCTCACCGTGGCCCCTAAGGGCTTTGGCAGCGAGAATATGAGCCGCCTGCGGATGTTCACTCCTGCGGCTAAGCCCGAGGACATCATTGCCTTTGTGAAGGAAACCGTGGAACTGGCCGGCTCCAACCCCTGCCCGCCGGTGGTGCTGGGCGTGGGCATTGGCGGTGATTTCGAGCTGGCGGCCTATCTGGCGAAAAAAGCCCTGTGCCGCAGCGTGTCCCAGCCCAACCCCGATCCCTACTACGGGGACCTGGAGGCCCGGATGCTCCAGGCTGTCAACGAGACAGGTGTGGGACCCCAGGGCTTTGGGGGCCAGACCACGGCTCTGGCGGTGAACATCGAGACCTATCCCACCCACATTGCCGGGCTGCCTGTGGCGGTGAATGTGGGCTGTCATGTTACCCGCCACAGGACAGTGGTGCTTTGAGAGAAATTCGGCACAAGATATTCCTGGATGTATTGCATTAATCTGGGTATTGTGCTACAATAAGGGCAGGAAAGCAGGGAGCTTTCCCAATCCACGGGGCGGCTTCCGGACCTTTCTAAATCTGACGAAAGGAAAGTCCGCCTGCCCGTTGGGGAGATTGGACAGCGCGGACGGGTGCATGGCATGAAAATCACCATTGTCGGAAGGAAAGTCAATCTTCGCAATAACTTTAAGGAGCTGGCCGAGCGCAAGCTTTCAAAATTTAACCGCATTTTCGACGAGGACGCGGAGGCCACCGTCACTGTGACGGTGGAACGCAACCGCCAAACGGTGGAAATCACCATCAAGCAGCGGGGGATGATCTACCGGGCCGAGGAAACCTGCATGGAGATGAACGAGGCCCTGGATCATGTAATTTCCGCTCTGGGCCGGCAGATCCGCCGGAACAAGACCCGGCTGGAAAAGGCCAAGAAGGTCAGCCCGGACATCGATTTTCCCGACGCCCTGTACGACGAGCCGGACGAGGAGATTCAGGTCTCCCGCGTCAAGCGGTTCACGGTGAAGGTGATGACGCCGGAGGAGGCCATTCTTCAGATGAACATGCTGGGCCATCAATTCTTTATGTTCCGGGACGACGACAGCGGGGAGATCAACGTGGTGTACCGCCGCAAGGACGGGGACTACGGCCTGCTGGTGCCGGAAGGAAAATAACAGTTACACGCGGCGCGGAGGGGACCCATCCAGGTCCCCTCTTTTTGCGGCCGCCGCAAGGGGGACATTATGAGAGAGACGCTGACATTTTGCGTACCCTGCCTATTTGGGGTGGAGAGCCTGGCAGCCCAGGAGCTGCGGGATATGGAGCTGGAGAACGTGCGGGCGGAAAACGGCCGGGTGCTGTTTTCCGGCGGATGGGAGGCCATGGCTCGGGCTAACCTGAACTGCCGCTTTGGAGAGCGGGTGCTTCTGCTGCTGGGGGAGTTTCCCGCCCGCTCCTTCGAGGAGCTGTTCCAGGGGGTGAGAGCCATCCCTTGGGAAGAGTTTTTAGGCCGGGAGGACGCCTTTCCTGTAACGGGCAGCAGCCTTTCCAGCCAACTGCACAGCGTGCCGGACTGTCAGTCCATCATCAAGAAGGCGGTGGTGGAGCGCCTGAAGGGGAAATACAGTCTCAGCTGGTTTCCAGAGACGGGACCCCTGCACCGAATTCGTTTCCGCATCCTGAAGGACCAAGTCAGTCTTATGGTGGATACCAGCGGGGAGGGCCTGCACAAGCGGGGCTACCGGGCCAAGTCCAATACCGCCCCTATCAAGGAGACCCTGGCGGCCAGCCTGTGCAAGCTCAGCCGCCTCCGGTCCGACGGCCATCTGATAGATCCCTTCTGCGGCTCCGGCACCATTTTGGTGGAGGGCGCCCTGCTGGCCTGGAATATCGCCCCCGGCCTGGGACGCGCCTTCACCGCCCAGACATGGGGGAATGTGCCAGCCTCTCTGTGGGAACGGGAACGGGAGCGTGCCCGCTCTCTGGAGCGCCGGGACAGAGGCTTTCGCGCCCAGGGCTTCGATATCGACCCCGCCTCGGTGGAGCTTACCCTGGAAAACGCCCGGAAGGCTGGAGTGGAGCAGGCGGTTTCCGCCTCGGTGGGGGATATCCGGGACTTCTCCCAGGAGGACCCCTACGGCTGCATGGTGTGCAATCCTCCCTATGGGGAGCGGCTGCTGGACGTGCGCCAGGCGGAGGAGCTGTATCAGGTGCTGGGCCGGGTGTTTCAGCCCAGACGGGGCTGGAGTTTGGGCGTCATTACGCCGGACGGGGACTTTGAGACGCTGTTCGGCCGCCGGGCGGACAAGCGCCGCAAGCTTTACAACGGGATGATCCAGTGCCAATATTACCAGTATTTCAAGGGGGAGGGGAAAGGCCGTGAATCTGCTGCGAAGGCTGCGGGGTGATATGGAAACGTCCCGGCTGATTCTGCGCCACTGGCGGGAGTCGGACTTTGAGGACTTTCTCACCTTCGCTGCGGACCCCCAGGTGATGCTGGCTTCTGGAGCCACTCCCGCCGGGGATCTGGCAGAGGCCCAAAGCTCCTTCCGCCGGGCCTTGTGGGACAGCGGCTGCTACGCCATTGTCCTCAAAGAGACGGGCCGGGCGGTGGGAAAGATCAAATTTCAGAAGGACATCCGCCGCTATAAGGTAAACAGCCTGTCCATCGGCTACGAGCTGGCCAGGGAGCATTGGGGCCACGGCTATATGACAGAGGCTCTCCGGGCCATGATCCAGTGCGGGTTCGAGCGCAAGAAAATCGCCGTGCTGGCCATTGGCCATTTTTCCGGCAACAACCGCTCCCGCCGGGTGATTGAAAAGTGCGGCTTTCAGTACGAGGGCGTCATCCGCCGGGCCTTTGGCCGGTGCGACGGCCAGGTGTTCGACGACGTGTGCTACTCCATTCTGCGGGAGGAGTATTTTGCCCACCCGGAACGCTATTTGGGAACCCAGCCTTAAAAAATCCGCAAGAAAAGGACAGCAAAGAGAAAGTTTTTCCTAAAGAAAACGACAGGCCCTTTTGGTACACTGGCATTGTACCCAAAAGGGCTTACTTTTTTGAAAAGGGAGAATGATTTATGAAAAAGCTGTTCTGTTCCATTGCCGCCGCGGGACTGCTGGTGTGCGGCCTTGCCGCCTGTCAAACCGCCGCGAAGGAGGCCTTTGCCCAAGATGCCGCCGCAAAGGAAGACGCTGTTACCATTCAGCTGGTCTGCGAAAGCGAGGACGTCTATCAAATCTACTATACCGCCTACCTGGCGGGGAAGGCGTCTGGCATGGGGGGCTGGGCGGATGTGGACGGCGGCGTCCTCACGCCGGAAAGCGATCTGTCCGCTGTCTTGACCAAGGACCTTCTCGGGGAGGGGGATGTTTCCACACTGTCCATGGATTTCTCCCCCTACGGGAAGGGGGACACCGTGGAGCTTGCCACCACAGAGCCGGTGGACATCCCCGCGGAATACGGGGAAAGCTATACCATTGTCTTTTCCGGGGATGAGGAAAGCGGGTTCACCGCGGAGCTGTGTGAATAATTCGGACAAAAACAGAGGTGCGGAGGAAAACCGCACCTCTGTTTTGTATGTTTCAAACGGCTGCCCTGGGTTTCTTGCTGTGGAAATAAAGGGATGCCGCCAGCGCCGCCACCAGAAATTCCGTGAGGGGAAAGGCCAGCCAGATTCCCGCCATCTGTCCCAGCCAGGCCAGCAGAAACGCCAGGGGCAGAATCAGGAAAAAGCCCCGCAGCAGGGAGATGATGTGGGCGGGCAGGGGGCGCTCCGTAGAGGTGAAGTACATGGACAGCACCACGTTGCACCCGGCGAAGGGACAGGCGATGAAGTACAGCCGCAGTCCCTGCTCTGCGATGGCTTGCAGGGAAGCGCTGCCCTCGCTGTTGAAAACCGCCGCGATCTGGGGAGCAAACGCCGCCACAATCCCATAGATGAGCAGGGACACCACAACCTGCGTCATCATGGCGCAGCGCAAAATGATGGTGAGGCCCGCCCTGTCCCCGGTACCGTAGCTGCGGCTGAGAATGGGCTGAATGCCTTGGGCAATGCCTGTGTAAATGGCGATCACCACCAGGGACAGGTTGGCGATAACTCCATAGGCCGCCACGCCGGTGTTGCCCTCCAGACCCATAATCAGCCCATTAAAGGCGATAATCACAATGCCCGAGGACACCTCCGTCACCAGAGAGGGGACCCCGCTGGACAGAATCCGGGCGGTCCTGCGGAGCTGGGGCTTGCAGGGAACCGGCCGGAATTGGTTCTTTTTTCGGAAAAAGTGCGGGGACAGAATTCCCATGCTGATGATGGGTGCCAGCCCCGTGGCGAACACCGCCCCAAAGATGCCCATGCCGCAGGGGAAGATGAACACCCAGTCCAGCACCACGTTGGACAGGCTGCCGCCGATCATCGCCGCCATGGCAAGCTGGGGAGCGCCGTCGTTGCGGACAAAGCACAGCAGCACGTTGTTCATCAAATATGCCGGGGCAAACAGCAGAATCACCCGCAGATAGGTCCGGCACATGGTGAACACAGCTCCCGTGCCTCCAAAAAGCCGCACAAGGTCTCCGGCGAACAGCAGTCCCGCAGCCACAAAAAGAGCCGCCAGAACCGCCGCCAAATACAACACGTTGGTAAACACCCGGTCAGCCTCCTGGTGGTTGCCCTGGCTTTTCAGAATGGAGTAACGGGTGCCGCCGCCCATGCCGATCATCAGGCCGCTGCCGTGGATGAAACTGTACACCGGGATAGCCAGGTTCAGGGCCGTCAGGCCGTCCGCTCCCAGACCCAGGGACACAAAGAAGGTGTCTGCCAAAATGTAGCAGGAAAGGGCGATCATCCCCAGTACGTTTAAGGAGGTGTAGCGGGCAAACTCCCGCAGGGTGCCCTTCACTGGCTCCTCCTTCCGGCCAGTTCCTTGGCCTCCTTGCCGGTGAGGTGTTCCACCTTCATTTCCAGCACGCACACGCTGTTCCACAAGCTGGTGATTTCCTTCTCCAAGCCCTCTGGGTCATGAGGATTAAAGCGTTTTCCCAGCACCTCTAAAGCGGCCCGTTTCTCTTCGGGGTCCTCCAGGATGCGAATACGACCAAAGGCAATGACGCTGCGAAAGTGGGTGGTGTATTTCTCCGGCGCCACCTGGTCCTGGTCAATGACGCAGAAGGAGCATTTCCCCTCCCGGCGGATGGCGTCCAGCTTGTGGCCCTCCCTGGCACAGTGGAAGTACAGCTTTCCCTGGCGGCAGGCATAGCTCAGCGGCACCCCATAAGGATAGCCTCCGTCTCCCAAAAGGGACAGTACGCCGCTGGTACCCCGCTCCAGCACGGCCTGCGCGTCCTCTGGGGGCAGCAGCTGGTTTTTCCTTCGCATTTCTCGAAACATAGATCATCCCTCCAGCCCCCGCTGCCGGGCAATAAAAAAGCACTGGCGCCCCGTATCTCCAAATGGCCTGCGGATACGGCTCCAATGCAACTTCCCACCCGGCGGCGGGTACAGTATTTTCTTTCTTTGGATTGTAGCATACTTTCAGCGGGCTTGTCAAGGCTTCCTGTGTTTTCTAGGATAGGGGCGCATGTCATCCGTAAGGCCCATAAGATAGTCCATACTGGTGCCGTAAAATTGCGCCAGCGCCATCAGCGTCTCTGTGGGCGGGACACGCTCTCCCCGCTCATATTTGGAAAGCAGGGTTTGTTCAATGCCGGTTTCTATCTGAACGGCCACCTGAGTCAATCGTTTTTGTTTCCGCAGCGCTTTTAAACGCTTTCCCAAATCCATACGCTCCACCTCCATAGAACATTTTGTCATAAATTCTCTTGACGGATAGGACGAATTGTTCTATTATGAGGACAAGCAAAAAATTGAGGAAGGGATGATTTGCGTATGCGGAACAATCGGACGGGATGGATGAAGCTTTTGCGGGTGATGGCCTGGATTCTCTTTGCGGTGGTCGTCTTGTTTGGTCTGGTGTATGGAGCGCTCTTCGGGTTTCCCTGGGTCCTTTTGATTGTGCCCCTGGCAGTCCTGCTGGCCTTTTGCCTGGTGGCGGGCTTCTTTTTGAAGTTGGATCTTCTGGAGGATTACCATTCTATGCGCCTGTCGCTGGAAGCCATTGAGCGTTCCCTGCGGGCGGAGAGCAGTGAGGGTCCGTCCGACGGGCCTGGGGCGAAAGATGATTGGGAAGAGAATGACGAGTACGGCGAAGAGATGGTCTGTATTAACGGTCAGTCGATGAAGCTCAAGGTAAAGGAAAAGGGACTTTAAAAAAGAAAGAAGAGGGCCGAAAGACCCTCTTCTTTCTTTTTTTACCGGCTGTTCAGCTCCGCATACTGGAGCAGATTGCGGCACAGCCACAGCACCAGCACAGCGATGACCACATTTACAAGGGCCATGCCCAGAAGCCCGGCGGCGATTTCCAGGGCGGGGAGCAGAATGGAGCATACCACGCAGCCCACAATGCCCGGCACCGCCATCAAAATCAACGCGGCAAAGTAAAACAGGAAAATCAGCGTTTTGGACTGCACCATGCCGAATACCCGCTCTACCAGCACATTGCCGGCGGTGAACAGCAGGGCAAAGCTGATGCGCGCCAGAATGCAGCAGATAATCTCCAGGGGAGAGGCGCCCACGATGACGCCCACCACCACGAAGATCAAAATAGCCTCCCAGGTGTCAGAAATCAGGCCTTCCTTCAGGGCATAGAGCAGCTTTTTCAGGGGCGGCTCGGGAATCAGATAGATATAGGGCTTTATCAGTTCCCGGTTAAACCGTCCCAGAGCCACGCTGAACAGCTGCATGTAGGTGGCAAAGGCAAAGATGCCCACCAGCCCAGCGTCCCGCATGAAGAAGGACACGGCGATAATCACGGCGATGAATATCAGGGACATGTTGGAGAACAGAAACACCCCGCTACGGCGGTTCTCCACCTGGTGCTTGTAATAGATGGCAGAGGCGCCCCAGCCCTTGTTCAGCCCGGTTTTGCCCACCTTCACGTTTTTGGGGACCACCTCGTTCAGCTGGCCCTCCTTTTGGGCGGTGATGGCGGACTGGGCGGTTTCCGCGGTGGAAAGCACATCCTCGTAATAGTTGTTCCGGCAGGTGAGAATCAGTCCCAGCAGCAGAGCAAACAGCGCTGCCAGCAGGCCTCCGCACAGCGCCACCTGCGGCCAGGCGGAGGAGAAGATTCCTCCCACCAGTCCGGCCGCCCAGCCGGACACCGGGAACAACAGGCCCGGCAGGGTGGCAAAAAACGCCGCGCCCTTTTCCAGCAGCGGTTCATAGCTGCCGCCGTTTGCCAGGGCCAGCAGGTCCTCCCGGCAGACGAGCACCGCCCACCCGGCGTACACAGCCGCCGTGCCGAACACGCAGTACCGCACGATTTTTCCAGCCCGCTCCATGCCGCTGGTGCGAACGTACACGGCCATGGAGGTCAGCTGGGCAAAAAACAGGGTTAGACCATAGCCCACAATAATCAGCGCCAGCTCTGCCGGGCCAATGCCGTAAACCCCGTTCATCCAGGAATACTGAAACAGGATGAAAAAGCCCAAAATCAGGGAAAGCCCCAGCTGGCGCACCAGCCCGTAGACCAAGATCTTATGGGAGCTCATGGGCGCGGGAAACAGCAGCGTCACGTCGGACAGGGTGAACATGGGGGAGTTGGACGAGCTGCTCCCCGAGGCGAACACCATCAAAAACATCATGGTGTAAAACAGCGTCATAATGGCCACCAGCTCCTGGGGATTGCGAAGCTCCGCCAGGTCATAGGCGCTGCCGGAAAAGGCGGTCAGGCCGAACAGTGCCACCAAAATGACGGCGTAGATCAGCTTGGCGGGGCTTTTCACCACAGCGATCAGCTGGTTTTTCAGCTTGGTGACAGTCAAATAGACAAGAGGGCTTTTCATGGTGTCAGCCCTCCGCAGAGGCGGGCGCGCCCTCTGTAATCGCAAAGAACAGCTCCTCCAGGGTCTGACCCTCGCTGCCGTCGTTAAGCTTGGTGGCGGCGAAGCGGCCGTTCATCATGATGTTTGCCACATCCCAATAGTCCTCCACGCTGTCGATCATGTGGGTGGAAATCAGCACCGAGGCGCCCCCGGCCTTCAGCTCCCGGAAGATCTGCTTCAATTCCTTGATGGCATGGGGGTCCAGACCCACCAGCGGCTCGTCAAAGATGACTACCCGGGGCTTGTGGCACAGGGCGCAGCAGATAGACAGCTTTTGCTGCATGCCCTTGGAAAGCTCCTTCCCCAGCTTGTTTCGCTTGTCTGAAAGCTCCAGCCGCTCCAGCAGCTGATTGGTGTAGGTCTCGTCCTCCACCTTATAGGCCCGGCGGATAAACTCCAGATGCTCCTCCACGGTGAGCAAATCGTACACCGCGGGCATTTCCGGAATGTATCCCAGCTGGGCCTTGGCCTCCAGGGAGGTGTTCTCCCGGCCGTTGATCTCAATGCGGCCCGTAAACCGCAGCAGCCCGGTAATGCACTTGATGATGGTGGATTTTCCCGCGCCGTTCGGCCCCAGCAGAATGCCGATCTGTCCATCTCCCACGGCAAAGCTGATGTTGTCGTTGGCCAGAGTCTTTCCATAGCGCTTTGTCACGCCACTGATGGATAACATATTCCCTTCCTCCATTACTCCTGAATAAAAAATAAATCGGAACGGAGACATTGTACTGTATTCCGTCCTGCCTTGCAACACGCTAGCGTGTTTCTTAAGATTTCTGAAAGGAAATCTTAACGGGGATTTGATGGGGCTTCCTGCTTTTCCTCTCATGGAATGGAGGCCGCGCACAGGTCCGCTTTTCCAAAGGGACCCTCCGCCAAAAACCGCACCTGCCGTCCAGAGGCCTCCAAAACCCCCTCTTCCCGCAGGCGCTTCAGCTCCCGCATCATGGCGCTGCGGTCCACGCACAGATAGTCCGCCAGTGCGCTGAGGGTGAAGGGCAGGGTAAAGGCCAGGCTTTTTTCCTGATAGGCGCAGATGCGGAAATAGCACAGCAGCTTTTCCCGGGTAGTCCGGCAGGAAAGCACCTCTACCCGCTCGCTCAGGTCAAAGGCCTTGCGGGACATCAGCCCCAGCAGGTTTTCCAGCAGCTGCCGGTGACAGGGACAGGCCTTCACGCAGGGAGCGGCCAGCTTCCCCTGGGGAAGAAACACCAGCACGCAGTCTGTTTCGCAGACCAGGGTGACGCTGTCGCAGGGCAGGCTGGCAAAGGCCACCAGCTCTCCAAACACGCCCCCGGGACCCATCCGCTCCAGCACGGTCCGGCTGCCCGCGGCGTCAATTTTCACCAGGGCCGCCTGGCCCTCCTGGAGAATTCCCAGCACCCGGCCCTGGCCGCTGCCATAGGTGTAGGCCGCCTCGCCGGCGCGAAAGGACCGGGGGCTTGTTTGAACGCACTTCAGCAGGTGCAGGCAGCTGCCGTTGTCCATCCCCGCGAAGAGGGGAAGCTGAGATAGCTGTTCCATAAATAGGCGCTCCTTTCATTTGCCTGGATATTTTCTCTCAAAAATGGGAACCCTATTGCCAACCACGATAAAGGAGGAATTCCCTATGCCAGAACCCAGCAAGATGGACCTTGAAGCCAGGCTCTATTTCAACTCTCTGCCTCCGGTGCTTCAGGAGCAGCTGATGCAAAGCTCCGCCGAGCTGAACACAAAGGAGGACCTGATGCGCTATTGCAGCAATGCTCTGGGCAAAGAGGCGCCCAAGGGTCAAGGCTGACGAAAAAGGGCCGCGGCAGTTCTGCCGCGGCCCGCTTTTAGGCGTCCAGCGCTTTTTTGTCCCGCAGGTTCCTTCTGGCCCACACCAGGAAGGTGATGGTGGTGGTACTGGCGGCTAGAATGTCCGCCACAGGCTCCGCCACAAACACCCCGAACAGCTTGTCCCCAAAGAACAGAGGGAAGATGTAAATCAGGGGGATCAGCAGTACAATCTTTCGCAGCAGGGCCAGCAGCAAAGAGGCCTTCGCCTGTCCCAAGGCCAGGAAGCTCTGCTGGAAGCCGGTTTGCGCTCCAAAGGAAAACACCCCAAACAGGAAAATCCGGGCGGCCCATACGGCAGTATCCATCAGCTCCGGGTCGCTGGTGAAGATTCCCACAAACACCTGGGGGATCAGCATAATGGCCAGCCAGAACAGACAGCTGTAAGTCAGGGTGCAGGTCAGCAGCAGCCGGACAGATTTCCGCACCCGCTCCATATTCCGGGCGCCGTAGTTAAAGCTGGTGATGGGCTGGGCGCCCTGGGTCAGCCCCTGCAAGGGCAGGTTGATCACCTGCATAATGCTGGTGATCACCGTGTAGGCTCCCACCGCCGTGTCCCCGCCGTACCGCAGCAGGGAGGTGTTGAGCACCACGCTTAAAAGGCTTTCCGTGCTCTGCATGATAAAAGGGGAAACTCCCAGCCCCAGCACAGGCAGCAGCACCCGCCATTTAATCACCATGCACTTGGGGCGGATCTTCAGGGTGGTGCGCTTGCCGCACAGGAACAAAAGCACCCACACCGCTGAAACCGCTTGGCTCAGCACCGTGGCAATGGCAGCTCCCTGCACCCCCATGTTGAACGCGAAGATAAACACCGGGTCCAGCGCAATGTTCAGCACCGCGCCGATAATCACCGTCAGCATGCTGGTCTTGGCGAAGCCCTGGGAGGTGATGAACATGTTCATGCCCAGACTGATCTGCACAAACACCGTGCCGCATACATAGATGCCCATGTAGTCCATGGCGTAGCCAATGGTGTTCCCGCTGGCGCCGAAAGCCCAGAGGATCGGCTCCTGGAAGACAAGAAACACCGCCGTCAGCACCACGGACAGGGCCAAAAGCGCCGTAAAACAGTTGCCCATAATCCGCTCGGCCCGTTCCTTGTGGTGGGCGCCCATAGCGATGGAGGCTCTCGGCGCGCCGCCCATGGCGATCAGGGAGCTGAAGGCGCTGATCAGGGTGATAATGGGGAAGGTGATGCCCACGCCTGTCAGGGCCGCCGTGCCAATTTCCGGAATGTGGCCGATGTAGATCCGGTCCACAATGTTGTAGAGCATGTTCACCACCTGAGCGGTGATGGCAGGCACCGCCAGGGAGAACAGCAGCTTTCCAATCGGGGCGGTCCCCAGGGCGTTTTCCTGGCTGGAGGTCCCGTTTTCTTGTTCTGTTTCCTTCATGTCACTCTGCTTCCTCTTTTTTCTGAGATGCTTTCTCCGGGTCCTTGACCAAAAGCAGCCGTGCGATGCGCTGCTCCTCCATCTCCAGCACGGTGATGGTCAGCCCGGCCTCTTTCACCTGGGGGTGCTCCCCGGCCTTGGGCAGACGGCCCAGCCGTTCCGTAACCAGGCCGGCGATGGTGTCATAGTCCCCCTCGGGCAAATCCACGCCTGTCATGTCCGAAACCTCGTCGATGGAGGCGGCCCCGTCCACAGTGAACTCGGTCTCGCTCATCCGGTGGATTTCCTCCTCCTCGTGGTCGTACTCGTCCTGAATATTGCCCACAATGTCCTCCATCAAATCCTCCAGGGTAATCAGCCCGGCGGTGCCGCCGTATTCGTCCAGCACAATGGCGATCTGCACCTTTCGCTCGGTCATCTCCGTAAAGAGCTGGCTGCACCGCTTTGTCTCCGGCACAAAGTAGGCCGGGCGCATCAGGTCCGTCACCTTGATAAACTCCGGCACCTCCCGTCCCACATAGGGAAGCAGGTCCTTGATGTAGCAGATGCCCACCACCGTGTCAATGTCCTCGTGATACACAGGAATGCGGGAGCAGCCGTTTTCCACAGAGGCCTCCACCACCTCCGCGATAGAGGCGCTGTCCTCCACCGCGACAATGTCTGTCCGGTGAGTCATGGTCTCCTCCGCCGTGGTGTCCTTAAAGTCCAGGATATTGGTAATCATGTCCCGCTCTGTCTCCTCAATGACGCCCTTTTCCTCGCCTTCCCCCACCATCTGGAGGATTTCCTCCTCCGTGACCGGGTCATCCAAAATGTGAGGGTCAATGCGGCACAGGCGCAAAATCCCGTTGACGATCATGGCGCAGAGCTTTAAAAAGGGAAACGCCAGAGACTGCAGCGCGCACAGCAGTCCCGCAAAGCGGCTGGCGAAGGCCTTGGCGCTGTGCCGGGCGCTTTTCTTGGGAAGCAGGTCTCCAAACAGGAAAAACACCAGCAGATAGGCCACTGTAACAATCACGTCCGCCAAAAGCACCCGCAGGGTTTCCGGCTCCATGGGGGAAAGGGCCTTTTCCAGCATCCAGCCAAAGGAGTACAGCGCGAAGCCCAGCCCCAAAAAGCCAAAGAGCAGCAGTCCCGCCTGCAGGGGGGAGACCGCGGCCTTCTGCCAGTCAATCAGCTTCAGCAGCTTTTTTGCCTTTGGGTCGCCCTCTTCGGCCTCCCGTTTGACCTGGGCTTGAGAGAGAAAATCCACGGCGGCCTCTCCCGCGGCGTAAAAGGAAGAGAGGGCCAGGCACACAAAAGTGAGTACGACAGTGAGAATCAATATACTGTCCGGATCGGATGGCATGAGAAAATAAACCCCTTTCAAAAAAACCGTAAAAAGACTTCGCCGCTGCCCGGCGTTTTGCTTTCTATTTTACCCGAAAGCGCGGCGGATGTCAAATAGGGGCGGCGCGATTTGCCAAAAAGTTGACAAGACCCTGCTTTTATGGCTTTACATGGTGGGAAAAAAATGCTAGAATAAAACAGCACGGGTGATTTTGGACGCGCACCGCGAGGAAACCCGTCACATCCCTTCGATCATCCTAAAAGGAGGAAAATACTTCATGGCAAGAAAAATGAAAACCATGGATGGCAACAGCGCCGCCGCGCATGTTTCCTACGCGTTTACCGACGTTGCCGCCATCTACCCCATCACGCCCTCTTCCGTGATGGCGGATGAAACCGACAAGTATGCCGCCGCAGGCCGCAAGAACCTGTTCGGCAGAGAGGTCCGGGTCACCGAAATGCAGTCCGAGGCCGGTGCCGCCGGCGCTGTTCACGGCTCTCTGGCCGCCGGCGCCCTGACCACCACCTACACCGCCTCTCAGGGCCTGCTGCTGATGATCCCCAACATGTACAAGAT
>CAJMOH010000018.1 GCA_905215055.1 uncultured bacterium
AATTTCCTCCAAGGAGGACGCGGAGACCTTCCTCTCCCTGGGGGCGGACCGGCTGGGTACCAGCCGCCTGGTGGCTTTGGCAAAGGAGGCGGGTCTGTGATGGAGCAGCGGGATGTGCTTCGCCTGGCTTTAATCCAGCGGGCCAAGGAGGCCCGGGAAAATTCTTACTGCCCCTATTCCGGGTTTGCGGTGGGAGCGGCGCTGCTGTGCGCCGACGGCTCGGTGTACGCCGGGTGCAACATTGAGAACGCGGGCTTTACCGCCACCTGCTGTGCCGAGCGCACCGCTTTTTTCCGGGCGGTGAACGACGGCAAGCGGCAGTTCAGGGCCATTGCCGTGGTGGGTGGTCCTGCGGGGGAGGAGCCTCAGGGCCTTTGCGCTCCCTGCGGGGTGTGCCGTCAGGTGATGGCGGAGTTTTGCGGCCCGGAGTTTGAGATCCTTCTCACCGACGGCGCGGCCCTCACTGTCGCCACTTTGGGGGAGTTGCTGCCCCAGGCCTTTGGGCCGGGGAACCTGGGAAAATAAAAATGCCCCGCGAAGCGGCGTAAAAGTTTTTTGGGAAGCTTTTTTCAAAAAAGCTTCGACCTTAAAACGCAAAGCGCAGCTTTGGGAACAAGGATGCAGGCCCAAGCCCGCATGCGTCTGAAAGGCGATAGGGCGCCGGGCCGGACGGTTTCCACCGTGCCCTCTGATGGGTTTTGGGAAACCGGCCAGGCCCTTGTTTACGGGCTGCGCCCGGTGCGCTGCGTTCAGGACCGACCGGAGCGGCAACGCCCCACTGGGACGCAGCGGCCTTCACACTCCCCTTCTCTCCAGCCGATTCGGCCAGCGCCTTTTGAAAGGGTGGACGAAGCTTATTCCGCACTTTGCGCATGATTTTTGAAAGGAGTGTTTCCCATGAAATTTTCCCCTCAAACCCATATCCTGAAGGACGGCCGCGCCCTGCTTCTCCGGGAGGCAGAGGGCGGGGACGCCGCCCAGGTTTTAGAGTTCCTCAACCAGGTGGGCGGGGAGTCGGACAACCTGCTCTTCGGGGAGAACGGCTTTCCCATGCCCGCGGACCAGGAGGCGGCCTTTTTGGAGCGCCAGCGGCAGGAGGAGAAGTCCGTCATGCTGCTGGGCTTTGTGGGGGAAAATCTGGTGTCTATCGCCTCCTGCGACGCCCTCACCGCCAGGGAGCGGGTGTCCCACCGGGCCGGGCTGTCTGTCACCGTGGGGAAGGACTGCTGGGGATTGGGCATTGGACGCCGGGCCATGGAGGCGTTGATTTCCTTTGCCAAAAGCGCGGGTCTGGAGGTGCTTCAGCTGGAGGTGCGCGCCGACAACCGCCGGGCCGTGGCCCTTTACGAAGGCCTGGGCTTTGAGAGGCTGGGCCTGTACAAAAAATTTATGAAGGTGAACGGCCGGGATTTCGACGCCTGGTACATGAACCTATACCTGTAACCAGAGAGAGGGGGATTTCCCATGCGTATGTACGATGTGATTCACAAAAAACGGGAGGGCGGCGAGCTGACCACCAACGAGATTCACTTCTTTGTCCAGGGGGTCACCCGGGGGGAAATTCCCGACTATCAGGCCAGCGCCCTGCTGATGGCCATCTTTTTCCGGGGTATGTCCCAGCGGGAAACCGCCGCCCTCACCCTGGAGATGGCCCGCTCGGGGGATATGGTAAACCTGTCCTCCATTCCCGGGGTGAAGGTGGACAAGCACTCCACCGGCGGCGTGGGGGACAAGACCTCCTTAATTCTGGGGCCAATCGCCGCGGCCTGCGGGGTGAAAATCGCCAAGATGAGCGGCCGGGGCCTGGGCCACACCGGCGGCACCGTGGACAAGCTGGAGAGCATTCCCGGCCTGCGCACTGACCTGCCCCGCCAGGAGTTTTTCTCCATTGTGGAGCGGGTGGGGCTTTCCATCATTGGGCAGTCGGGGAATTTGTGTCCGGCGGATAAAAAGCTGTATGCCCTGCGGGACGTGACCGCCACCGTGGAGAGCCTGCCCCTGATCGCCTCCAGCATCATGTCAAAAAAGATTGCCGCTGGGGCGGACGCCATCCTGCTGGACGTGAAGATGGGGTCTGGCGCCTTTATGAAAACCCTGGAGGACTCCCGGGCGCTTGCCAGGGAAATGGTCCGCATTGGCGGGCAGGTGGGGCGGCGCACCGTGGCCCTGATTACCGACATGGACATGCCCCTGGGCAGCCGGATTGGAAACGCCCTGGAGGTTCAGGAGGCGGTGGAGGTGCTTTCCGGCAGGGGGGACCGCCGCCTGCGGGCATTGTGCCTGGAGCTTTCCGCCAACATGATTTGGCTGGGGCAAAAGGCCCCGGACATGGCCAAGGCCCGGACCAAGGCGGTAGAGGCTGTGCGGTCCGGCCGGGCGCTGGAAAAGTTCCGGCAGATGGTGGAGGCCCAGGGGGGAGACGCCTCTTACATCACAAGCCCGGAGAAATTCACCATTTCCCCTGCCTGTGTGGAAATCGCCGCGCCCCAAGGGGGGTACATCACCCGTCTGGACGCGGAGGGCTGCGGCCTGGCAGCGGTGGAGCTGGGCGCGGGCCGGGAGACCAAGGACAGCCCCATCGACCTGGGAGCGGGCATTGTTCTGCTGAAAAACAAGGGGGACCGGATAGAGGCGGGCCAGCCCGTCGCCCGGCTGTACGCCCAGAGCCAGGCCCAGTGCCGCCAGGGGCAGGAGCGCTTTTTAGAGGCCCTGGAGGTGGGAGGCCAGCCTCCGGAGATGGGGCCGATGATTGTAGAGCGGGTAGAGGGCTGAGAGCTTCCCGCAAAAAACGGGAACCGCGCGCGGCGGCTCCCGTTGTACAGATTGGATAGAGATAGTTTTCAGCGTTTTTCCGCCGCCGCGAACAGCCCCGCCCGGCGAAAGCTTCCCATGCCCTGGGGCAGCACCTGCCGGTCGTAGTAGTCGCACAGCTCCAGAAAAGCTGGGTCTTGGCTCTGCTGGTTCAGCAGCTGGTGGACTTTTTCCGGCGGGTTTTGCCGGTAGAGATGAAGCAGATACAGGTGGGTCAGGCTGCCGATGGTCCGGCACTCCAAAACCTGCATCCCGTGGGATTTTAAGGCCTGGGAAAGCTCCTGGGGATCGTAGGCTTTCAGCTCTGGAATAGCAGTCAGAGCTTCTCCGTCCGGATAGTCCGAGCGGACGAACAGGCCTGTCTCCATCATGGCCTTTACCGACGGATGGATGTGCCCCAGCTTGGAAAGGCTGTAATTCAGCCAGGTAACGGCCATACAGCTTTTACTGGAGACCGAGAGCAGCAGGCGTTTTCCCACCCGGCAGGCTTCGGCCAGCACGGCATCCGCGTTTCGGCCGGAAAAGGAAACAGCTCCGTCAAAGCAGAGCACCAGGTCGAACTGATTGTCCTGAAAGAAGGACAAGTCCTGGGCATTGCCTTGGAGAAAACGCAGGTTTGGCAGACCCTTCGCTTTTTCCCGCGCCATGCGGAGCATTTCTTCTGACAAGTCCAGGTGGGTGACAGAATAGCCCATTTTGGCCAGGGGGATGGAAAAGGCTCCCGTGGCGGCGCCGATGTCCAGGATGGAGCTTACTCCGGGCAAATAGTTTTCCAGGGCCTTCCACCGCAGTAAACGATTGATTTTCTCGTCGTCGTAGTCGGTTTCCTCTGTTTGAGAGACCGCGTCCCAAAACTGGGTGTGATACGTCCAATCGGTGGGCATGGGGAAACTCCTTTCCAAACGATCTATACCCGGATGGGGCATGTCGCTTTTGCGCCTTGTCAGGATAAAAAAACGGACAGAATTACCGCCGCGAACGCGCTCTAACATCTCGATCAGGCGTGAGCGTCAGCTCACCGGTCTCGCCTGCCGGCTCGGTCGGTCCTGAACGGTCCCCACTGGGGACCAGGACCCCAAGGCGCGACAAGCCGGGGGTGCAACCCCCTTAGCCGTGCTCGGGGCCGGTGACGGGGTCGGGGTACTCCTGGCCAAAGGTTTCGGCGGTGACCTTCTCCATAATCTGGTCCTCATAGGGGCGGTCAGCCCGGTCCCGGGGAGCGGACACAATGGCCTGAGCCACGTCGATTCCCTCAATTACCTTGCCGAAGGCCGCGTACTGGCCGTCCAGATAGGGGGCGTCGTCCACCATGATGAAGAACTGGCTGCCCGCCGAGTTGGGCCGCTGGCTGCGGGCCATGGAGATGACGCCGGTGGTGTGCTTCAGGCCGTTCTGGAAACCGTTTGCGGCGAATTCCCCCTTGATGCCGTAGCCGGGGCCGCCCATGCCGGTGCCTTCCGGGTCGCCGCCCTGGATCATAAAGCCAGGGATTACCCGGTGAAAAATGGTGCCGTCATAAAAGCCCCGGTTGACCAGGTAGAGGAAGTTATTCACCGTGTTGGGAGCTACCTCGGGGTAAAGCTCCACCTTGATGATGCCTTTTGTGGTTTGAATGGTGACAATGGGATTTTGCATGGGTGATTCCTCCCGATGAAAGTCAATTTTCCCGCAAAGCGGGGAGTTTGTGTTATTATAGCACAAGAATGGCGCGGATGGGGCGCCTTCAAAGAAATTTTACATCAAAAGAAAGGGATGGCATGCTTATGGAACATAAGACCAAAAAACTGGTCTCCTGGAACGTCAACGGCCTGCGGGCCTGCATGGGAAAGGGCTTCGCCCAGTTTTTGGAGGCGGAAAGCCCCGATGTGATCTGCTTGCAGGAGACGAAAATGCAGCGGGAGCAGGCCGACTTTTCCTTCCTCGGCTACCACGAGTATTGGAACTCCGCCACCACCCGCAAGGGCTATTCCGGCACGGCGGTTTTCTCCAGGGAGGAACCCCTTTCCGTGACCTGCGGCATGGGGGTGGAGGAGTTTGACGGGGAGGGCCGGGTTATCGCCGCCCAGTATCCGGACTTTACGCTGGTGACTGTATACACCCCCAACTCCCAGCGGGACCTGGTCCGCATTGACTACCGCATGGCCTTTGAGGACGCCTTTCGGGAGTACCTTGTCCGTCTGCGGGAGCAGGGACCTGTCATTGTCTGTGGGGACATGAACGTGGCCCACCGGCCTATCGACCTGAAGAACGACAAGGCCAATATTGGCAACGCGGGTTACTCCTACCAGGAGCGGGGCAAGCTTGCCGAGCTGCTGGCCTCCGGCTTTGTGGACACCTTCCGCCACTTCTACCCAGAGCAGGAGGGGGCCTACTCCTGGTGGACCTACATGTTCAACGCCCGGCAGAACAACGCCGGCTGGCGCATCGACTACTTTTTGGCGGACGAGCGGCTGCTGCCCCGGTTGGAGGACAGCCGGATTCTGGCGGATGTCCAGGGCAGCGACCACTGTCCAGTGGAACTGGTGCTGAAGGATTCGTGACAATTTTCAAAAAGGAGGAGCTTTCATGATGCGGGTGAATCTTTGCCAAACAGTGGGATTGACCGGGGAGCAGGCCCGGCGGCTGCGGGAGCGGCTGGAGGAGCTGAAAACCAATATTTTCACCCACGGGGTGCGGTTCTACAAGGGGCGTGAAGTGGTCACCGGCTATATGTACGAGGAGCTGTATGACTGGGACCTGCACTTTGAGTGCCTGTTTCTTTCCTATTTGGGGGAACCGCGGTTTTGCCGCAACAACGTGGAAATGTTTTTGGACGAGCAGGAGGAAAGCGGCTTCATTCCCAGGACAATGGGTATCTGCTATCCCAAGCCCCGGCACCACTTCAAGCCCTTTTTGGCCCAGACCGCGCTGCTGGGCTGCCGGCAAACCGGGGATTTCCGCTGGCTGGAGGGGAAATACTTTGACCGGCTGAAGCGCTACCTGCACTATTGGTTCTGGCATTGCGACGCCGACAAGAACGGCCTGTGCTTCTGGGATGGCTCGGACCACAGCGGCATGGACAACCAGGCGCCGCGCCTGGGCTACATCGGCCGCATGGAGTTTGAGGGGGTGGATCTGAACACCTACCTGGTTCGGGAGCTGTATGCCATGGAGCAGCTGGCCCTGGCCCTTGGCCGGGAGGAAGAGGCCCAAGGCTTTGGGGACCGGGGGCGCGAGCTGGAGGAGGCCATCCATCGGACCTTCTGGGACGAGGAGGCCGGGTTCTACTTTGACCGCAGCGAGATCACCGGGCAGCTGAACCGGCTGCGGACGGTGGCGGGATTTTTGCCGCTGTGGCTGGGGACGGTTCCGGCGGAACGGGCCAGCCGTTTGGTGGAGGAGCATCTGCTGAACCCGGAGGAGTTTTGGCTGAACTACCCGGTGGCCACCTGGGCCAAAAATGAGAAGGGCTATTATCAAGAGCGCAAGGGCGGCGAATGCACCTGGATGGGCGCTACCTGGATTCCTACCAATTACATGGTGTTTCACGGCCTGAAAA
Organism: uncultured bacterium; assembly: GCA_905215055.1. Classification (GTDB taxonomy): domain Bacteria; phylum Bacillota; class Clostridia; order Oscillospirales; family Acutalibacteraceae; genus Acutalibacter. The sequence continues at coordinate 6,350 of CAJMOH010000018.1, forward strand.
ACCAGGGCTTTTCCCAAGTGGCCCACCAGCTGGCCGTCCGCACCCTGGAGATGATGCTGGCCGAGTCCACCACTCGGGAATACTACAACGGGGAAACGGGAGCGGGCCAGGGGCTGTCCCCCTTCTGGGGCTGGTCCTCCCTGGGATATGTGATGGCCCTGGAGGATGCCCTGGAGTACGACCCCACCCAACTGTGCCAGAGCGGGGACATGGTGACTCTGACAGACCTTGAACCGGAAAGGAGCGGCCTATGACAGATCTGGAGCGCTTGAGACAGTGGATTGCAAGCAGCCGGCGCATGGTGTTTTTGGGAGGCGCGGGGGTGTCCACCGCCAGCGGCATCCCGGATTTCCGCAGCGCCCACGGCCTGTACCGCCAGCGGCAGGAGGGGCTTTCCTACGAGGAAATGCTGTCTCACGGGTATTTTGTTCGCCACACAGAGGCATTCTACGACTTTTACCGCCGGGTGATGCTCTATCCCCAAGCCAGGCCCAACGCCGCCCATTACGCCCTGGCCAGGCTGGAACAGGCGGGCAGGCTGCGGGCGGTGATCACCCAGAACATCGACGGCCTGCACCAGCTGGCTGGCAGCAAAAACGTGCTGGAGCTTCACGGCAGCGAGCTGCGAAACACCTGCCAGTCCTGCGGCAAGCAGTACGGCATGGAGAAAATTTTGGAAAGCCAGGGGATTCCCCGGTGCAGCTGCGGAGGCGTTATCAAGCCGGATGTGGTTCTATACGGGGAGAGCCTGAACCAGCGGGACCTGGAAGCGGCCATTGGCTACGCGGAGGAGACAGACCTGATGCTGGTGGGAGGCACATCCCTGGTGGTGTACCCAGTGGCCGGCCTGGTGGAATATTTGCGCCCCAGCGCCAAGCTGGTAATCCTCAACCGGGATCCCACTCCCTACGACAGCCGGGCGGATCTGATTCTCCGGGGAGATTTGGCGGAGGAGCTGGAAGCCGCAGCCTGCCCCTAAAAGGAAATGAAAAAAGCAGGGCCTTGACGCCGCGCCGCAACGCGCAGGTCAGGGTCCGGCTTTTCTTTTTGGGAGCGTTATTTTTTCTCGGACTCTCCGGCTTCCTTGGGCAGCAGCTTGACAACCACGCTTTCAATGCGGTGGTCCTCAATCTTCTCCACATGCAGGGAGACGTTTTCCACCTGCATATCCAGCTGCTCCCCGTCCTTGGGGATGGCGTTGAGGCGGGTGACGATCAGGCCGCCCAAAGTGTCGTAGTCGTCGCTTTCCGGCAAGGGCAGCTCCAGGTCGTCCACCAGGGTGCTGATGGGCGTGGACCCAGCCACCCGCCACAGGTTTTCGCCCAAAGGCTCCACCTCGGGCTGCTCGGCCTTGTCAAATTCATCATAGATGTTGCCCACGATTTCTTCCAGCAGGTCCTCCATGGTGATGATACCCTCGGTGCCGCCGTATTCGTCCACCACAATGGCAATGTGAATTTTTTCCTTCTGCATCTCTTTAAACAGGTTGTCGGCCTTAATGGTTTCCGGCACAAAGTAGGCAGAGCGCAGCAGGGACTTTAAAGGCGTCTTTTTGCCGGAGTTCCGGTCCAGCAGGTAATCCCGGACATTTAAAATGCCCAGAATGCTGTCCACATTTTCCTCGTAGACGGGAAAACGGCTGCGGCCGCTCTCCTGAATGGCCTCCATAATCTCCTCGTCGGTAGAGTCGATGTCCAGAGCGTCCATATCGCTGCGGGGCGTCATGGATTCCCGCACGGAGATGTCTCCAAAATCGAATACGTTTTGAATCCACTCCTGCTCATCCTCGTCAATGGCGCCGCGCTCGCCGCCCAGGTCCACCATCATGCGGATCTCGTCCTCGGTGACGTTTTCCTCCTCGGCCTCCACCTTCATGTGGAGCAGGCGCAGAACGCCGTTGACAGACACGGACAGCAGCCAGATCACCGGCCGCAGCACCAGGGCCATGCCCCGAATGACGCCGCAGGCCATCTTTGCCCACTCATAGGACTTTTGCAGGGCAATGCGCTTGGGAACCAGCTCGCCGAATACCAGGGTGAAATAGGACAGGATAATGGTGATGATGATGATGGCCACGCTGTTCAGGGCGTTTAGGGGGATCAGCTGGAAGCCCAGGTCGTTGTACAGCCAGCTGGACAGCACTGGGGCAAAGTTTTCACCGGCAAAGGCGGCGCCCAGATAGCCGGCCAGAGTGATGGCCACCTGAATGGTGGATAGAAAAGCGGAGGAGTCCTCTACCATGCTCAGCAGTTTTCCGGCGGTTTTGTCGCCCTCCTCTTGCAGTTTTCGCAGCTTGGTGGCGTTTAGGGACACAACGGCCATTTCCGTACCAGCGAAAAAGGCGTTGACCAGGATCAGGATGACTTGCAGTAAAATTTCCAAAAGATGTACACTCCTTTAATTTTGCGGAACATTTTCATAAATTCTCAGCTGTTTCAAAAGCGAAGCGCCCTAGTTCCGGGGATAAAAACCGCCAGGAAAGCATAAAAAAGCATAGCCTGCCGCGGCGGTCCGCAGCAAGTTATGCTTGCAATTCTGGCTATTTACCTGAGAAAAATTGGCGCTGGCAGGGTGACTGTCGCCGTCGTCCATGTCAGTATGTACCTCTCTTTATTGATAAAAGTCTTACTTCATTATAGCGGTCAATAGGTGTTTTGTCAACACCCAGTTTTCGCCGGGAAAGTCAGGTCCTTGCGGGCTTCGGGAAAAAGTGCTATAACTGGGAAAAAGGAGATGAGTGCTGTGAAACGATCGATGCTGTTATGCTTGGCTCTCCTGCTGGCCCTGTGGAGCGCCGCCTGCGGGGAAACAGTCTCCCTGCCAGAGAGCCTGGGAGTGAACGCGTCCCAGGGCACAGTGCAAGACCATTGGGACGATCACGGGGGCATGAGCGACGGCACAGAGTATTGGGAGATCGTCTTCTCTCCGGAGGACGCCGCGGAATTTGAGGAATCCCTTCAAACCGCCCAGGGCTGGCATGCCCTGCCCCTGGACAACGATGTCCGGTACCTTCTCTATGGCACGGAGGGGATGGAGGAAGCCCAGGATGGGGCCTATATCAGTGTCAATCCCTACCTCACCGGCAAGGACGGCGGCCCCCTGTTCCCCCAGGTGGAGGAGGGCTATTGGTTCTTCTGCGATGATCAGACGGAAAGCTACACCGCCCAGGGTGTTAGGGAGCGGCCGTCCCAAAACTTCACCGCCGCCGTGTACGACAGCCAAACCAAAACCCTGTACTGCGGGGAATTGGACACCTGAACGGAACGCTCCCGCCGGTTTTCGGAGGGAGCGTTTTTTGCTCAGAAGAGCCCAAAATGCTTTTGCAGCTTTTCCAAAGGCCCCAGGGTGACCTTCAGCACCAGGCCTGTCAGCAGGCCGGTCAGCACCCCGAAGAGCAGCAGGAAGGGAATATAGAACAGCACGCTGGCGCCGGTGAGAGCGTAGGCCGCGCACAGCTGGGCGGCGTTGTGGGCCAGGGCGCCGCACACGCCCACCACGCCCAAAGAGGCCCGGGCTTTTTTCAGCAGCAGCCACATGACCAGGGTGCTGAAAATCCCTCCGGAAAGGCTCATGATGCCTGCCATGCCGCCGCGGGTCATCAGGGCGAACAGACCCTTGAACACTGCCAAAAACAGAGCGCTGGGCAAGCCCAGAGTGCCGGCGGCGTACATAGAGGCGATGTTGGAAAGCCCCAGCTTGGCTCCAGGGGGCATCATGGGCAGGGGCGGCAAAAGCCCCTCCAAAAAGGACAGGGCCAGCGCCAGGGCCGCCAGCAGCCCCGTCAAAGCCACCCGGCCGGGAATCCGTTTCACAGGCTGCTCCCTCCCTTCAGTACACCGTGGCGTCCACGCCGGAGCCGCTGCCCTCCAGCCGGAGGACCACTCTGGCCGGCAGGCAGATGGCGGATTCCCCCGCCCGGGTCAGCTGTCCTGTTTGGACGCACACCTGGTCCGGGCAGCCGGAGGCCGTCACCGCCGCGCCCTCCGGCGAAAAGGTAATGGTTACAGCGATCCCGTTTTCCCCGGCAACGGAAAGACTTTCCGGCGCTGTCAGCTGGGAAAGCTCCCGGCGGGCGATTTCTTTGCCGTTTTGCTCCACAACAGCCACCGTCCCCTGGGGAGACAGGGACAGCAGCAGGTACAGTGCTCCCGCCAAAAGCAGCAGCCCTCCGCAAAGCAGCATGCCCCTGGGTGAGAGAAACGGTTTGTCCTTCCTCATCGCCATTGCCTCACAGAGTCCCGGCCAGGGAGTAGCCCTCCGCTGTCAGGGAAAAGGCACTCGCCAGATTTTCGGTGACGTAGATCTGATGATCCTGGGTGATAAAGACCGCGCCGCTGTCAAACTGCTCCAAAACGGGAAGGCTGTCCTCCATCCCCAGCACGAAGCAGGCGGTGGACAGGGCGTCGCTGAGCGCTCCGCTGGAGCTCCACACGGTGACGGACAGCAGGCCGCTTTCCGCGGGATAGCCGGTGTCCGGGTCCAGAATGTGGTGATAGGTGACGCCGTCCTCTGTAAACTGCTTTTCATAGCTGCCCGAGGTGGACAGAAATCCGCCGGAGAGGGAGAGCACTCCCAGAGAGCCTTCCGTGTCCGGGTTCCGAACGCTGACCTGCCAAAGCTGGCCCCAGGGCTTTTCTCCGTAAAGGCCCACGCTGCCCCCCACGGAGACCACGGCCCGGTCCACGCCGCTTTCCTTGTAGGAGGCCACGGCCGCGTCGCAGGCGGCGCCCTTGCCCACCGCGCCCAGATCCAGGGCGGTGTCCTGGGTCTGGAGGGCGGCGGTGCCGTCATCCAGCAAGGACACGTTTTCCCAGTTTACCGCGGGCAGCAGGCTTTGAATGGTGGAATCCTGGGGAAGATGGGGGTCCTCGTCAAAGTTCCACAGCCAGCTGATGGGGGCAATGGTGATGTCAAAGGCGCCGCCGCTTGCCTGGCACACCTGGAGAGAGGTGTTTAAAATATCCCAGGTTTGGGGGTCGATTTCCAGAAACTCCGTGCCGGCCGCCTGGTTTAAGCGGGCCGTGTCGCTGTTCTCCACCCGCCAGGAGATCAGGTTTTCCAGCTCCGTCACAGCGGAGGAGGCGGCTTGCGCGGCGTCCTCCCGGCCGCTTCCGTACACCGTCTGCTGCACATAGGATCCCATGGCGTAGGTGGTCAGGGTATAGCCGCCGCCCCCTGTCCGCAGGTTGAGCCACAGGGCGGCTCCCAGCAGGAGAGCGGCTGCCAGCAGCAGGCACAGGGTGAGCCGGCGGGCGGTCCTTTCAGAAAGGCGGGCAAACCATTGTCTCATGAGTTTCTCCTTTCGCGAGAGCGCGTGATGGGAGTATTATACCACGGCTTTTTTCATTTGCAAAGAAAAAGCCGGGAGGGGGAGGGTACATTGCCCTCCCCCTCCCAGCCTTCAGGGAATATAGGGGGTCGCTTTTTGCGTTGTAACCGGCGTTATTTGTCCAGCAGCTTGGCCGCGTCGATAATCATGTCGATGGCCTGGTCGATGGTGAACCGGGAGGTGTCGATGGTCAAGTCATAGTTTTGCAGGTCGTCCCACCGGTTGTTGGAGTAGAAGTTGTAATAGTTGGCCCGCTGCTTATCCTTTTTGGTGACAAAGTCCGGGGCTTTTTTCTCCTCGCAGTAGTTCAGGCCCACAATGCGCTTGATCCGGGCGGCCTTGTCCGCGTGGACAAACACGTTCAGGCAGTTGGGATGCTCCCGCAGGATGTAGTCGGCGCACCGGCCCACAATGACGCAGGGACCCTCCGCCGCGGCCTTTTTGATAATGTCCGACTGAATGATGAACAGCTTGTCGTTGATGGGCATCTCGTTGATGCCCGGCACCCGGGCGCCAAAGGCGTAGCTGCCCATAACCATGGAGTACAGCAGGCTGCTGGTGGCCTTTTCGTCGGCGTCGGCGAACACCTCCTCCGAAAGCCCGCTCTTCTTGGCGGCCAAGGCGATCAGCTCCTTGTCATAGAAGGGCAGGTTCAGGCGCTTGGACAATTTTTCTCCCACCTCGTGTCCTCCGCTTCCAAATTGACGGGAAATTGTGATGACAGGCAGCATAGTGATTCCTCCTTATCCAAAAAATCTAATATTTTTTGATTGATAATTCATAATTATGGATAATATCCCTAGAATTATGATAGTCTCTTTTTGGAGAAAAGTCAAGAGCAAAACCGGACTGCCTTGAAAAAAACACGGGGCTGGACTATACTTGAAGAAGAGAGCGCGAAGGGCATGTGTTTCTTTTCGAAAAGCTTTCACCGGGACTTCACAGAAGGCTGGTATGATAAGCGTGTGAAAAAGGCCCGGGCCGGCCTGAAAACAGTTTTGGAAAACGGGGTGGATGTATATGTACCGCATTTTAGTGGTGGACGACGAGGAGAAGATTCGGGCGCTGATCCGAAAGTACGCGGAGTTTGAGGGAAACCAGGTCACAGAGGCGGAAAACGGCATGGAGGCCGTGGAGCTTTGCCGCCGCCGTCCCGACGCCTTTGACATCATCATTATGGACGTGATGATGCCGGAGCTGGACGGCTTTTCCGCCGTGGCGGAGATCCGCAAAACCTGCAAGACCCCGGTGCTGATGCTCTCTGCCCGAGGCGAGGAGTATGACCGCATTCACGGCTTTGAGCTGGGCGTGGACGACTATGTGGTCAAGCCCTTTTCCCCCAAGGAGCTGATGATGCGGGTTTCCGCCATCATGAACCGGGTGCGTCCCCAGGAAGAGGCAGGCAAGCGAAGCGTCCTCACCTTTGAGGGGCTTTCCATCGATTTGGACGCCCGCATTGTCACCGTGGACGGACAGCGGGCGGACCTGTCCCCCAAGGAGTATGACCTGCTGGTGTACATGGCCCAGAACAAGAACATTGCCCTGACCCGGGAGATGCTGATTACCAACGTGTGGGGCTATGACTTCTACGGCGACGACCGGACCCTGGACACCCACATCAAGCTGCTGCGCCGGTCCCTGGGACCTTACAGCAGGTTTATTGTCACCTTGCGGGGGGTGGGGTATCGCTTTGAAGGGAAATAAGCTGTTGCGAAAAGGATTTCGTCCCAGGGGCATTGGCAGCCAGATCCTTCTGGGCTTTGGGGTGCTGATCCTGGTGGTGGGGCTGCTGCTGTGGCTGTTTCAGATTGTGCTGCTGGACCCCTTTTACCGGGGGGTGAAAACCGCTGAGATCAAGGCCACCGCCGAATCGGTGGAGCATTGTCTGGAGGACGAGGACATGGATGCCCAGGTGCAGGAGTTCTGCCTGAACACGGGAATCAACATTGTGGTGACGGACGAGGTGGGCCAGGTGCTTTCCGGCTGGAAGGCCAGCGAGAAAGCCTGCGTGCTGGACGGACTGTCCCATTCCCGCTCCAATCTGTCAGAGATTTTTAATCAGGTGAATTTGCAGGGGGGCAGGCAGCTTTCCGTGGACCGGTCTCCCTTTGTAAACCAGGACGGCTCCCGGGATGAGGTGATTCTCTACATCACCATCACCCGCACGCCCTCGGGCTACAACCGGATGGTGATGCTGGAAAGCGCCATTACCCCGGTGGACTCCATCAAGGACACCCTGCAAGTGCAGGTGACCACACTGACCGTGGTGATGGCGGTGCTGGGCGTGCTGCTGGCTTTGCTGATTGCCCGGCGCATTTCCCGGCCCTTGACAGACATCAACGAGGGAGCCAAGGTGCTGGCCAAGGGCGACTATGCCATCCGGTTCCAGGAGCATGGCGCCAGGGAGGTTCGAGAGCTGGCCCGCACCTTGAATTACGCCGCCGGGGAGCTTTCCAAGGTGGAGGGCCTGCGGCGGGATTTGCTGGCAAACGTCTCCCATGACCTGCGCACGCCCCTGACCATGATTAAGGGCTACGGTGAGGTCATGCGGGACCTGCCCGGGGAGAACACCCCGGAAAACGTGCAGATCATCATCGACGAGGCGGAGCGGCTGACCAACCTGGTCAACGACCTGTTGGACCTGTCCAAGCTGGAGGCCGGAGTTTTGCCTTTGGAAAAGACCCGCTTTAACCTGACCCAGAGCATCAGCGCCATCCTTCACCGGTATGACAAGCTGGCGGATTACCGGTTCCCCTTCTACTATGAGGAGGAGGTCTGGGTGGAAGCCGACGAGCTGAAGATCTCCCAGGTGGTGTACAACCTGGTGAACAACGCCATCACCTATTCGGGAAAGGACAAGACCATCACCCTGCGGCAGACAGTGGAGGAAGGCAAGGTGCGGGTGTCCGTCACCGACACCGGCGAGGGCATCCCCCAGGACAAGCTGAAGGACATCTGGGAGCGCTACTACAAGGTGGACAAGGAGCACAAGCGCGCACAAATGGGCAGCGGCTTGGGGCTGTCCATCGTAAAGAATATTTTGGACATGCACGGCGGCGCCTACGGCGTCACCAGCGAGCTGGGCAAGGGCAGCACCTTCTGGTTCGAGCTGCCCACGGCGGGTGCTCCCGCTGAGCAAGCCGCGCCTGGGGGCGGTGGGCTGACGCTCACGCCTGTGCGGGACGATCCCTCACGTCCGCGTCGTTGACTTTGCTGCGAGCTTTCCGCCCTTGGGTCGCGCAAGAGGGCAGCTTGCCTGGGGCGGTACGAGGCTTTCGGCCCGGTTCACTTTCCTTTTTTTCGGTTTTGGCCCAGAACGCACACCAGGTTTCCCCACAGTCCTGCCAGGGCGGCGATGCCCCAGGGCGCGGCGGGACCCATTTCTCCAAAGACCGAGACTCCCAGACCAAGGATGCCTGCCAGCATCACGGCCAAGCACAGAAGCTGCGCAAGCTTCCATTTTCTCTGTGCGTTCATGCAAACGCCTCCCTTTCTCCGCGCTTAGCTTTGTCACCAGTATATCACGGGAAAGGGAGGTTTTCCAGAGAGGCGGGGTTGCCACTTTACTTTTTTCAAAAAAGGGGTACAATAGAAAAAGAGACTCCGGGAAAAGCTCCCGGACCATGAGAAAGGATGAGCAATCATGAGCGAAAACTGCACCCACGACTGTTCCAGCTGTGGGGTGGACTGCCCTTCCCGGCAGCAGCCCCAAAGCTTTTTGGAAAAGACCAACGACCTGAGCCATGTAAAAAAGGTCATTGGCGTGGTCAGCGGTAAGGGCGGCGTGGGCAAGAGCCTGGTCACCTCTCTGCTGGCCACCACCCTGCGGCGGCGCGGCAGCGACGTGGCCGTGCTGGACGCGGACATCACCGGCCCCTCCATTCCCAAGTGCTTTGGCATGAAGCAGCGGGCCTTGTCCGATGAAAACGGCATCTATCCCGTGGCCACCAAAACCGGCATCAAAGTGATGAGCATCAACCTGCTGCTGGAGGAGGAGACCTCCCCGGTGGTGTGGCGTGGTCCCGTCATCGCCGGGGCTATCAAGCAGTTCTGGACCGACGTGGTCTGGGGCAACGTGGACTACATGTTTGTGGATATGCCTCCCGGAACCGGCGACGCCCCTCTGACGGTGTTCCAGTCCCTGCCCTTGGACGGCATTTTGATCGTTACCTCTCCCCAGGAGCTGGTGGGCATGATCGTCTCCAAGGCGGTGGAGATGGCCAAGATGATGAACGTCCCCGTGCTGGGCCTGATTGAGAACATGAGCTATGTGAAGTGTCCCGACTGCGGCCGGGAGATTCACGTCTTTGGCGAGAGCCACATTGACGAGGTGGCCGCGAAATACGCCCTGCAGGTGCTGGGCAAGCTGCCCATGGAGCCAAAGCTGGCCGCCGCCTGCGACCGGGGCGCCATCGAGCTGTTCGAGGGGGACTGGCTGGAAAAGACCGCCGACCTGATCGAAGAGCTGCCCCAGAAGGAAAACTGAATCGGAAACAGCAAAAGCTTCCCCGGCAATGCGCCGGGGAATTTTTTGTGCAATCCTAGATAAAATACTGGATTTTTAAAGACTGAAAGAGTATAATTTTTATAGAACAAAAGGAGGCGATTCCCATGAACAGAAAACGGAAAGCGGTGCTGTTCCTGTCCCTGGCGGGGGTGCTCTTGGCGGCCTGTCTTGCGGGGGGCGGCTATTACCACTATTGGAGCCAGCTGCCCCAGCAGCAGTTTGCCTGCTGGCCCCCCAACCCGGTCGACGAAGAGGAACGGAGGATGTTTCCCACAGAAAAGCCTCTGGAGCTGGAGATTGAAGCCATCCAGCGCAGCCAGGACGGCTCTGGCATCTTAGTGTGTACTTTGTCCAATCCTTGGGAAGAAGAGGAACCTTACCAAGATATTTGGGTGGACTACCTGTATCAAGGAGCGTTTTACCAGGTCCATCCTAATGCGTCATATTTTGCATCAGGTGAGGCCATGGCGGCCCCGTTTGTGGCGCCGGGAGAATCTGTGACAAAAGTGCTGCATTTAGAACCGAAGACTCTTTCCTTGCCAGGAAAGTACCGTTTGATGGTGGGATACGTTGGAGTGACAATGTTTGAGGTTGAAGAGAACGGTGACATAGTTTGGTAAATATATAGAAAAGTTTTTTGGGGGGGGGGATCTTCATGAAAAAGATGGTTTGCTCCTTGCTGGCGTTCTTGCTACTGACGGGATGCGCGCCAGCTGTGGACCCCGATCTCACCCCAGAGTCCATCATGAAAAACGCCCTTCGCAAAAGCGAGGAAGAGGTGCAGGAGGCCTTGGGCGTCTCCTTTGAAGGGGCCGAGACAGGGGCGCAGCCCAACTACTATTTGCTGGAGTGCAGCGTCCCCTTTGGGGACCAGGTGGCGGACCAAATTGAATTCCAGTTTTACAAAGGAAAGCTGGCTTGTGTGCGGTACACCTTCTCCGCTCTGGAAACCCCCGAAGAGACATGGGATTTCTTGGCTGGGATGGCGCGGGAGTCGCGGGAGCAAGGGCTGCGTTCCGCCATGGAGGATACCTATGGACAAGGGTCTACCTATGATTCCTATGATTCCTTTGAGGACTTCCAGGCGATGATGCGGGAGGACATAGAGAAAACCGGGGATCCCAAGCACATCGCGGAGGACCGGCTCTATGTGGACGAGAGAACCTATGTCGCTTATATCATGGACTTCAACCTGGAATACCCAATCTTTATGGGTATCCAGTACGGGGCGCTGATTGTGCGGCCGCTGGGCGGGGAGCCTTACTTTCAGTGAAGGGAGGGGGAAATTTTTGTGCCCCCCTCTTGACATCCCGCGAAAAATGGTGTAGGGTATTAAAGAACCACAAATTGGATAGGCCGAAAGGCCATGCAAAGGCTGTGACGAAGAAGGCCCAGCGTCCCTTCCCTCAGAGAGCCGGCGGCTGCTGCGAGCCGGCGGAACACGCGAAGCGGTCATCCCTTCCGAGCCGGAGGCCCCAAATCCCCTTGGGAAAGTAGGCGTCTCCCGCGTATGCTGCGTTAGTGCATAGGGCTTGCTGGAGCCTGACGAGGTGGCGCGAAAGCGCAATTTGAGTGGTACCGCGGATGTTTTAGTCCGTCTCAAGGAGCAATTCTTGAGACGGGCTTTTTTATTTGTCCGGAAACCAGCGCCGGAAACAGCGGACAGAAAGGAGTAACCCATGGAAAAAACAGATTTGAAAACACAACTGGCGGAGGTGGCCCAGCGTATTCGCACCATGCGGGAGATCACCGGCCTTTCGGAAGAGGAAATGGCCAAATGCACCGGCGTCTCCAAGGAGGAGTACGAGCAGTGCGAGGCCGGGGAGCGGGACTTCAGCTTTACCTTCATCTATAAGTGCGCCCAGCGCTTTGGCATTGACCCCACTGACCTGATCAAAGGCGTTTCCCCCACCCTGTCCACCTACACCGTCAACCGCAGGGGCGACGGCCTGCCCATCACCCGGCGCCAGGGCTTTAAATACCTGAATATGGCCCCCTTGTTTAAAAACAAGACCGCTGAGCCTTTCTTTGTCACCATGCCTTATGAGGAGAGTCAGCAGAACGTGGCCATCAAGCTCTCCACCCATGTGGGCCAGGAGCTGGACATCATCCTGAAGGGCGCCATGAAGGTCCAGGTGGGAAACCATGTCGAGATACTCCACGAGGGGGACTCCATCTATTACAACTCCGCCACCCCCCACGGCATGATCGCCGCCGAGGGCGCGGAGTGCCAGTTCTACGCCATCGTCATGAAGGGCTCTGAAGAGTTTGCCCCGGAACAGGACCGCTTCCAGAAGCTCATCGACCAGAAGCTGGCCCGTCAGGACCGGGAAACCGTTTCCACGCCGTTTGTCAAGACCGAGCTGGACGAAAACGGAATTCTCAAATCCATCCGCTTTGAGAACGAGGAGAAGTTCAACTTCGCCTTTGACATTGTGGACAAGCTGGCCCAAAAGTCCCCGGACAAGCTGGCCATGCTGCATGTCTCTCACGACAAGGTGGAGCGCCGCTTCACCTTTGGCGACATCAGCCGCTGGTCCTCGAAAACCGCCAACTACCTGGAGAGCCTGGGCATCCAGCGGGGGGACCGGGTGATGGTGGTGTTAAAGCGTCACTATCAGTTCTGGTTCGTCATCACCGCCCTGCACAAGATGGGGGCCGTCATCATCCCCGCCACCAATCTGCTGATGGAGCACGACTTTGACTACCGCTTTAAGGCGGCCGGGGTAAAGGCCATCCTCTGCACCTCCGACGGCCAGGTGGCCGACGAGGCGGAGAAGGCCGCGAAAAACTGCCCCAGCGTGGAAGTGAAGATCATGGTGGGGGAGAACCGCCTGGGCTGGCACGACTTCGACAAAGAAGTGGAAGCCTTCCCCGGCACCTATGAGCGCAAGCCCGACGCCCCCTGCGGCAGCGACCCCATGCTGATGTTCTTCACCTCCGGCACCACCGGCTATCCCAAGATCGCCGAGCACAACTACAAGTACGCTCTGGGCCACTATATCACCGCCAAATACTGGCACAACGTGAACCCCGACGGCCTGCACTTCACCATCTCCGACACCGGCTGGGGCAAGGCTCTGTGGGGCAAGTACTACGGCCAGTGGATGAACGAGGCGGCCATCTTCACCTACGACTTTGACAAGTTTGACGCCCACGACATCCTGCCCATGTTCGCAAAATACCACATCACCACCTTCTGCGCCCCGCCCACCATGTACCGGTTCTTTATCAAGGAGGACCTTTCCAAGTATGACCTGTCCTCCATTGAATACTCCACCACCGCTGGGGAGGCGTTGAACCCCGAGGTGTTCGAGCAGTGGAAACGGGCCACGGGCCTGACGCTGATGGAGGGATTTGGCCAGACCGAGACCACCTTGACCATCTACAACCCAGTGGGCACCGTGCCCAAGCCCGGCTCCATGGGCATCCCCAGTCCCCTGTACAATGTGGACATCATTCTGCCCGATGGAACCTCCGCTCCCGTAGGCGAGACCGGTGAGGTGGTGGTCCGCACGGACAAGGGAACGCCCTGCGGCCTGTTTATGGGCTATTACCGGGACGAGGAAAAGACCAGGGAATCCTGGAGCGATGGCATCTATCACACCGGCGACACCGCCTGGCGGGACGAGGACGGCTATTTCTGGTATGTGGGCCGCACTGACGACGTGATCAAGTCCTCCGGCTACCGCATTGGGCCCTTCGAGATTGAAAGCGTTATCATGGAGCTGCCCTATGTGCTGGAGTGCGCCGTCACCAGCGCCCCCGACCCGGTGCGGGGCCAGGTGGTAAAGGCCATCATCGTGCTGACCAAGGGGACCGAGGGCAGCGACGGGCTGAAAAAGGAAATTCAAAACTATGTGAAGAAGCACACCGCTCCCTACAAATATCCCCGCATCGTGGAGTTCCGGGACGACCTGCCCAAGACCATCTCCGGCAAGATCCGCCGGGTGGAGCTGCGGGGTTGAAGGCAAAGCAACCGCGAAGCTTTTCCCCTTTCCGGCGTAAACGTGCTATACTATAAGGGAATGAGCCATATTTGAAGCTCTCTTACGAAAAAGAAAGGATGAAGTTCTATGAGCAAAGTGGAAGATCGTCTGAAGGAGCTGGGTCTCTCTCTGCCAGAGGCCCCCGCCAAGGCCGGGTCCTACGCCCCCGCCAAGAGGTTTGGCGGCAATCTGTACTTTGTCTCCGGCTGCGGCCCCTCCCTGGGGGAGCCTGTCACCGGCTGTCTGGGCAAGGACGTCACCGCCGAGCAGGGCTATGAATACGCCAAAAACTCCATGCTCAACGTGCTGGCTGTGATGAAGCGGGAGATCGGCGACCTGGACAAGATCAAAAACGTGGTCAAGGTCACCTGCTTTGTGGCCTCCGCCCCGGACTTCTATGCCCAGCCCCAGGTGGCCAACGGCGGCACCGAGCTGTTGATCCAGCTCTTTGGCGAAGAGGCAGGCACCCCCAGCCGCTCCGCTGTGGGGATGGCTTCTCTGCCCCTGAACATGCCGGTGGAAACCGAGGCTCTGTTCGAGGTGGACTGCTGATGCGGTCCCCAGAGAGGTCCCGGCGTCCCTGAAAGCACAGTAGAAAAGGAAAGAGCCTCCCGGCTGGGAGGCTCTTTTTGTTGGCCTTCAGGGTGTGGTATAGACGGCGGTGGGGCCGTCCGCGCTGCCAATGGCGCCCATGCTGGCTGTGGAGTTGGGGTCGGGCAGCACAGAGGTGAAGGGGATCTCCACCTCCCAGTCCTTGGCGGCGCCGCCTGCGGTTGTTTCATGGCAGGTGAGGGTGAGAACGCCATCCAAGGAGCCGTACAGGGCGTATTCCTCCTGATAGTTCGGCTCTTCCGGGAGGGCGGTGTTGGTGATAGCGAAGGCGAAGGTGGTGAAGCCGCTGGAAAGCGGGTCCTTATTCAAATAGTAGGACCGCCCATCACTGGTTTCTTCCAGACTCCAGGTGGGCTGGGTCTGGGGGTTTTCTCCCGGAGTGTCCGGCATAGGAGTCAGCGTCAGCTGCCGCCCGTCCGGAGCGGTGAGGGAGAGTTGGGCCTCCCAGGAGTAATAGTCGCCGGCGTGGGGGTGATTCAGCTTCATGTCCGTTTCCAGCGCGGCCTGCAGGTGGAGAATGCCCAGCCCCTGGTCGTAATAGACATAGGGGAGGGTGGCGTCCAAGGACTGCAGGTAAGTCCCAGGGGCCGGGTCGGAGTATTCCGACGGGTCCGGCAGGGTTACGGTGAAGCCAATCTCCGGGAAGAACTGGGTGGGGTTGTTTTCCCCCAGGGTCAGGTCGGTGGCCACCAGGGACAGGGTGGCCGGAACATCGCCGGAAAGATCGTACTCCTCCTGAAAGCTCAGGGGGATGGGAATGGCGACGGGGGCGCTTTGGTAGGTGTCCTCCCCGGTCTGGGTCCACTGGGCCAGGGCGTCCAGACTGTCCCCATCGTACTGGCCAATGTCCATATCCCCGCCGGGGGGTGTCCGCAGATACAGGCTGTAATGCCAGGCGTAAAGCTGCTGGGCGGCAGCGCTGTCCAGATCCATGTCGGTGCGGGCCTCCAGGGTTACAACCACGGCCCACTGGTCCTCGTCAAAGGCCACGTCCGCCGCAGAAGCCTCGAAGTAGGTCCCGGGGCCGGGTGATGCGTCCGTGACCGAATTCAGGTCCACGGTAAAGTCCGCCGCGGGGAAGAACTGCCAGGGGTCCGAGGAACCAGCATAGGCCGTGTCGGTGGCGGTCAAATTCAGGGTGCCCGAAACAACGCCGGAGATGCCCTGCTCTTCCAGCAAAGCCGTGTCCACAGGCACGGAAAACCCTTCGCAGCGGTAGGCGTTTTCTCCGGTCTGGGTCCAGTGGGACAGCGCGTCCCGGCTTTCCCCCTGGTAGTAGGGGTATTGGTAATCGCCGCTTTCCCCGTGGAAGGTAATCGTGTAGTCAAAGGCGTAGAGGGACTGGCAGTCGGTGTGGTCCAGGTCCATGTCGGTTTGGGCGTCCAGGGTAAAGACCAGGGCCTGGGCCTCGCCGTCGAAGGCGGCTTCCGCCGTCTCCAGTTCAAAGTAGGTTCCGCGGGCGGGCGTTCCCTCTCCCTGCCCGGCGGGGGCCACCAGCACCGGCCGGAGAATGGTCCCCAGCATCACGGCGGCGGTGAGCGCCAGGGCCACGGCTGCGGCCACGGCCCAGGGGTGGCGGCGCTTTGTCACGGCCTCCGCCTGGCCTGTCTCCCCCTGGAAGGGGGAGAGCTTGCCGGGGCGCTCCAGCCCCAGCTTTTGAAAGGTCCTGTCCCGAACGGCCCCCTTGTCCACCGGGGCGGGAGGCACGTTTTCCAGCTCTTCGGGCAGGGCGTTTGTCAGCATCCGGTCGAAATCGCGCATTACGCATCCTCCTTTTTCAATTTGTTTCGCAGCTTCTCCCGGCCCCGCTTTAACCGGCTCTTCACCGTGGAGGGATTCATGCCCAGCTCGCCGGCAATGCGGTCCACGCTCTGCCGCCAAAAGTAGTGGCGCAGGAAGATGTCCTGGTCGGGGGGCTCCATGCTGAGCACGGCCTGCCGGACCTGACGGGCCTCCTCCTGGCGCTCCCAAAACCGGGATGGCTCTTGCTGAAGGTCGGCGGGCAGGAGGCCGTCGTCCAAGGGCAGCTCCAGCCGCAGGGAGCGCAGGTGCTTTAAAGCCCGGTTGCGGGCCACCACACCCAGCCACAGCTTCAGATTGCTGTCCTCCCGCAGCGTGCCGGCAGATTTCCACAGGGCCACAAACACGTCGGAGCTGAGCTCTTCCAGGTCCTCCCGGGTACCCAGCTGTCCCAGCACCCGGCGGATGACCCCGGCCACATAGGGGCTGTACCGGTGGATGGCGTCCTCCAGCCCTTGGGGATTCTGGGCTTGCAGGGCCGCCAGAAGCTTGCGGTCAATCTCCTTTTTCAAAATCATCATCTCCTTTTATCCCTCCATCCATAAGAAACCGAAAATTTCTCTTTGGTTGCGGGGAAGAGAAAAATTTTGGCTGTTCCCATGAAAAAAGCCGCCCTTGGGGGCGGCCAATTTCCGGCGCCTGGCGCCGTCACTTGTGATACAGCTTTTTCGACTGGTACTGGGGCTCGCAGGTCAGGTTGACTCCCAGCCGCCGGAAGGTGTCCTCGTCCACATGGGACAGGATTACCGTGGAGTGGGCTTCGCAGCCCCGCAGCTTCTTCAGCTGGGCCATAGCCAGCTCCGCGGTGGGGTTGGTGGCCGCGCAGATGGACAGGGCCACCAGGATTTCGTCGGTGTGCAGCCGGGGATTTATGCTGCCCAGATGGGTGGTTTTCAGCTTTTGAATGGGCTCGATGACAATGGGGGAGATCAGGTGGATGTCCTTTTGGATGCCGCCCAGGGCCTTCAGCGCGTTGAGCAGGCAGGCGGAGCTGGCCCCCAGCAGGGCGGAGGTTTTGCCCGTGACAATTCGTCCGTCGGGCAGCTGAATGGCGGCGGCGGGCAGGCCGGTTTCCTCGGCCCGCTTCAGGGCCGGGGCGATGACAGGCCGGTCCAGCGGGGTGATGCTGGCCTTGTTCATCAGCAGCTCTACCTTGTACACCTCGTCCCCGGTGAGAGTTCCCTGGCGCTGGCCGCAGAGGGCGTCGTAGTACCGGCGGATGATCTCCTGACAGGCGGCCTGGCAGCAGGCCTGGTCGTCCACAATGCAGCTGCCCGCCATGTTTACCCCCATGTCCGTGGGGGACTTGTAGGGGGACTCTCCGGCGATTTTTTCCAGCATGGCGTTGAGGACCGGGAACACTTCCACGTCCCGGTTGTAGTTGACGGCGGTTTCGCCGTAGGCCTCCAAATGGAAGGGGTCGATCATGTTCACGTCGTTTAGGTCGGCGGTGGCCGCCTCGTAGGCCAGGTTTACCGGATGGTTTAAGGGCAGGTTCCAAATGGGGAAGGTCTCAAATTTGGCGTAGCCTGCCTTGACGCCCCGCTTGTACTCGTGATAGAGCTGGGAAAGGCAGGTGGCCATTTTGCCGCTGCCAGGTCCCGGGGCGGTGACCACCACCAAGCTCCGGGAGGTTTCCACATACTCGTTTTTGCCAAAGCCCTCGTCGCTGACAATGAGGGGGATGTTGGAGGGATAGCCCGGAATGGTGTAGTGGCGGAACACCTTCACTCCCAGGGCCTCCAGACGGTTTTGAAAGGCCTCTGCCGCGGGCTGGGCGTTGTACTGGGTCAGCACCACGCTGCCCACATACAGGCCGATTTCCCGGAAGGAGTCGATCAGCCGCAGCACGTCCACGTCGTAGGTAATGCCCAGGTCTCCCCGGACCTTGTTCTTCTCAATGTCCCCGGCGCTGATAACAATGACGATTTCCGCCTGGTCCTTCATTTGCAGCAGCATCTTCACCTTGCTGTCCGGCTGAAAGCCCGGCAGCACCCGAGAGGCGTGATAGTCGTCAAACAGCTTCCCCCCAAACTCCAGATAAAGCTTGCCGCCAAACATGGCGATGCGCTCCCGGATATTTTCCGACTGGGTGCGAAGATAGCGCTCGTTGTCAAAACCAATGTTCCCCATACCTGTTCCCCCTGTTGTGGCTTTGGGCGGGGCGGTCCCCGGCCCATGCTGTTTTCCGTTTCCTAAAACACAAATTTTATTATATCAGATTCTTCCCCCGGCGGCAAGGCAGGAAGCAAGAGAAAATCTCTGGAGACAGCCCGGTGAAAAAATCCGCCAAAAGTTTTGAAAGAACAGGTGCAAACCGGTTCAAGGTGTGGTAAAATGTATGTACATTTTTTGCACGGGAGGTTATGTTCCATGATGACACGGGACGAGATGAAATCGGCTGTCCAGAACGGGCAAGCTGTTTTAGGCATTGAGCTGGGTTCTACCCGCATTAAGGCGGTGCTCATCGGGCCGGACCACGCGCCCATTGCCTCGGGCGCCTTTGACTGGGAGAACCAGCTGGTGGACGGGGTGTGGACCTATCCCCTGGAGCTGGCCTGGCAGGGGGTACAGGCGGCCTACCGCCAGATGGTCCAGGAGGTGGAGGAGGCCTGCGGCCAGCCTATAAAGCGGCTGGGAGCCTTGGGCTTTTCCGGCATGATGCACGGCTATCTGCCCTTTGACAAGGAAGGGAGCCAGCTGGCGGAGTTCCGCACCTGGCGCAACACCATCACCGAGGAGGAGGCCGCTCAGCTGACAGAGCTGTTTGGCTTTAACATTCCCCAGCGGTGGAGCATTGCCCACCTGTGGCGGGCTATTCGCCGGGGGGAGGACCATGTGGGGAAAATCGACTACTTGACCACGCTGGCCGGATACATTCATTGGAAACTGACCGGCCGCAGAGTGCTGGGCGTGGGGGAGGCCTCGGGCATGTTCCCCATTGACAGCGAGACCGGCGGCTTTGACCGCGAGATGGCCCAAAAATTCGACGCCCTGGCAGCGGAGAAGGGGCTGCCCTGGAAGCTGCTGGACATTTTGCCCCAGGTGCTTTCCGCGGGGGAGGACGCCGGCTGCTTGACGGAGGAGGGCGCCCGGCTGCTGGACCCCACCGGTACGCTAGAGCCGGGGGCGCCCCTGTGCCCGCCGGAGGGGGACGCCGGCACGGGCATGGCCGCCACCAACTCGGTGCGGGAGCGCACGGGCAATGTGTCCGCCGGGACCTCGGTGTTTTCCATGGTGGTGCTGGAGAAGCCGCTGTCCAAGGTGTACCCGGAGATCGACATGGTCACCACCCCCGACGGCAAGCCGGTGGCCATGGTCCATGTGAACACCTGCACCTCGGACCTGGACGCCTGGGTAAAGCTGTTTGCCCAGCTGCTGGAGGCGGCGGGAGCCAAGCTGACAAAGCCCCAGCTCTATGACCTGCTGTATTTTCAGGCCTTGGAGGGAGCGCCCGACTGCGGCGGTCTGGTGAGCTACAACTGCTATTCCGGCGAGCCTGTCACCGGTTTGGGAGAGGGTCGTCCCCTGCTGATGCGCCAGCCGGAAAACAAGCTGACCCTGCCCAATTTTATGCGGGCGCAGCTCTACGCGGCCATGGCCACCCTGGCCATCGGCATGGATTTGCTGTGGCAGGAGAAGGTTCAGGTGGAGAAGCTGTACGGCCACGGCGGTCTGTTCAAGACAAAGGGCGTGGGCCAGCGCCTGCTGGCGGGAGCTCTGGGCGTGCCGGTGGCGGTGATGGAAACCGCCGGCGAGGGTGGCCCCTGGGGCATGGCGCTACTGGCGGCCTATCGGAAGAACCGGCAGGAGGGCCAGTGCCTGGCGGACTATTTGGAAAACCAGGTGTTTGCCGGAGCCGCCGGGGACTGCGTCAGCCCAGACCCCGCGGACCAGGAGGGCTTTGCCCGGTACATCCGCCGGTATCAGGCGGGGCTGGCAGTGGAAAAGGCCGCTGGTCAGGCGCTGCGGTAACTTCACAGAGCAGAGAGAAGGCTCTCCCCCGGCGGGAGAGCTTTTTCTTGCGCTTTCCAGGCGGTTTGCGCTATAATGGAGACTATCGTGCCATGCAAGGAGGGAAACGTTCGATGAACGAAAAGGAAGTGGCGGAGATCCGCCGCCGGTTCCGGCCGGAGAAAAGCGCTGTCACCCATGTGCGGGGCTGCTATGTAAGCCAGCAGGGGGAGGTGGTCTCCCAGTTTGACCAATCCCTGGCCCTGATGCCCCAGGAGGAGGGGGAAAACCTGCTGAACCTGCTGCGGAAAACCCTGTCCGGAGGGCTGGGAAGAAATCTGCTGAGCGTCTCCTTTTCCACCGGTCAGGTGGTGAACAGTCCAGAGCACAGGCTGCTGATGGCCCTGCGGGATTCCCAGCTGCGGGACGAGGAGGCTGCGGCGGAATTTTTCCAGCAGGTGGCGGGCAGCTTCCGTCTGGAGGACATGGGGTATTTGATCCTGCTGGCCTGCGACTCCTATGATGTACCCTATCGGGGAAAGGACGGCGGCTCCCTGGAGGACGCCTCGGACACAGTGTATTCCTACATTCTGTGCAGCCTGTGTCCTGTAAAGGAGACAAAGCCCGTGCTCAGCTATCGGGTGCCGGAGAACCTGTTCCGCAACCGGGAGGTGGACTGGGTCATCGCTCCGCCGGAGGCTGGGTTTCTGTTTCCCGCCTTTGACGACCGGTGCGCCAATCTGTACGAGGCGCTTTACTACACCAAAAACACAGGGGAGAGCCATCAGGAGCTGGTGGACACCTTGTTCCGCCAGGAGCTTCCCCCGCCGGCGGACGCCCAGCGGGAAACCTTCCAGTCTCTGCTGACGGAGACGCTGGGGGAGGATTGCAGCCTGGATGTGGTCCAGTCGGTCCAGGGCCGGCTGGTGGACATGATGGCCCAGCACAAGGAGGACAAGGACCCGGAGCCGCTGGTGCTGTCCAAGGGAGCCTTGGAGACGGTGCTTTCCATCAGCGGTGTGGAGGAGGAGCATCGAGAGGCCTTTGCCCAGCGTTTCGAGGAGGAGTTTGGCCCCAACGCCAGAATCGCCCCGCAAAACCTGGTGGACAAGCGCAAGCTGGAGGTCTGCACCCCAGAGGTGAAAATCCAGGTGCCTCCCCAGCGAGGGGACCTGGTGGAAACCCGTATCATCGATGGGGTGGGGTATATCCTCATCCGGGCTGAGGGCGGCGTGGAGGTCAACGGCGTGCCGGTGCGGTTCTCCCCGGAGGAAAGCTGAGATCCAGGCGCCCCTTCGAAACGAAAGCCAGCGGGAAGAGAACCCGAGAGAAACCACTCTGATACTGCCAAAAACCGCGGACGCAAATCCATTGCATAGATCCGTGCCAAGGCGCGCCCAGCGCCGGTCTCGGCTGCCGCCTCGGTCGGGCGCTGGACAACGTCCCACCGGGACGTAGCGCCCGCGGCGTAAAAGTTCTTTGCCCTTTTTTGTCAAGAAGAAGGCCAGCGAGAGGGGAAGCCGAGGGAAACCACTCTGATACTGCCAAAAACCGCGGACGCAAACCTGCCGCATAGATCCGTGCCAAGGCGCGCCCAGCGCCGGTCTCGGCTGCCGCCTCGGTCGGGCGCTGGACAACGTCCCACCGGGACGTAGCGCCCGCGACATAAAAGTTCTTTGCCTTCTTTCTTTCAAGAAAGAAGGTCAAGAAAGAAGGTTGACAAGGGGGAAAAATGTAGGTATACTGTAAGTGTCATGGGATAGAGGCCAAAGGCCTCCATGCAAATATGTCGCGGCTGACCCTGGAGAAGCAGGACTTTTTCGGGCTGGGTCGCGGGCTTTGTCGTTATTGATTGAGTTAAAAGCTCAATTTTATAAGTTGGTCACTTTATAACCGGCGCATTTCGCGCATCAACTTGTAAAAGGTCAATAAGCGTGGTAAAAAGTGAGTTATTTGCACTGGAGACCAAGTTGGACGCTTTCCGCGGCAGATCCCTGTGGACCCGCGGGCTGCTCCCGGACGCTTTCTAAAAAAACCATGGACTTTACAGGCGGTGCGAGTGGCGCACCGCCTTTTTCTATTTCACCGGTAAAGGGGTTTGGGGTATGGGAGAAAAATTGCGTCTCTATGGGTTCAACAATCTGACGAAGGCCCTCAGCTTTAATATTTACGATGTGTGTTACGCGAAAACGCCCCGGGAGCAGCGGGACTATATCGCCTATATCGACGAGCAGTACAACTCCGAACGGCTGACCAATATTCTCACCACCTTGACGGATATGATCGGCGCCAAGGTGCTGAATATTGCCAGGCAGGACTATGATCCCCAGGGGGCCTCTGTCACCATTTTAATCGCCGAGGGAAGCATGACTCCTGCCGGAGACACGGTGCTGGGCCATCTGGACAAGAGCCATGTCACGGTGCATACCTATCCGGAGTACCATCCGGAAACCTGCCTGGCCACCTTCCGGGTGGACATTGACGTGGCCACCTGCGGGGAGATCACGCCCCTTTCCACCCTGGACTATTTGATCGGTTCCTTCGACTCGGACATCATCACCATGGATTACCGGGTGCGGGGCTTTACCCGGGACCTGGACGGGAAAAAGCTGTTTTTGGATCACGAGGTGGTGTCTATCCAGCACTACATCGACCCGGAAACTCTTCGAAGGTACGACGCGGTGGACATCAATGTGTACGAGGCCAACCTGTTTCACACCAAGATGATGGTCAAGGACATTGACCTGCAAAACTATCTGTTTAACACCGACGTGTACGAGCTGCCGCCCAGAACCCGTCTGGAGATTATGCAGAACCTGCGGCGAGAGATGATTGAGATTTTCAGCGGCCGGAATATCTTTTAGCAGGGGGGATTTCTATGCTTTCACAAGAGTGCGCTCCCATCTACGAGGCGCTTCAGGAATTTGAAAAACGCCGGGTGGTTCCCTTTGACGTGCCCGGCCATAAGCGGGGCCGGGGCAATCCCGAGCTGGCTCAGCTGCTGGGGGAAAAATGCGTCTCTATGGACGTAAACTCCATGAAGCCCCTGGACAACCTGTGCCATCCCATCTCCGTGATTCGAGAGGCCGAGGAGCTGGCGGCAGAGGCCTTTGGCGCGGCCCACGCCTTTTTGATGGTGGGGGGCACCACCTCCGCGGTGCAGGCCATGATTTTGTCCGTGGCCAAGCGGGGGGAGAAGATCATCCTGCCCCGAAACGTTCACCGAAGCGTTATGGGGGCCATGGTGCTGTGCGGCGCCGTGCCGGTCTATGTGGACCCGGCCTGCGACGACCGGCTGGGCATTCCTCTGGGCATGCGCCGGGAGGATGTGGAGACCGCCATCAAGAAGCATCCCAACGCCAAGGCGGTGCTGGTGAACAATCCCACCTACTACGGCGTTTGCTCCGATTTGAAGGCCATCGCGAAAATGGCCCACGACCACGGCATGCTCTGTCTGGCCGACGAGGCCCACGGAACCCACTTCTATTTCAGCGACGAGCTGCCCCTGTCCGCTATGGCGGCGGGGGCGGATATGGCCGCCGTGTCCATGCACAAGTCCGGGGGCAGTTTGACCCAGAGCAGCCTGCTGCTCTGCGGCCCCGCCATGCAGGAGGGGCATGTGCGGCAGATTATCAACCTGACCCAGACCACCTCCGGCTCTTACCTGCTGCTGTCCAGCCTGGACATTTCCCGGCGGAACCTGGCCCTTCGGGGCAGGGAGGCCTTTGCCCAGGTGGTGAGACTGGCGGACTACGCCCGGGAGGAGATCAACCGCATTGGGGGCTATTACGCCTTCTCCAAGGAGCTGATAAACGGGGACAGCGTTTTTGACTTTGACAGGACCAAGCTTTCGGTGAACACCTTGAATGTGGGTTTGGCCGGCATTGAGGTCTACGACCTTTTGCGGGACGAGTACGACATTCAGATTGAGTTTGGGGATCTGGGCAACTTTTTGGCCTATCTGTCCATTGGGGACAGGCCCCGGGAGATCGAGCGGCTGGTCAGCGCCTTGTCAGAGGTGCGCCGCCGCTTTGGAAAGCCCGACGCCGCCGGCCTGATGCGCCAGGAGTACATCGACCCGGAGGTGGTGCTGTCCCCCCAGGACGCCTTCTACGCGGAAAAGACCAGCCTGCCACTGGCGGAATCCGCTGGGCATGTGTGCAGCGAGTTTGTCATGTGCTATCCGCCGGGGATTCCCATTTTGGCTCCGGGGGAGCGGATCACCCCGGAGATTGTGCGGTATATCCAGTATGCCAAGGAAAAGGGGTGCAGCATGACCGGTCCCGAGGACCCGGACATCCGCCGCCTGAACGTGTTGAAGGGAGTGTATTGACCCATGGAGTTTTGGTTTTCCGAAATGCACACGCCCCATGTAAAGCTGTCCATTCGGGTGGACCGGCAGCTGTACAGCGGGAAAAGCGAGTTTCAGCGCATCGATGTGTTCGACTCCCCGGAGTTTGGCCGGTTTCTCACCCTGGACGGCTACATGATGCTGACGGAAAAGGACGAGTTCATCTATCACGAGATGATTACCCATGTGCCTATGGCGGTGCATCCCCATGTGGAAAAGGTGCTGGTTATCGGCGCGGGGGATGGGGGCGTCATCCGGGAGCTGGTCCAGTATCAGGATTTGAAGCACATCGATATGGTGGAGATCGATCCCCTGGTGGTGGAGGTGTGCAAGAAGTACCTGCCCAAAACCGCCTGCCGCCTGGAGGACCCCCGGCTTACCATTCACTATGAGGACGGGCTGAAGTTTGTCCGTTTTCAGGAGGACGAGTACGATCTCATCATTGTGGACTCCACCGACCCCTTCGGCCCTGGGGAGGGTCTGTTCACCCGGGAGTTTTACGGCAACTGCTACAAGGCCTTGAAGGAGGACGGGATTCTCATCAACCAGCACGAAAGCCCCTTCTACCCCGGGGACGCCGCCGCCTGCCAGCGGGCTCACAAGAACATTGTGGAGAGCTTTCCCATCAGAAAGGTGTACCAGGCCCACATTCCCACCTATCCCTCGGGCCACTGGCTGTTTGGCTTTGCCTCGAAAAAGTACCATCCCTTGAAGGACCTGGACGAGACCCGGTGGAACATGCGGGGCATTCCCTGCCGGTATTACACCACCACTTTGCACAAAGGGGCCTTCTATATTCCCGCCTATGTGGAGGAGCTGTTGAAGCATGTTGAGTAAAAATATGGAGACCTTTCTCTGCTGCGACAAGGAATGGGAGGAGGCCGGCACTGTTCTGTTCGGCGCGCCCTTTGACTCCACCACCTCCTACCGGCCCGGCTCCCGGTTTGGCAGCAGCGCCATCCGCCGGGAGTCCTACGGCATTGAGAGTTACAGTCCCTATCAGGACAGGGATCTGCTGGACATCGCCGTGTTTGACAGCGGCGACATCGAGCTCCCCCTGGGGGACGCGGCCCTGGCTCTGGCGCAGATTGAGGAGCGCGCCGCCGCCATCCTGGAAGCCGGCAAGCGGCCCTTCCTGCTGGGGGGCGAGCATCTGGTGACGCTGGGGGCCTTCCGGGCGGCCTTCGCCAAGTACCCGGACATCCGCATCCTCCACTTTGACGCCCACGCCGACCTGCGGGACGACTACCTGGGGGTGCAGCTCTCCCACGCCTGCGTGCTGCGCCGGTGCTGGGAGCTGTGCGGCGATGGGAGGATCTTTCAGTTCGGCATCCGCTCCGGGGACCGGGAAGAGTTCCGCTGGGGCCGGGACCATGTCTGCACCCACAAGTTCGAATTAAACGGCCTGGAAGAACGGCTGGAGCGGCTGGGGGACACCCCGGTGTACTTCACTCTGGATCTGGACGTGCTGGACCCCAGCGTGTTCCCCGGTACCGGTACCCCGGAGCCGGGAGGCGTTTCCTTTGAGGAGCTGCGCAAGGCCGTCACTTTGGTGTGCCAGAAAGCCAACGTGGTGGCCTGCGACGTCAACGAGCTGAGCCCGCCCTACGACCAAAGCGGTGCCAGTACCATGGCGGCCTGTAAGATTGTCCGGGAAATGCTGTTGGCGCTGTGGTAAAGGAAAACAACGCCGAAGGCGCGCAGAGTTCTTTGCCCAGCTTTCTGCGAAAGAAAGCTGGCGGGGTGTGGGGCAGCGCCCCACGACCGAAAGCAAAGCGCAGCTTTGCGGGAAAAGAGTGCAGCACCGCAGGCCGCACGGCGCGCAGCGCATAGGCCAAGGTGCGGCCGGTTTTCGCCGCTCTTTCCGGGAAGCTGGGCGGGAACCGTCCGGGCCCTTGTTTACAGGCCTCCGGCCTGGTATGACAACGGCCCTGGCTTTTTTCCCGGCTGCGCCGCAAGGGCAAGGCCGTAAGGCTCCGCCTTACCAACCGCCAGCTTTTTGAAAAAAGCTGGACCAAAAACTTTTACGCGCTTCGCGATATTCATTTCTAAATCTTCATTACATTGTGCGCCGCGCGGGCGAGCCGACCTCTCGATGCAGAGAGCGAAGTGGAACGAGCGATAACGCGACTCGTCCCGTCCGGCCACGGATAAGGAGTGTTTCTCATGAGCAAAGTTCTCATCATCGGCTGCGGCGGTGTGGCCAATGTGGCCATCCGCAAGTGCTGCCAGTGCGACGATCTTTTCACCGACATCTGCATTGCCTCCCGCACCAAGTCCAAGTGCGATGCCCTTAAGGCCGACCTGGAGGGCAAAACCAAAACCCGCATCACCACCGCCCAGGTGAACGCCGACGACGCCTCTCAGGTGGCGGCCCTCATCCGGGAGTACCAGCCCGACCTGGTGATGAACATCGCCCTGCCCTATCAGGATCTGGCCATTATGGACGCCTGCCTGGAGTGCGGCGTCAACTACCTGGACACCGCCAACTACGAGCCGGAGGACCTGTCCGACCCGGAGTGGAAGGCCAACTACGAAAAGCGCTGCAAGGAGGAGGGCTTCTCCGCTTACTTTGACTATTCCTACCAGTGGGCCTACAAGGAGAAATTTGAGAAGGCCGGCCTGACCGCCCTGCTGGGCACCGGCTTCGACCCCGGCGTCACCCAGGCCTACTGCGCCTATGCCCAGAAGCACCTGTTCGACCAGATCGACACCATCGACATTCTGGACTGCAACGGGGGAGATCACGGCTATCCCTTCGCCACCAACTTCAACCCCGAAGTGAACCTGCGGGAAGTGTCTGCCCCCGGCTCCTACTGGGAGGACGGACATTGGGTGGAGATTCCCGCCATGAGCATCAAGCGGGAGTACGACTTCAAGGAGGTGGGCCAGAAGGACATGTACCTGCTCCACCACGAGGAGATCGAGAGCTTGGCCAAGAACATTCCCGGCGTCAAGCGCATCCGGTTCTTTATGACCTTCGGACAGAGCTACCTGACCCACATGAAGTGCCTGGAAAACGTGGGCATGCTCTCCACCGAGCCTGTGGAGTTTGAGGGCCACAAGATTGTTCCCATCCAGTTCCTGAAGGCTCTGCTGCCTGACCCGGCCACCCTGGGGTCCCGCACCGTGGGCAAGACCAACATCGGCTGCATCTTCACCGGCAAGAAGGACGGCCAGGAGAAAAAGGCCTATATCTACAACATCTGTGACCACCAGGAGTGCTACAAAGAAGTGGGTTCCCAGGCCATTTCCTACACCACCGGCGTGCCCGCCATGGTGGGGGCTATGATGCTGCTCACCGGCAAGTGGTCAAAGCCCGGCGTCTACACTGTGGAGGAGTTCGATCCCGATCCCTACATGGACGCCCTGAACCAGTGGGGCCTGCCCTGGCAGATCGACGAGAACCCCGTCCTGGTGGACTGACATGGCACAGCTGAACACCCCCTATTTCCTGGTGGACGAGGGGCTTTTGAAGAAAAATCTGGAGCTTCTCCGGCAGGTGCAGCAGGAGGCTGGCTGCAAGATTCTGCTGGCCCAGAAGGCCTTCTCCATGTTCGCCTGCTACCCTCTCATCAGCCGGTATCTGTACGGCACCACCGCCAGCGGCTTGTATGAAGCCCGCCTGGGCCGGGAGGAGTTTCCCGGGGAGGTCCATGTGTTTTCCCCCGCCTACCGGGAGGAGGAATTTCAGGAGCTGCTGGGTCTGGCGGATCACCTCGTGTTCAACTCTCCCAGCCAGCTGAGACGCTATGGACAGCGGGCCAAGGAGGCGGGCAAGCAGGTGGGCCTGCGCATCAACCCGGAGTGCTCCACCCAGGAGGGCCACGCCATCTACGATCCCTGCGCTCCTGGCTCCCGGCTGGGGACCACCCTGGCAAACTTTGACGAGAGCCTGCTGCCCTTGCTGGATGGTCTGCACTTTCACACCCTGTGTGAGCAGAACTCCGACGACTTGGAGACCACCGCCCACGCCTTTGAGGAGAAGTTTGGCAAGTACCTGCCCCAGATGAAATGGCTGAACCTGGGGGGCGGCCACCACATCACCCGGGCGGACTACGACGTCCCCCGGCTGGTACGGGTGGTGAAGCATTTCCGGGAGAAATACGGCCTGGAAGTTTATCTGGAGCCGGGAGAGGCCGTGGTCTTGAACGCGGGCTTTTTGGTGAGCACCGTGCTGGAGATTGTCCGCAACGGCATGGACATCGCCATTTTGGACACCTCCGCCGCCTGCCACATGCCCGACGTGCTGGAGATGCCCTACCGCCCGCCGGTGAAGGATTCCGGCAAGGCGGGGGAGAAGCCCTACACCTACCGCCTGGCAGGTCCCACTTGCCTGGCTGGGGACGTGATCGGGGATTACTCCTTTGACCAGCCTTTGGAGGAGGGCAGCCAAATCGTTCTGGAGGACATGGCCCTGTACACCATGGTGAAAACCAACACCTTCAACGGCATGCCTCTGCCCGCCATCGCCCTGCGCCATGAGAACGGCGCCGTGGAGGTTGTGAAGGAGTTCGGATACCAGGACTTTAAGGGCCGGTTGAGCTAACACAGAAGCGCCGCGAAGCGGAGTAAAAGTTTCGCTCTTCTCGCCTACCGGCTCGGTCGGTTGCTGGACGCGTTCCACCGGAACGCAGCAACCCTTTTTCAAAAGGCTGCGACCTTTTGTGAGCGGCGTAGCCGCGATGGAGAAAATCAGAAGAACAGCGGGTAACCTTTGGCTGCCCGCGCTTTCTTCGGCCGGTGAGGCAGAAGGTCATCTCTGCTCCCGGAAAAACAAAAGGACACCCAGTTTTCCGGGTGTCCTTTTTGCGTGTGAGTGACCTTGCGGTTCAGTCCTTCAAAGACCCCACAATGGCGTCCTTCAGGGCGTCCAGCTGGGCCTTGCTGTCCTCCTTCAAGGAGGACTTCAGAGTGACAACAGGCTCCAGCAGGGTCATGCCCTTCATCTCTTCCAGGCGCAGGCGGATCAGCTTGCCGCTGGCGGGGTTCCAGGTGCCGTTCTCAATCAGGCCCACGGTGCGGTTCTGTACCAGCAGGGCCTTCATGTCGTGGAGGAAATTGTACATGGCGGGATAAATGCCGTTGTTATAGGTGGGGCAGGCCAGCACGATGTGGCTGCACCGGAACACCTCCGCGATCAGGGTGGA
Source organism: uncultured bacterium (assembly GCA_905215055.1). Taxonomy (GTDB): domain Bacteria; phylum Bacillota; class Clostridia; order Oscillospirales; family Acutalibacteraceae; genus Acutalibacter. The sequence continues at coordinate 36,042 of CAJMOH010000018.1, forward strand.
CACATGGGTGCTGGACACGTCGTACACGGCGATGTTCTTCACCCCGGCCTGTGCCAGACCGCTGGCCAGCAGGTTGGCGGCGTTTTCCGTGTTGCCGTACATGGAGGCGTAGAAAATGGCCACAGCCTTGTCCTCCGGCTGATAGCGGCTCCACAGGTCGTACTTGTTCAACAGATAGGCCAAGTCGCTGCGCCATACCGGACCGTGAAGGGGGCAGATGGTCTGAATGTCCAGCCCAGAGAGCTTTTTCAGCGCGGCCTGGACCTGGGGGCCGTACTTGCCCACAATGTTGCTGTAATAGCGGCGGGCGTCAGCCAGCCAGTCCTTGTCAAAGTCCACCTCGTCGTTGAACAGGGCGCCGTCCACCGCGCCGAAGGTGCCGAAGGCGTCGGCGGAGAACAGAATCTTCTCCTTCTCCTCATAGGAGACCATCACCTCGGGCCAGTGAACCATGGGGGCGGTGTAGAACCGCAGCGTGTGCTCGCCCAGCTCTAAAGCCTCCCCCTCTTTGACCACCAGGGCGTGGCTGTCTACGTCAAAGTCGTAGAACTGGCGGATCATCTGGAAGGTTTTGGCGTTGCCCACAATCTTCAGGTTGGGATAGTAGGGCAGCAGCATTTCAATGGTGGCGCAGTGGTCGGGCTCCATGTGGTTGACAATCAGGTAATCCAGAGGCCGGTCCCCCAGAGCGGCCCGGACGTTCTGGATAAACTGAAGGGCAATGGAGGAATCCACCGTGTCCAGCAAAGCTGTTTTTTCGTCCAAAATGACGTAGGAGTTGTAAGAGACGCCCCGGGGAATGGGGAACAGATTTTCAAACAGGGCCAGACGGCGGTCGCTGCCGCCCACCCAGATTACAGAATCGCTGATGTTTCTTGTATAGACCATCGTTTGCTCCTTTCCAAAGATCCAGTGTTTGAAAAGCGTGACGGGATTTGATAATTTTTTGCCAACTACAAAGAGAGTACCATATTTTTCTGGAAAGTGCAAGGGAGCGAGGGCGGGAAAACACCTGGCTTTTCCCGGAAACAGCCGCCTTTTGTCACTTTCTCCGTTTTGGGGAAAAGGGCCGGGCCTCCCGGGGAAAAACTGGAGGTTTTTCCAGCGCCGGGCAGGAGATGCCGTCCCGCGAAAGGACGGTTTACCTTCTGGCGGAAAGCGTGTATACTAATAGCATGAACAAGGACCTGGGCCGTCATTCCCGGCAGAAGAGATTTTCCTCCCGCAAGGGGCCTGGAACGCCGGCTTTTGAAGGAGGCTTTTTTATGACGGGTGTGCTGATTTCCCTGGCGGTGTGCGGGCTGGGGGCGCTGCTGGCGGTCCGGTGCCTGTCCGCCTGGGGGGTCAGGCTGCGGCTGCCGCTGTTCCGCCCTGCTCTGGCCCAGGAGAGCCGCGAGCCGGAACCCCTCCAGCCTTTGTGGAAGATTTTCCTGCTGGGAACTGGGTCTCGAATAGGGCTGGTGCTGGCGGCCATGCTGGCCGCTATGATTCTGGCCGGTGAAGCCCTCACCCTGGAGGAAGCCTTCCAGCAGCTTCAGCGCTGGGACGCCAACCACTACATCCACTTGATTGAGCAGGGCTACGACGGCTATCAGGAAAACGGGGAGCATCTGTTTTTGGTGTTCTTTCCGGGATATGTGTGGGCTGTGCGGCTTCTGCGGCTGGTGATCCCTCACACGGCCCTGGCGGGGACGGTCCTTTCCTGCCTGTGTTACGGGGGAGCCTGCTGCTACCTGTACCGGCTGGCCGGGGCGGTGTACAGCAGCCGGGTGGCCTGGGACGCCCTGCTGTACCTGTCTCTGTTTCCCTTCTCCTTTTTCTCCGGCCTGGTCATGACAGAGGGGCTGTTCCTGCTGGCAACCGCGGGGGCCTGCTGGTACGCCTGGAAGGGGAGGTGGCTGGCCTTTGGCCTGTTTGGGGCGCTGGCCTCCCTGACCAGGATGACCGGCCTGCTGGTGATTGCCGCGGGAGTGGTTCAGCTGCTGTGGACCTACCAGCCCTTGGCCTCGCCGGTGCGAAAGTCCCTGAGCCGCAGCTGGAGGCCGGTTTTGTTCCGCCTGCCCCTGGTGCTGCTCCCCGGGGTGGGGACGCTGCTGTACCTGCTGCTGAACAGCTGGGTGGACGGAGATCCCTTTGCCTTTGTCACCCACCAGGAGCATTGGTATCAGGGCTATCTGTGGATCTCCCAGGTGGTGGAGTACATAGCCCGGTACTTTGTGGACAACGCAGGCAACTCCTTCGGCTGGTCCGTGTGGTTTCCAGACCTGGCCCTGTTCGCGGGTGGGCTTTTCCTGCTGGCCTGGGGAATCCTCCGGCGGGAGCATCCAGCGGGGCTGCTGGCTTATGGCTTTTGCTTTTTCGCGGCCACCTATTCCCTTTCCTGGCTGCTCAGCGGGGGAAGGTATCTTTCCACCTGCTTCGTGCTGTTTTTCCTTTTGGCAAAGCTGACGGAAAAGCGCCCGGCCCTGCGTGCTTCCCTGCTGGGCGGGGAGGGGGTGCTCTTGGGGGTCTATCTCTGCGGGTTTCTTTCCGGCGCCCAGGTGATGCGACCCTTCGGGGAAGCGGGCCTTCCAGCGGAAGTGAAAAAATGCCGGCAAACAAAAAGGACCGCCTCCATAGGCGGTCCTTTCGTTGCAGGCTGTTTATTCGGCCAGGGCTCTGGTGAGCCAGGCGTCGGCGATGTCCAGGGCCAGGTACAGGCCGCTTTTCTCGCTGGTTTTCACAATCTGCTTCCGGGTGCGGATTTCGGGGTCGGTGTACATCAGCTGGACCGTCACCTTGTCGGCCACGTCCAGGTCGCCCACCTTTTTCTTGGACTTGATGTCCATTTTGATGACGTATTTATCGGTCATGCTGCCATAGTAGATGGTATCCCCGCAGCGCACCAGGGGCTTCCCTTTATAGGTGGGGAAGCTTTGCTTTTTTTGCTCGCTCAAACAATCACCGCGCTTTCTACTTTCTAAGAGTGTAACGAAAACATCACTCGCCCAGGTAAGAACGCACCATGGCTTTTAAAAGCTCGTCGCGGTCAATCCGGCGGATGAGGCTGCGGGCGTTGTTGTGGGTTGTGATATAGGTGGGGTCCTCCGAGAGAATGTATCCCACAATCTGGCTGATGGGATTGTACCCCTTTTCCTTCAGCGCGTCATACACCGTCAGCAGAATGCGCTTCATGTCCGCCTCGCGCACCTCTTCCATGGAAAAGGTGATGGTGTTGTTGGAATAATCGTCCGGCATGGGAAACACCTCCGTATCGTCCCAAAATTTCCTACTATCTATCATACAGGATCTTGCCTGGGATTGCAAGCGATTTTTCCACGCTTCCCCCATTTTTCAGGGAAAAAAGCCCTCAAGAGCGGAGGACAGCCCCCACTTTGGCCGCTTTTTCCACAATGGCGTCCACCCAGGGCTGTACCTCCTCCTTGGAGAGCGTGCGCTCCTGAGAGGAGAAGGCAAAGCGCAGGGTAATGCTCATCACGCCGTTTTGCTGGAAAGAGTCGATCAGGGTCACGCTGGTAAGCGTCTCCGGGTCCATGTCCGCCCAGGCGGGAGTGAGCTGCTGGAAGGTCAGGCCCTGAGGCATGGTCAGGGACAGGTCGATGTCAATCCCGGGGAACCGGGAAGGTTCCCGGTAGGCGATGTCCTTGCCCTGGATGGCGGCAAAGGCGTCCATATCCAGCTGGGCGCAGACCGCGGCGGCCTTTCTGTCCAGCTTTTGCAGCACGGCGGGGTGCAGGGCGCACAGCCAGCCCAGCTCCCGGCCCTCATAGGAGATGGAAGCCGTGTTCCGGGGATGCTGCCAGGCGTGCCTTGGCTCCACGTTTTGGAAAGTGAAGTCCGCCCGCTTGATGTCCCGGCCCAGGGCCGTGAGGATCTCCAGCAGCTCCAGGTACAGCTCCTTTTCGCCGCAGGTGCGGCTGTACAGGGCAATGCCCAGCTTTTTCCGCTCGTTGCACAGGCCGTCTTCCTTCAGTCCCTCGCAGACGCGGCCAATCTCGAAGATGCCGAAGTCCGGGGCAAAGGACTTGTTTTCGTTTACAAAGCTCAGCAGGGTGGGACCCATGTTGGTGCGGAGGGTCTCCAGGTCCGGGCTTTGGGGAGAGAGCAGCTTCACGTTTTTCTCCACCTGGATTCCCAGGTCCTTGCACTTTTTGGCGTCAAACCAGATGTAGGAGTGGACCTCGTGGAGATGATAGCGCTGGACAAGAATATCTTTGGCAAAATTGTCCGCTTTATTTCCAGGGCTGCGCTTTTCCGGATAGAGGGCGCTGCGGGTGGTTTCAATCTGGAAGTTGTCATAGCCGTAGATACGGGTGATTTCCTCGATGATGTCCGCCTTGATGGTCACGTCCTTGGTGGCCCGCCAGGTGGGAACATCCACATGGAACTCCTTCCCGTCAAAGCTGGCCCCAAAGCCCAGGGCGTTCAGGGTTTGCAAAATCTGTTCGTTGCCGATTTCAATGCCGGTGTACCGGTCCACATAGGCCTTGTCAAAACGCAGAGACACGGCGGGGTACTGTTTGCGGTACACGTCGGTGAGCCGGGAGATCACCTGGGCGCCGGGATCGATGTCCAGCAGCAGCTTGACAAACCGGGCGATGGCAGTGGGGCACATCTCCGGGTCCAGGGTCTTTTCGTAGCGCATGGAGGCGTCGGTGCGCAGGCCCAGCCGGGTGGAGGATTTCCGCACGCTGACCGCGTCGAAGTTGGCGCTTTCCAGCAGCAGGCTGTCGGTGTCGTCCTCAATCTCGGAGTCCAGGCCGCCCATAATGCCGGCGATGGCCACGGGCTGATCCTTGCAGCAGATCATCAGGGTGTTCTCGTCTACTTGGCGCTGCGTGCCGTCCAGGGTGGTGAAGGAGAAGGGCGCCTCAAAGCGCTTGACCTCAATCTGGTCTACCTTGGCGCAGTCAAAGGCGTGCATGGGCTGGCCCATTTCCAGCATCAGATAGTTGGTCAGGTCCGCCAGCAGGTTGATGCCCCGGCTGCCGCAGTAGTACAGCCGGATCCGCATATCCACAGGGCTGACCTTTTTCTGGATGTTGCGAACCTTCAGGCCGGCGTAGCGGTAGCACAGGTCGTCCTGCACGTCAATCTGAATGGGGTCCAGCCCGTCAAACTGGGAAAGCTCCACGGTTTCCAGGGGCTTCAGCTCCCGGCCGGACAGGGCGGAAAACTCCCGGGCGATGCCATAATGTCCCCACAGGTCGGGGCGGTTGGTCAAAGACTTGTTGTCCACCTCGAACACCGTGTCTTTAATGGCGTAAAGCTCTGTTATGTCCGCGCCGATGGGGGTGTCCTCCGGCAGCTCCATCAGACCGGAGTGGTCGTCGGAGATGCCCAGCTCTTTTTCCGAGCAGCACATGCCGTGGGATTCCATCCCGGCAATGGAGGCGCAGGCAATTTCCTGTCCGGCCACCATGCCCCCCTCCTTGACAAAGGGGACGATCAGGCCCTCCCGCACATTGGGAGCGCCGCAGACCACGTCGTAGATTTTATTGCCGGCATCCACCTTTAAGAGATGGAGCTTTTTGGAATTGGGGTGGGCCTCCACGGAAAGAATTTTTCCGGCGACCACATCCCGCAGGCCGTCTCCCTTGTGGAAGATGTCCTCCACCTCGGCGGTGGAGAGGGTGAAGCGGTGGATCAGGCTTTCCAAGTCCAGACCGGACAGGTCCACAAAATCCCCGATCCAGTTCATAGAGATATACATAGCGGTTTTCCCCCTTCTTTATTCGTGCTTAAACTGGCTCAGGCCCTTCAGATTGCCGCTGTTCAGGTCTCGAATGTCCTTGATGCCGTACTTCATCATAGCCAGACGGGTCAGGCCCAGGCCAAAGGCAAAGCCCGTGTATTCCTCCGGGTCGATGCCGCCCATCTTCAGCACGTTGGGATGAATCATCCCGCAGGGACACAGCTCCAGCCAGCCGGAGTTTTTGCAGCTGGGGCAGCCCTCGCCGCCGCAGATCAGGCAGGAGATGTCCAGCTCGAAGCCGGGCTCCACAAAGGGGAAGAACCCGGGCCGCAGCCGCACGGTGATGTCCCGCTCGAACACCTGGGAGAGCATGGTTTTCATAAAGTAGATCAGGTTGGAGATGGAGATGTCCTTGTCAATCATCAGACCCTCCATCTGGAAGAAGGTGTTCTCGTGGCAGGCGTCGGTGGCCTCGTTGCGGAAGCACCGGCCGGGGAACACCGCCCGCAGGGGGGCGCCGTATTTGCGCATAATGGCGTTTTGGGCCGCGGAGGTGTGGGTTTTCAGCAGCTGGCCGTTGTCCAGGTAATAGGTGTCCTGCATGTCCCGGGCGGGATGGTGCTTGGGGATGTTCACCGCCTCGAAGCACTCGTAGTCGGTGACGATTTCTTTGTAGTCCTCAATGGTAAAGCCCATGGAGGAGAAGATCTCCTCCAGCTGGCGCTGCACCAGGGTGATGGGGTGATAGGACCCTTCCGACTGGTCCACGGGCAGAGTCACGTCGTACTGCTCGGCGGCGGCAATCTGGGCCTCCTCCTCGGCGGCGCGGATTTTCTCCACCTGCTGGGAGATGCCCTCCTCCACCTGACGCTTCAGCTGGTTAATCAGCTGGCCCATTTCCTTTTTCTGGTCGCCCGCCACGGATTTCAAGCCCTTCAGCAGCTCGGTGACAGAGCCCTTTTTGCCCAGATAGGCGATCCGCAGTTTTTCTACCGCGTCGCTGTTTTGGGCGGCCTGCAGCTCCCGCTCAAAGCTCTGCCGCAGCGCCTGGATTGTTTCCTTCATCAGATACCATTCCTTTCGTAGAAAATGGGGGACAAAAAAACTCCGCCCCCAGAGAACAGGGGCGAAGTGACTTCTTCGCGGTACCACCCATATTCAGCGGAACGCCCCCTCTAAGCATAAAGAAAAGCGCGCCGCCCTCGTTGGGCCTGTAACGGGGCCGCCCGTCGGCGCCTAGTGAGGGGGAGAGCCCCTGTTCAGCGCCGCCGCTCCGGAAGGAACTTCTCCCCGCACACCCAGAGCCGCGTTTTCAGCCGGTGGCGCGGCCTCTCTGACAAGGCGGCGCGGGGGTACTTTCTTCCATCTGCGCGTTTGTGCTAACGGTATGGATTATACCACAGCGGGGCGCGGGATTCAAGGGGAAGGGGGAGAATTTGTGGAAAACCCCTTTTTTTAAAAAGGTTTCCTCTTCGTTCACAAAAGTTTTATTGAATCCTGCCGGGTTTTGTGGTATGATACATCTCATGGAGTGCCGCGGGGCAAGCTGCCGGGCGGCATAGTGACGAAAGGATGGAGTCTAAGAATGGGCGACGTATTTATTGAACGGATGATAAAGAAAAAGTTTGAAACCACCGACATGCTGATTTTGGCAGGTATTGTTGTGGCCATGATCGTGGTGGTGTTCATCGGGTTTGTGGTGGGCTTTTTGATCTTCCCCTTCCCCATGCTCACCATGCTGGTGGCCTTGGGAGCCGGCTTTGGCGGCTATAAGCTGCTGACCATGCGGCTGCTGGAGTACGAATACAGCTTGACCAACGGCTTTGTGGCGGTGGACAAGATTATGAACCGTTCCAGCCGCAAGCGCATGACCTCCTTTGAATGCAGCACCGCCGAGGACATTGGCCAGTATGCCCAGAACGAGGCCCGGTTGAAAAACCAGAGCTTCGATTCCCGAATTTTCGCCACAGAGTACAGCGACCACCGGGACGCCTGGTACATGATTGTGCGCAGCCAGAAAACGGGAAAAACCCTGGTGGTGTTCAACCCGGACGAGGAGCTTTTGGAGGCCGTTAAGAAGTTTATCCCCAAAACCCTGAAGTGGGAGAAGTTCGGCCGGGGCTGATGCTTTGTTACCCAGACAAAAAAGGACATCCAAGCAAGGCGCTTGGGTGTCCTTTCGCTGTTTTGGGGAGAAATCAGGCCTTGGCTTTGCTGCCCTCCACGCCGTGGATCAGGGGGGAGAGCCGCTTGTATACGGCAAAGGTCAGGGCCACGTCGCAGGCGGCCTTCACCAGAGTGAAGGGGACGTTGAAAATCAGCAGGGCCTGGGGCAGCGTCTGCACAGAGGGAAGAATCAGCTGATAGGCGTCCATAATGGCCTCCATCGACATCATCCCAGAGCGCACATAGAAGGGGTAGGAGATGAAGTAGTTGATGGGAAAGCTCATAACAGCCATCACCACCGCCCCCAGAACGGAGCCCCACAGGGCGCCCCAGCGGTTCTTTTTCTGCCGGTAGAACAGGCCCGCGGGCACCACAAAGGTGATGCCCATCAAAAAGTTGCAAAGCTCTCCCACGCCGCCGGTGCCGCTGGTGGGCAGGTTAATCAGGTTTTTGATAAAGCACACCGCTACGCCGCTGACCGGTCCCATAGAGAAGGAGGCGATCAGAGCGGGCAGCTCTGAGAAGTCCATGGCCAAAAAGCTGGGGACAATGGGCAGGCTGAAGCTGAGAAACATCAGCACGGTGGCCACGGCGCTTAAAATGGCGGTCATGGCGATTTTTCGAACGTTGGCTTTCTTTTGCACAGAACCATCCCTTTCGGAAAAATTTTGGTTCGCAAAAGACCGGAGGGGTGGCCGCAGGCAGAAAAAATCCCGGAGCCGTAAACGGTCCGGGAGCCTGTTTGATGAAATGGAGATACAGCGGGAACAGCGGCGCCGTTCCCAACAACCTTCTATCATCCGGACTTTGCCGCCTTTTTTCAGGAGAAAAAAGGGGTTCACCGTCGGTACCGGAATCGCACCGGTTCGGCGGAGAGAGAACTCTCCGTTCGCAGACTATACTGCCGGTCAGGAATTGCACCTTGCCCCGAAGATCATTTGCTGGTATCATTTTAATACAGAGATTTTCGCCTGTCAAGGAGGAGAACGGGAATGAAGCTTTTTTGCCGTGACGAAATGCAGCGCTTGGAGCAGGGAGCCGTGGACGCCGGGACGCCTCTCTCTCAGCTGATGGAGAACGCGGGCCGGGCCTTGGCCCAGGAGACGGCCCGGCGGTGCCGCCCTGTGAGGGGAAAGCGGGCGGTGCTGCTCTGCGGGAAGGGCAATAACGGCGGGGATGGCTTTGTCTGCGCCGGGGCTTTGGCGGGGATGGGCATGGCCTGCACGGTGATTCTGGCCCAGGGCGTCCCCAAAACAGAGCTGGCCTGTGCCGCCTTTGCCGCCATGCCACCGGCGGTGGAGGTGCTTTCCGGCGAGGATCAAAAGGCCGCCCAGCTCGCTATGCAGGAAGCGGACGTGATTTTGGACTGCGTGTTCGGCTTCAGCTTTCGCGGGGAGCTTTCCGGTCTGCCCGCCCGGCTGCTGGGCTATGCCAACGGCATGAGCTGCCTCAGGCTTTCCGCCGACCTGCCCAGCGGCGTGGAGTGCGACACGGGCCGGGTGTCCGCCGGGGCGTTCCGGGCTGATGTGACTGTGACCTTCACCGGGAAAAAGCCCGCTAACGCCTCCTATCCCGCCAAGGAATTCTGCGGGGAGACGGTGGTCCGTCAGGTGGGGGTGCCAGCGGCGCTGGCGGATGGGGCGGAATGCCGGATCTCTGAGACGGACGATTCCTTTCCCAAGGCCTGGCTTCCCGCTCCAAACGTGCAGGCCAACAAGGGAGATCAGGGCAGGCTGCTGCTGGTCTGCGGCAGCTGGGGCATGGCCGGGGCCTGCGTTATGGCGGCTCAGGGCGCCCTGCGAAGCGGCGCGGGCCTGGTGGAAATCGCTGTGGAGGAGCGGCTGTACCCCATCATCTCCCAGGCGGTCCCCCAGGCGGTGTATCAAATTTTGGACTGGGAAACCCGCCGGGAGGAAAGCGAGCGGGCCTTGCTGGAGGCATTGAGCCGGTGTACGGCCTGCGTTGTTGGCTGCGGCCTGGGACACCGGGCGGAGCTGGTGTGCCCTCTGGTGTTTTCCCATTGCCAGCGGCCTTTGGTGGCCGACGCTGACGCGGTCAACTTCCTCAGCAGGCACCCGGGATATTTGGAGGGAGTGGGATACCCCCTGGTGCTCACGCCCCATCCCGGCGAAATGGCCCGGCTGTGCAGCGACACCATCCCGGAAATTCAGTCCGACCGGCTGGGAGCTGCTCAGCAGAAGGCGAGAGAGACCGGCGCCGTAGTGGTGCTCAAGGGCGCCGCTACGGTCATCGCCTCCCCGGACGGCCGCTGCGCTGTAAACCCCACCGGCAACCCCGGCATGGCCAAGGGCGGCAGCGGGGACGTGCTGGCCGGCATCACGGGAGCGCTGCTGGCCCAGGGAGTGCCTGCCTTTGAGGCGGGTGTGCTGGGGGCCTATCTCCACGGCCGGGCGGGGGATCTGTGCGCCCAGCGGTACACCCAGCGGGCTATGCTTCCCACCGATCTGCCCCAGGCGCTGCCAGAGGTGTTCCGGCGGCTGCTGTAAGGTTATTCCCGCAGCATTTGAATATGGGGGATGCCATCCTCCAGAAATTCCTGGGACACCTGGCGGAACCCGGCCTTTTCATACAGGCCCCGGGCGTAGGTCTGGGCCTCAATGCGAATAGGACCCTTTCCCAGCCATCGCTCTGCCGCTTGCAGCCCCTGCTCCAGCAGCTGGGTGCCAAGCCCCTGGCGGCGCTTGCGGCTGATGACCCTGCCCAGGGAGGCCTCTGGGAAGGATACCCCTGGTCTTAGCACCCGCAGATAGGCCTGAAGGCCCTCTTCGTCCCAGGCGAACACATGCAGGGCCTCCTGGTCCTTGCCGTCCAGCTCGGGATAGGGGCAGCGCTGCTCCACCACGAACACGTCCACCCGCAGCTTTACAATTTGATACAGTTCCTCCAGTGTCAGCTCCTCAAAACGTTTCCATTCCCAATGCACGGAAAAAGTCCTCCTCCGATGGATGTTTTCTGCCAGTATAGCAGAGAACCCGCAAAATTTCAAAGGCATAGGTTTGATTTTGCCTCATATCTTTACAAGAGGGGGAATTTCTGATAAACTTATTAAATTACTCTGGCGGAGGCGCTCTGCCGGGGAGCTTGCTGGAATAGGGGAAATGCTTGCGATGACGTACACCTATCTTTGGATTTTCTTTGTCTTTGCCTTTTTGGGCTGGTGCGGCGAGGTGGTTTTCGCGGCCGTCCGGGAGCGGCGGTTTGTCAACCGGGGCTTTTTAAACGGGCCGCTCTGCCCCATTTACGGTCTGGGCGTGGTGGCCATGGACTTTTTCCTGCGCCCCTTTGGGGACAGCCTGCCCGTGCTGCTGGTGGGGTCGATGCTTCTCGGCTCGGCGCTGGAATACCTGGCCGGATTCCTTTTAGAAAAGCTGTTTCATCAAAAGTGGTGGGACTATTCTGATACGCCCCACAACCTGCACGGGTACATCTGTTTAAAATTCAGCGTGCTGTGGGGCATTGCCGGCGCCATGATCGTCCGGTATGTAATGCCTTTTTCCCACTGGCTGTTTTCCCAGATTCCCCAAACTGTGGGATGGGCGCTGCTGATAGCTTTGGGCAGCGTGCTTTTGGCGGATTTCCTGGTGACGGCCATTGGCTTGATCGGCTTAAACCGGAAGCTGAAAAATTTGGAATATGTTACCAGCCGCCTGCGGATGGGCTCGGACCGGCTGGGAGAGGACCTTTTCCAAGGAGCTGTGGCCCTGCACGACAAGCAGCAGGAGGGCAGGCAGCTTTTGCAGACAAAGCGGCTGGCCGGCAAGCAGGCTCTGCAAAAGGATTGGCAGCGGGAGGCTGCCCGCCTGAAGGTGAAGTACGAGAAGAACATTCAAAACAACTGGCTGCGCCGCCGGCTGCTAAAGGCTTTTCCAGACCTGCGGATTTTAAAGTACAACGAGCAGCTGGAGGAGCTTCGCCAGAACATGGATGTGCTGCGCCGCCGTTCCTGGGAGGTGCTGCGGAAGCGGAACGAGGATGCCCGCGCTGCCTACGAGACCCGTTTGGCCCCCGGAGAGGAGCGGCCCTTTGCCTTTGGCCTCTGCTACTCCAAGCTGTTTTGGATTTTCATGGTAGGCAATGTGGTGGGCTTTGTGCTGGAGACCCTGTACGCTCTGGTCACCACTCACGAGTTTCAGGTGCGGGTGGGCCTGGTGTTTGGACCCTTTATCCCGGTGTACGGCCTGGGGGCAGTGGCCATCACCCTGCTGCTTTCCAGAATGTACAGCCAGAAGGACATTATGATTTTCCTGGCCAGCATGTTCATTGGAGGCGGCTTTGAATACCTTTGCAGCTTTGTGCAGCAGGCAGTGTTCGGCACGGTTTCCTGGGAGTACAGCGACTCCCCCTTGAACATTGGAGGCCGCACCAACCTGATGTTCTCCTTTTTCTGGGGGATTTTGGGAATGCTGTGGGTGAAGGATTTGTACCCCGCCATGTCCCGGATCATTCAAAAAATCCCGAAAAGGGTGGGCCGTCCCTTGACGGCGATCTTTACGGTGCTTATGGTGATTGATGTGCTCCTTTCCGCCGGGGCGGTGTACCGCCGCAGCGAGCGGGTCAACCATGTGCCTGCCACCAACGCGGTGCAGGAGTTTTTTGACACCTATTTCCCGGATTCCTATTTGGACTTTATTTTCCCTCACATGCAGTATGTGGGAAAGCCGGAGCTGCCTGTCTCCCCGCCCCAAGAACAGTAGAAGTGCTTCAAAACAAAAAGGGACCGTCCTGGCGCAGCGCCGGGGCGGTCCCTTTGGGTATGGGAAAATGTGTGTCACTTGTACTCGAAACAGAGCGGATCTTTAGAGCGGTGGGTTCCGCAGGAAAAGCCTTTTGAGAGGAACCCTCTCAGCCTCACACCCGGAACATTAAATCGCCGTAGGAGGGATAGGGCCAGAAGGCAGCGGAGGTGTCTACCTCCATCTGGTCCACCACAGCCCGCAGCTCGCTCATGGCGGGGATGATCTTGTCCTTGTAATAGGTGGCAACCCGCAGGGTGTTGTG
>CAJMOH010000019.1 GCA_905215055.1 uncultured bacterium
TTGAACTGGAGGGCTTGCGGACGGGGAAAGGCTTTCAGGGGCTGGGAAGAAATGGCTGCTGAGGAGGTTCCGCTAAGGGGGTGGAAGGGGGTGTGAAGGTGGGGCAGGGGGCGAAAAGTCACGGTGGCAGCAGGGGCTTGCTGGAAAAACCTGTCTCCGCAGCCTCCCTGGCACGGAAATCCTGGGTTTTCCCTTGCAATCGGCAGGACGGCTGGTATAATGGTTTTAGAACCGGCGAAGGCCGGCATGAGAGGGGAATTAGAACATGGAATCCTATAAGTTTTTGCTGGACGTGGCGTTGATTTTGCTGAGCACCAAGGTGCTGGGCCTGATTACCCAAAAGCTGCAGCTGCCCCAGGTGGTGGGCGCCCTGCTGGCGGGGCTGCTCTTCGGCCCGGCGGTGCTGAACATCATCCAGCCCACGGAGTTTTTAAGCAGCCTGTCGGAGATTGGCGTTATCGTCATCATGTTTGGGGCGGGCATGTCCACTGACATCAAGGAGCTGAAGCAGGCAGGCACCTCCGGCTTTTTGGTGGCTCTGGTGGGGGTGCTGGTCCCCCTGGGTATGGGGACTCTGCTGGGCCTGCTGTTTGCCCCGGGAGAGAGCGATCCCAGCCTGATCCTGCAGCATGTGTTTATTGGCACCATCTTGACCGCCACCTCGGTGTCCATCACGGTGGAGACCCTGAAGGAGATCGGCAAGCTGAACACCAAGGTGGGCAACACCATTTTGGCCGCCGCCCTTATCGATGACGTGCTGGGTCTGGTGGTGCTGACCATCGTCACCAGCCTGGCCGGGGATACGGTGAACGTGGGCCTGGTGTTGGTAAAGATCCTGCTGTTCTTTGTGTTTGTGGCGGTGATGGCCTTTGTGGGGGTCAAGCTCTTCACCTGGTATGAAAACCGGTTCCAGAAAAACCTGCACCGGTTTCCCCTGCTGGCCTTTGTGCTGTGCCTTGTTATGGCCTTTGTGGCCGAGGAGGTCTTTGGCGTGGCGGACATCATCGGGGCCTTTGCCGCGGGCGTCATTGTGGCAAACACCCCCCGGGGCGCTTACATCGAGTCCAAGTTCCAGCCCCTGTCCTATCTTTTGCTGGCGCCAGTCTTTTTTGCCAGCATTGGCCTGAAGGTGGAGCTGCCGGAAATGAGCTGGCAAATTCTGGTGTTTGCGGTGCTGCTGGTGCTGGTGGCCATCTTCTCCAAGCTGATTGGCTGCGGCCTGGGGGCCAAGGTCTGCGGCTTTGACTGGAAGGAGAGCGTCCAGGTGGGCCTGGGCATGGCCTGCCGGGGCGAGGTGGCCCTGATTGTGGCCAACCGGGGCGCCTCCATGGGGCTGATGCCAGAGGCCTACTTCGGCCCGGTCATCATCATGGTGGTGTGCTGCGCGGTGTTCACCCCCATCGCCCTGAAGCTGGCCTTCAAGGGCAGGCGGGGTACACCGGAGACAGAGCCTGCCAGCTCCCTGGTGGAGCGCTATGAAAAGGCGGGAGAGCTGGCCGCCATGACCGAGGAAGAGGCGGAACGGGCCGTATCCGGCAAAACAAAATAACGGGACGCTGTAAACGGGAAAACCCCCGCTCACCCTGTGTTTGCCAGGATGGGCGGGGGTTGTTTTGCGAAGGGGGCTTACTGTCCATACTGACGGACGTGCTTCATCACCTTGCAGTAGGCGGGAACCAGAAAGGCGTCCGCCAGAATCCAGGCGGCAGGGCTGGCGAAGCAGGCCATGATAAAACCGAAGGACGGCACCAAAAACAGGCCGAACACCCCTCGGGCGATCATCTCGAACACGCCGGCGAAAACCGCCAGCTTGCTGTATCCCATGCCCTGAATCAGCAGGCGGATCACGTTGACGCCCGCCAGGGGAATGAAAAAGGCCGCCTGAATCACCATGAACTGATAGGCCTGGTCAATGATTACCGTCTCGGCGCTGTCCACAAACAGCAGGGTCATGGGCTTGCCGAAGAAAATGATAATCACCAGGGCCAAAACGGAGTACACGCTGCCAATCACCATGCCGGCCCGCAGCCCGGCGAAAATCCGGTCTCCCCGGCGGGCGCCGATGTTCTGGCCCCCATAGGTGGACATGGAAACGCCCAGGGCGTCAAAGACGCAGGCGAAAAGCTGGTACAGCTTGTTTGCCGCGGTGACAGAGGCCACCACCACGGACCCCAGCCCATTGACAGAGGTCTGGAGCAGAATGCTGCCAATGGCGGTGATGGAGCTTTGCAGCCCCATGGGAATGCCCATCCCCAGCAGCCGCCGGGCGTAGTCTCTGCGAAAGACCAGGTCCTCCCGGGAGATGTGCAGCAGGGGGAATTTTTTCCAGATGAACACCAGGCAGGCCAGGCCGGAAATGCCCTGGGAAATCACCGTGGCCCAGGCGGCTCCCGCCACGCCCATGGGAATCACCAGGATTAAAAACAGGTCCAGGCCAATGTTCAGCAGAGAGGCCACCACCAGAAAGATCACCGGCGTGCGGCTGTCCCCCAAGGCCCGCAGCAGGCTTGCCAGCACGTTGTACAGCACAATGGTGGGAATGCCCAAAAAGATCACCACAATGTAATTGTAGGCGTCGTCGATGATATCGGCAGGGGTGTCCATCCACTGAAGGATGGGGCGGCACAGGACCACCGTGGCCAGGGTGATTACCAGGGTAAAGGCCGCCGCCAGCCAGAGAATGTTGCCCACATAGCGTTTCAGGTCCTTATAGTCCTTGGCGCCATAGCTTTGAGAGACAGGAATGGCAAACCCGGCGCAAATGCCCAGGCAGAAGCCCAAAATCAAAAAGTTGATGGAGCCGGTGGAGCCCACCGCGGCCAGGGGTCCTGTCCCTAGAAAGCGGCCCACAATGATGGTGTCCACCATGGAGTAAAACTGCTGAAACAAATTGCCGAACATCAGGGGAATGGCGAAATTCAGGACCAGCTTCATGGGCGAACCCGCAGTCATATCTTTGGTCATGGGTGATGCCTCCTGAGGTGGAAAATTCAAAAACAGATTCATTTTACGCAGGATTGGGGAAATGTCAATGGGGTTCTGCCATTTTCCCAGGGCTCTCCTTCATTTTCGGCGTTTTCACGCAAAATGGGGAAGGGGCGGCTCCAGTTTTTTTCCAAAGGCACCGGCCGGCGCGAAAAAAGGAGCCGCCGCGCTGGGCGGCAGCTCCTTTCGAGATGACGCGGGTTCCCCCCTTACTGGGTCTCGAACAGAATGCCCAGGGTGTTGGGGCCGCAGTGGCAGGCAATGGTGCAGCTGGCGGTGGTCACATGGATCTCCTTGAAATCCATCACCTCCTCCACCGCCTGGCGCACCAGCTCCACATAGGAGGGGTCAATGGTGGAATAGGTGATAAACAGGTGGTCCCGCTTGATGCTGGGATATTGGGCCAGCTTGTCCTTCACATACAGGGGCAGCACCTTTTTCAGCGTGCCCCGGTATTTCTTGCCCACATGCATGGACCCGTCGGTGTTGTCCACCTCGATGCAGGGCTTTAGGGAGAGGAGATTGGCGCCAAAGGCCACCACCGAGGAGCAGCGGCCCCCGGCCTTCATAAACTCCAGGGTGTCCAGGATAAAGCTGGCGTGGCAGCGGGGGACAATGGCCTTCATGGCCTGGGCGATTTCCGCGGCGGACATGTCCGCCTGAATGCGGTCTCCCGCCTCGATGACCTGCAGGGCGATGCCGGTGGACAGGCTGCAGCTGTCAACGGGGAACACATGGCCCGCAAGCTCCGGCTCCCGAGAGGCCAGCACGCAGTTTTTCTGAGCGCTGGACAGGGCGCCGCCCAGACAGAAATGGATCACGTCGCAGCCGGCCTCCACAAAGGGGCGGAAGTAGTCCGCGTACTCCCCCACGTTGATGGCCGCTGTCTGAGGCAGGGATTTCCGGTCGTAATAGGCCTGGTAAATCTCCTGCACATGGATGTCCACGTTGTCCTGGTACTGCTTGCCCTCCAGGATGATGTGGAAGGGATAATACTGCACGTTGTACCGGGCCTTCAGCTCCTCGCCCAGATCGCAGGTGCTGTCGGCGCTTAAAATGACCTTTCGTTGTGCCATGCTGAAACATCCTCTCTGCTTCTCCCGGGGAGAAGCTCCCAAAAGATTTATCTGAGAAGCGCCCTTTTCACAGGGGCTTTTCTCTCTGAAAGCAAAGGCGCTTAGGCCTGGACAGGGGCTCCGCCAACGGAGGCCTGGGACTCCTCCTGGTCCCGCTGCTGCTCCTTGGCCACGGCCAGCATCAGTTTGATGCGGTTTTCCTGGTTCACCTGGGTGGCGGAGGGGTCGTAGTCAATGGGAACAATGTTGGCCTGGGGATACAGGCGCTTCACCTTGCGGATCATGCCCTTGCCCACAATGTGGTTGGGCAGGCAGCCAAAGGGCTGGGCGCACACCACGTTGCCATAGCCGCTCTCCACCAGCTCCATGGCCTCGGCGGTAAGCAGCCACCCCTCGCCCATTTTGCAGCCGTAGCCAATGACCTTTCCCGCCAGCTCCTTCAGGTGGGAGTAGGGCGCCGGGGCGGTAAACTGGGGAAACTTTTTCACCGCGGCGATGAGATCGGTCTCATATTTGGTAAAGTACCACTTCAGCAGGGTACAGACCTGACGCTTGGCCTCGCTGCCGCCGTAGAGCTTGATGTCCTCCAGCCGGTTGTCCACCTTGAAGATCATAAAGGACAAAATGCCCGGCACCATCACCTCGCAGCCCTGCTCGAAGAGGAACTGCTCCAAATTGTTGTTGGCCAGAGGGGAGTATTTCACATAGATCTCCCCGACCACGCCCACCTTGACCTTTTCCACATCCAGGCGGGGAACGTCCGCGAAGGACTGGGCGATCTGGTCAAAATAGCTGTGCAGCTCCTTTTGGGAGAAGGCCTTGCCCTCGTCAAAGAGCTTTGTCAGTTTTTGAATCCAGCTGTCCACCAGGGCGTCGCTTTCGCCGGGGGTTGCCTCGTAGGGCTTTGTCTGGTTTTTCAGCAGCATCAGCAGGTCGCCGTAGGTCAGGGCGGCAATGGCCTGGCGGAGCATGGGCAGGGTGATCTTAAAGCCAGAGTTGGACTCCAGTCCGGACAGGTTCAGGGAGATGACGGGGATAAAGTCCAGGCCGTCTTTTTTCAGGGCCTTTCGCAGCAGGTGAATGTAGTTGGAGGCCCGGCACCCGCCGCCGGTTTGGGTCATAATCAGGGCCACCTTGTGCAGATTGTACTTGCCGCTGTGCAGGGCGTGCATCAGCTGGCCAATGGACAGCAGCGCCGGATAGCAGGTGTCGTTGTGGACGTATTTCAGGCCCTCGTCCACAATTTCCCGGCCGGTGGTGCGCAGCAGGTCCACATGATAGCCAAAGTTTTCCAGCACGTTTTTAATCAGCTCAAAGTGGATGGGGGCCATGTTGGGCGTGATAATGGTGTAGTCTTTTTTCATTTCCCGGGTAAATTCCACCCGGTTGGCGTTGTCGGACATAGGGAAACATCTCTCCTTTCCCGTCTTTCCCAGGCGGGAAAGACGTGTAAGGACACACCTTCGGTGTGCCACCCTACTTTCTTGAAAGAAAGTAGGCAAAGAACTGCCGGGTGACCCCGGCGGGACAATTCGCGCCTTGGGACGGTGAGCTGGCGCTCACGTCTGTGTAAGAGGTCAGCGCACGTCCGCACCGTAGGCGGGTAAAAGTTTCGTCCACCTTTTCAAAGGTGGTAGGGTTTGGGGCAACGCCCCAAGGTCTTATGTGCCTTCCCAAAACGCAGGAGGGTAGAAAAACTTCCGATGGAAGTTTTTCGTAGGGGTCTCCGCTGCCGCTTCGGTCGGTCCTGGGCGCGTGCCACTGGCACGCAGGACCCCTCGTCGGGGGGGGCTGGTGCCCAGTGGGCACCGTCAAGCGCCGACCGAGCCGGCAGGCGAGACCTCCCTGAACTGGACCGAAGGTCCAGAGAGGTTTTTATGGAGCTTTCCTGGAATTGCGGTAAAAGCGAGCGAAGCAAGCGAAACCGCAATTCCACGCTATAAGGCAAAAGCCTCCATCAGTGGGGCGTGGCTTCAGACCCCAGCCCCAAAGCGGCGAACAGGCTGCGCAGGCGGATGCGCACCGCGCCCAGATTGGTGATCTCGTCGATTTTGATCTGGGTGTAGATCTTGTCCCCGGCCTCTAGAATGGACCGGACCTCGTCGCCGGTGATGGCGTCCACGCCGCAGCCGAAGGACACCAGCTGCACCAGGTTGATGCGCTTGTCCTGGCTGTCGGCCACAAACTTGGCCGCGGCGTACAGCCGGGCGTGATAGGTCCACTGGTTTAAAACGTGGGTAGGGAACTTGGTTTCCAGCTCGCTGACAGAGTCCTCTGTTACCACCACGGCGCCGCACTCGCAAATCAGCTTGTCAATGCCGTGATTGATCTCGGAGTCCAGATGATAGGGCCGGCCGGAAAGGACAATCACCGGCAGGTCCCGCTCCTTGGCCAGAGCCAGCAGCTCCTGCCCCTTTTTGTGAATACGCTCCATGTGGGCGTAATATTCCTCATAGGCGGCGTCGCTGGCCTCCTTGACTTCCCTTTCCGGGATGGGGCCGAAATACTGGGCCAAAATCCCGGTCATCTTCTTGGGAAAGTCCTTCCGCCGGTGCAGGCCCACATAGTCGTAGATGAAGGTGGTGTTTTCCAGAGCGGCAATGTTGGCGTCCAGCACCTCGGGATAATAGGCCACCACCGGGCAGTTGTAGTGGTTGTCCCCCAGGCGCTCGTCCAGGTTGTAGCTCATGCAGGGGTAGAAGATGGCGTCGGGCTTCATCTCCAGCAGGGCCTCGATGTGGCCGTGCATCAGCTTGGCGGGATAGCACACCGTGTCCGAGGGAATGGTGTGCTGGCCCTTGAAGTAGAGCCTGCGGTCGCTTTCCGGAGAGCGGACCACGCCAAAGCCCAGCCTGGTGAAGAAGGTGTACCAGAAGGGGTACAGCTCGAACATGTTCAGGCCCATGGGGATGCCAATGGTTCCCCGCCGGCCCTGGCAGGGCTTGTAGGAGCTCAGCAGCTCCTTTTTATAGTCGTACATGTTGTAGCCCTCGGTGGGGCTTTTCTTGTGCAGGGGCTTGTCGCAGCGGTTGCCCGCGATGTACCGGGCGCCGTTTCCAAAGGTGTTCACCGTCAGGCGGCAGTGGTTCTCACAGCCGTTGCAGGTGATGGCCCGCACCTGGTGGGTAAAGGAAACCAGAGCTTCCGGCCCAATGATGGAGCTTTGGCCCCGGCCCTTTTCCTTGGAGTAGAGGGCCGCGCCATAGGCGCCCATCAGCCCGGAGACGGAGGGCCGGATCACATACTTGCCAATCTCCTTCTCAAAGGCACGCAGCACCGCGTCGTTGAGGAACGTGCCGCCCTGCACCACAATGTGGTCTCCCAGGCTGCGGGCGTCCACCACCCGGATAACCTTGTACAGAGCGTTTTTCACCACGCTGGTGGATAGGCCCGCGGAGATGTTCTCAATGGAGGCCCCGTCCTTCTGGGCCTGCTTGACAGAGGAATTCATAAATACCGTGCAGCGGGAACCCAGATCCACCGGGCTTTCGGCAAACAGGCCCAGCTTGGCGAAGTCCGCCATCTCATAGCCCAAGGCCCCGGCGAAGGTCTGCAAAAAGCTGCCGCAGCCCGAGGAGCAGGCCTCGTTTAAGAAGATGTTGTCAATGGCGCCGTTTTTAATCTTAAAGCACTTGATGTCCTGGCCGCCGATGTCGATGATGAAGTCCACCTGGGGGTCAAACTTCTTGGCGGCGGTAAAGTGGGCGATGGTCTCCACCACGCCCATGTCCAGGCCAAAGGCGTTTTTGATAATCTCCTCCCCATAGCCCGTGGAGGCCGAGGAGAGAATTTGAATGTCTGGATATTTCCTGTAAAGCTCTGTCAGAAAATCCCGCACCAGGGGTACCGGGTTGCCGGAGTTTGGCAGGTAGCGGGAGAAGATGATCTCTTCCTTGGAGTTGACCGCTACGGCCTTCACCGTGGTGGAACCCGCGTCGATGCCCACATAGGCGATTTTGTCCTCCAAAAGAGGGGCGTCAGTGGGGATGCTGTCCTTCTGGTGGCGCAGGGTAAACTCCTGATATTCCTCCTGGTCGTGGAACAGGGAGGCGCTGCTCTGATAGCCGTGGCTGGAGCTGTAATGGGCAATGCGCTGGGTGATCTCCGAAAGGGCAAATTCCTCGCCGGTGCCAGAGAGAGCCGCTCCCGCCGCCACATAGTACAGGGAGTTTTCCGGGCATACGCCCTCCACCCCCAAAATCCGGTCAAAGGCCGCCCGCAGCTGAGACAGGAAGGTGAGCGGTCCGCCCAGGTACACCACCTTGCCCTCGATTTCCCGGCCCTGGGCCAGACCCGCGATGGTCTGGTTCACCACGGCGGTGAGAATGCTTTGGGCGATGTCGTTTTTCTGGGCGCCCTGGTTTAAAAGGGCCTGAATGTCGCTTTTGGCGAACACGCCGCACCGGGAGGCAATGCTGTAAGAGCGCTGGCTCTCTCCGGCAATGGTGTTCAGCTCTTCCGGGGTGATGGAGAGCAGGGTGGCCATCTGGTCGATAAAGGCCCCGGTGCCGCCGGCGCAGGAGCCGTTCATCCGCACCTCCATAGAGCCGGAAAGGAACAGGATCTTGGCGTCCTCGCCGCCCAGCTCGATGACCACGTCGGCGTCGGGAATATAGCGTTTGGTGGCGGTGCGGGTGGCGTAGACCTCCTGCACAAAGGGAATGCCCAGGTCCTCCGCCAAGCCCATGCCAGCCGAGCCGGACACGCACAGGCTGGCCCGCTTTGTCTGGGGAAATTTTTCCTGAATGCGGGAAAGCATCCCAGAAGCCTTTTCCGCAATCTGGGAGAAATGCCGCTCGTACTCCTGATATACAGGCTGGTCCTGGCTGTCATAAACCATACATTTCAGGGTGGTGGAACCCACGTCCAAGCCGATCTTCATAATGTTTTCGATCATCCTTTCATCAAGAAAGCGGGAGCAGTCCCGCTGTCCCGGCGTCCCCTTCGCTGAACAGGTTGTTTGAACAGCGTCTTTCATACAATAATTCCTAAAGAGGGACAAAGTTTCCTGGGATTTTTAAGAATATTTCTTAAATTTGAAAACACACGTTTCCACAAGCACATATACATATTCAATACTAGCATCTTTCGACGGAAAAATCAACCGCACACCCATGGCAACCTGTGGAAAAAAGTCCCGAGTTCACAGGTTTTGGAGAGGGAGTTCCTTTCGCTTGTCCCCCGGGCGGCAGGGTGGTATAATAGCGGAAAAGAAGGCCGCCTTCCCAGAGGAGGCGGCAAAAAGCACAGAAATCCCAAGGGAGGCGTTTTTTCATGGAACCTGTCTATTACGAGCATGTGGTGCAGTATTACGAGACCGACCGGATGGACTGCGTTCACCACTCCAACTATATCCGCTGGTTTGAGGAGGCCCGCACCTATCTGATGGACCAGGGAGGCTTTGGCTATGCGCAGATGGAGGCCCTGGGCGTGGTCAGCCCGGTGCTGAAGGCCCAGGCGGAATACCGCACCATGGCCCGCTATGGCGAGAGGGTGATTGTGGAGACAACAGCGGAGTTTTACACCGGGACCCGCATCGGCTTTCTCTACACCGTGCGGGACAAGGCCACCGGCACGGTGCGCTGCCTGGGCCGTACGGAGCATTGCTTTTTGGGAGAGCAGGGCCGGCCCGTCTCCTTAAAAAAGGCCTGCCCCTCCTATCACCAGAAAATCATCCAGGCCTTGGGCTGTCAGCCCGCGAAAGGATGAAACACCTTTTGGCGGAGGCTGTGTCACTCTCTAAAAGAAGAGAGAGGTTTTTTAAATTTTTGGGCAGATTGGTCATTCCTTGCCTTGACATCCTTGGCGGGATTTTTTAAAATGTAAGTACAATTTGCGGGATATTTTTCAGAGCCGGAAACGGAGAACGATAGACTTGGCAAAAAAGGAGGCTGCCATGAGGGAAAAAGCAAAGTATGTCCAGCTGTTTGAGCAGCTGAAGGGGGAAATTGTTCAGGGAACCTACGAAAACGGCCAGCGCCTGCCGGGAGAAAACGAGCTGGCAGAGCAGTATGGCATGAGCCGCCAAACCGTGCGCCAGGCCCTCTCCCTGCTGGAGCGGGAGCATTACATCCAGCGCAAGCAGGGCAGCGGCACCTATGTAAGCCGGGCGGAGCCCCGCCGCCGCCGGACCTGGAACGTGGGAGTGGTGGCCACCTATATCAGCGAGTACATTTTTCCCTCCATCCTGCGGGGCATTGAGGGAGAGTTGTCTGAGGAGGGCTTTTTTCCCCTGCTTTCCGCCACCCAAAACCGGGTGGACAATGAGCGGCGCATTTTGGAGGACTATATGGAAAAAGGGGTGGACGGGCTGATTGTGGAGGGCACCAAAAGCGCTCTGCCCAACCCCAACCTGTCTCTGTATGAAAAGCTGGAGCAGATGGGAATCCCGGTGGTGTTTTTCAATGGATACTACCCGGCCCTGCCCGGGTGCGTCTCGGTGACTATGGACGACCGGCAGGGGGGCCTGGCGGCGGTGGAGTATCTGGCGGCCAGGGGCCACCAGCGCATCGGCGGCATCTTCAAAAGCGACGACATGCAGGGCCTGGGCCGGTATGACGGCTATGCCCGGGGCCTGCTGAAAAACGGCCTGTCCTTCCAGGATCAGTGGGTGGTGTGGTTCCACTCGGAAAACCGGGAAAGGCTGCTTTCCGGCCAGGAGAACATCTCCCAGGCGCTGGAGCGGCTGGCCCCCTGCACGGCGGTGGTCTGCTACAACGACGAGGTGGCGGTCAAGCTGGAAAAGGCCCTGCTATCCCAAGGGCTGCGGGTGCCTCAGGACAAGGCCATCATCAGCTTTGACAACAGCCAGCTGGGAGAGCTGGCCTCTGTGGGGCTGACGTCCTTTGCCCACCCCAAGGAAACCCTGGGCGCCTGCGCCGCCAGAAAGCTGATCGCCATGCTGGACGGCCGAAAGGAAAAAAGCACGGTAATGGACTGGGATCTGATCCAGCGGAAATCTGTTTGACAGGCTGGGGATCCCGAAACCAGTAGTTCTATAAAACAGGAGGATACAACCATGAAAAAAGACAATGTGTGCCTTACCCCGCCTATGGGGTGGAACAGCTGGGACTGCTACGGTCCCTCCGTCAATGAAGAGCAGCTTTTGGGCAACGCCCAGTACATGGCTGACCATCTGAAGGATTACGGCTGGGAGTATGTTTGCTGCGACATCCAGTGGAGCGAGCCTACGGCGGGGAAGATCAGCCCCTACTATGTGCCCTTCGCCTGGCTGACCCTGGACGAGTACGGCCGGCAGATGCCCGCTCCCGAGCGGTTTCCATCCGCGGCGGAGGGCAGGGGCTTTGGACCCATCGCGGAGAAGATCCACGGCATGGGGCTGAAGTTCGGCATCCACATCATGCGGGGCGTTCCCCGGCTGGCTGTACACAAGCACCTGCCTGTAAAGGGGACCAGCACCACCTGTGACAAGATTGCCGCCAGCGCCTCTGTGTGCCGGTGGAACACGGACATGTACGGCATTGACGCCAGCAAGGAGGGCGCCCAGGCCTACTATGACTCCATCTTTGAGCTGTACGCCTCCTGGGGGGTGGACTACGTCAAGGTGGACGACATCTGCAACACCAACGCCTATCCCGACAACCCCTACTCCGCCGAGAAGGAGATTGAGATGATCCGCAAGGCCATTGACAAGTGCGGCCGTCCCATGGTGCTGTCCCTGTCCCCCGGGCCGGCTGTCATCGACAAGGCCTGGCATCTGCGGCAGAACGCCAACATGTGGCGGATTACCGACGACTTCTGGGACCGCTGGGACCTGCTGCTGGAGATGTTCTGGCGCTGTGAGGTGTGGGAGCGGCAGGTTTCCCCCGGCTGCTGGCCGGACTGCGACATGCTGCCTCTGGGCCGCATCCGCGTGCATCTAAAGGACTATCAGGGACCCCTGGGCTTTGAGCGGGGCAAGGACTGGACCCAGTTTACCAAGGAAGAGCAGATCACCATGATGAGCCTGTGGTGCATCTTTCGCAGCCCCCTGATTATGGGCGGCGAGATGCGGGACAACGACGAATTTACCCTGTCCCTGCTGACCAACCGGGAGATTTTGGACATGCACCGCTTTGGCTCCGGCGCCCACCAGGTGTACCGCACGGATAAGGCGGCGGCCTGGCGCAGCGAGGACACCCGGGACGGAGGCGTGTATGTGGCGCTGTTCAACCTGTCCGACGGGGAGAAGGAGATCTCCGCCTGCTGGGAGGAGCTGGAGCTTGAGGGCGCTTACACCGCCCGGGAGCTGTGGACCCACCAGGACCAGGGGTCCGTGGAGGGAAAGCTTGCCGCCACCCTGCCTGCCCACGGCGCGGCGGTGTATAAGCTGAGCAAGTAAAAGGAACTGCGCCGGAGGCGGGAAACGTTCTTTGCCCAGCTTTCTCGAAAGAAAGCTGGCAGAGCGCGAGACAGAGTCTCACGACCTTGCCAACCGGCGCAGCCGGTAAGAAAGGATCAGGAGCGAAAACCGCACGCGCCCCAAAGGGGCGATAGGGGTTCGCTCCGGCCCTCTCCCACAAGCAAATAAAAAGGACATCCAAGCGTTTCCCTTGGGTGTCCTTTTTCTGTCTTGTGCGAAAGGTCCGCGGCTCGGCCTATCCGCTTCGCGGCGTGCGGCCGGGCCGCTGCTTTTTTCACCGGCTGCGCCGGTTAGAAGGTCGAAGCTTTTTTGAAAAGAAAGCAAGTACGTCCGCAGGGCGTACAACAAAAAACTTTTCCGGCCTTGCGGAACGCAAGAGGCCGGGGCGCCTTCGGCGCGGCCCCTTAGAACAGCAGCTCCAGGGCGCCCAAAATGCCCGCGTCCTGGCCGCACTGGGCGAAGAGAAACTCCACCGGCTCCCCTGTGCGGCAGTAGGAGTCGAACACCTTCCGCACCCGGCCGAACAGCAGGTCCCCCATATTGATAAGGCCGCCGCCAAACACAAAACAGTTGATGTTCAGGGTCATGTACAGGTTGAACACCCACACCCCCAGGTACAGGGCCATCTGGTCCAGGGCGCGCAGGGCCATGGGGTCTCCGGCCTTGGCGGCCATTTCCAGGTGCCGGGCGTCGATCTTCTCCGGCGCCCCTGCCAGCTGGACCATCAGGGTCTGCTCTCCGGCCTCAATCCACTGGCGGATGTGCCGGACGATCATCCCACCCGAGGAGTAGGACTGAATGCACCCCTGGTTGCCGCAGCCGCAGGGAATCCCGGCGCCCGGGGTGACAATGGTGTGGCCGCTCTCCCCGGCAAAGCCGCTGCTGCCCCGAAACAGCCGCCCGTCGATGATAATCCCCGAGGAAAGGCCGGTGCTTACCGGGCAGTAGAGCATGTGGCGGCGTCCCTGCCCCGCCCCGTGGCGGGATTCCGCCAGGGCCGCGCAGTGGGCGTCGTTGTCCACGGCCACGGCAGCGCCGGGGAACAGGCCCTCCAGGCAGGCCTTTACTCCAAAGCCGGAAAGGGCGGGCAGCATGGCGCAAAGCACCGCCTCTCCCTCCGGCCAGCGAACCATGCAGGGCAGGCCCACGCCAATCCCCGCCAAATCCGTCTCCGGCAGGGACAGCTCCTCCAGCAGCTTCCGCAGCCTGCCGGCTGTCTGCTGGAAAAATTCCTCCGCCCCCAGGGAGGGGTCCGAGGGAAACTTGGCCTTTCCCAACAGGGTTTTGTCCTCTCCAAACACACCGATGGCGGTTTTGGTCCCTCCAACGTCGATCCCCGCGTACACCTTCATGATTTTACCATCCTTTCCTTCTATCAGGTTTATGATACGGCCTTTTTGAAAAAAAGGCAAGGCTCTTCCGAAAGAAAGTTCTCTGTGGCTCAATGTCCGCGGAAAGGCGGAAGCGCGGGCGGCGTGTTGTCCAACCCTGAAGGGGACCGCCGCCTGAAAGCGGCGCGCGTGACAAGCCCACCGCAGGTGTGGTACAATATCTCCCAGAGGCGCGCGCGGGGCACAGACCGGCGCGGAAAGGGGAAATAGAGCATGGAATGTGTGACTTTCCCGGCGGACGGCCGGAAGGAGTACAAGTATGTGGTGGTGTTTTCCCGGTATGAGGGGAAGCTGCTGCTTTCCCGCCACCGGCAGCGGAGCACCTGGGAGACCCAGGGGGGCCACATCGAGCCGGGGGAAACCCCGGAGCAGGCCGCCCGCCGGGAGCTGTGGGAGGAATCGGGAGCCAGACGCTTCACGCTGACCCAGGTGTGCGGCTATTGGGCAGGGGATGAAGCGGGAGGCGCCGCCGGTGTGGTTTATGGGGCGGACATTCAGGAGCTGGGAGACCTGCCTCCCAGCGAGATGGAGGAGGTGGGCCTGTTTGACAGCCTGCCCGCCTCCCTGACCTATCCCGCCATCACGCCGGTGCTGTGGCAGAGGGCAAGGGCTGCTTTAAGGCTTTAAAACAGGGACAGGGGCTGCTGGAGTGACTTCAGCGGCCTTTGCGCTGTCTGGGGGAAATTGTAAAGGATCTTTGAATTTTGCGGCGTCAGATTGACAGGCAAAATGGGGAATGCTATAATCTCTCTTACAAAAAATGTTCAAAAAAGAACAATTTAGAAAGGAACACAACGCGATGTGTCAAAGGGATGGGGAACTGGTGGAGAAGGCCTGCGGCCGAACCGGCTTGGAGGAGGACTTAACCGTGGTGATGATGCGTGTCCGGCGCAGCGTGCGGGCCGCTTTGCGGGAGGCCGCCCGGGAGGAGGGGCTTTCTCAAAACGAGATTGAGGTGCTGCTGTTTTTAACCCAGGGCAGGTTTGACACCGCCCGGGACATCAGCCGGCTGCGGGGAATGCCCCGGAGCCTGGTGAGCAAGGCGGTGGACCAGCTGATGCAGCGGGGCTATGTGGCCGCCTGCCAGGACCAGCGGGACCGGCGGGTGATGCGTCTGCGGCTGCTGCCAAAGGCCCAGCCCACAGTGGACAAGCTGCTGGAGGGCAAGCGGGCGTTTTTTGCCCGCCTGTGCCGGGGCGTTACCCCCCAGGAGGCCCAGGCCTTTTACTCCATGGTGGGGAAGATGGTGCTGAATTTGGATAAGGAGAAATCCTTGGAGGAAGAGGAGGAGGCGCAGGGATGAAGCTGTTGGTTCGATATTTAAAGCCCTTTGCGGGGATTATATTGGTGTGCCTGGTGCTGCTGTTCGGCCAGGCCGCCTGCGATTTAAGCCTGCCCACCCTGATGAGCGACATGGTCAACGTGGGAATTCAGCAGGGGGGCATCCAAACAGGGGCGCCGGAGGCGCTGAGCCGGCAGGGGCTGGAGCTGCTTTCGGCCTTTGCCTCCTCGCAGGACGCCGCCCTTCTGGAAGAGGGCTACTACACGGTGGACCCAGGCAGCACCGAGGCCCAGCGCCTGGAGGGGGACTATCCCCTGCTGCGGGAGGAAAATGTCTCTGTGCGGCGGGAAAATCTTACCGAGGAGGAGCTGGAGGCCCTGAGCGGCGCCTACGGCCGGGCTGGCTACACCATGCTGCTGTATTTCCAGCAGTCCGGGGAGGACCTGGAAAGCGCTGCCCACAACCTGGCCCAGCAGGCTCAGCCGCAGGAAGAGGCAGGCGGCGCCTCTCAGGACAGCTCTTCCGCCCAGAGCGGGGAGGAGAGCCAGGGGGGACAGCCCGCCCTGTACGGCTCTCAGCAGGCGGCGGATTCCCAGGACAGCGAGGGCAGCAACGCTCCCTTGCAGGAGGCGGAGGAGGCTCAGACGGAAAGCGGCCTGGGCATTGAGGAGGGCTTGGACAGCGCCGGCCTGGACACCCTGTATCAGCTGATCCCCCTGCTGGCCTATGTACCCCAGGAGGGGCTGGACGCCGCCCGGGAGCAGGCCGCTGCCAGCGATTCCATGATGGGCCAGCAGGTGGGCGTCACCCTGACCCGGCTGTTCTATCAGGAGCTGGGCCTGGACACGGGGGCCATTCAAACCGGTTATATCTGGGGCAAGGGCCTGCAAATGCTGGGGGTGGCCCTGCTGGGGGTGATCGCCACAGTGCTGGTGGGCTTTTTCTCCGCGCGGATGGCCGCCGACGTGGGCCGCCGCCTGCGCCACGACCTGTTTGCCAAGGTGGAGAGCTTTGGCAGCAGCGAGTTTGACCGGTTCTCCACCGCCTCTCTGATTACCCGCACCACCAACGACGTGCAGCAGATTCAAATGCTGGTGACCATGGGCGTGCGGATGATCTGCTACACCCCCATTATCGGCATTGGCGGCGTAATCTTCGCCGTGCAGAAAAGCGTGTCCCTCAGCTGGCTGGTGGCGGTGGCCGTGGTGGTATTTTTGGGGCTGATCGCCGTGGCCCTGGCCGTGGTGCTGCCCAAGTTCAAAATTCTGCAAAAGCTTATTGACCGGCTGAATCTGGTCAGCCGGGAGAACCTTTCCGGCATGATGGTGGTGCGGGCCTTTGGCAACGAGGCCTATGAGGAGCGGCGCTTTGACCGGGCCAACCGGGACCAGATGGAAACCACCCGGTTTGTCCAGCGGGTGATGAGCGCCCTCATGCCCGCCATGATGTTCGGCATGAACCTGCTCTCTGTGCTGATTGTGTGGATTGGCGGCCATGCCATTGCAGAAAGCACCTTGCAGATCGGTGACATGATGGCCTTTATCCAGTACGCCATGCAGATTATCATGGCCTTTTTGATGATCGCCATGATCTTCATCATGGTGCCTCGGGCCAGCGTTTCCGCCGGGCGGATTTTAGAGGTGCTGGACGCGCCTCTGGCCATTCAGGACCCGGCCCAGCCCGAGACCATCCAGGAGCCAAAGGGCCTGGTGGAGTTTCACGACGTGTCCTTCCGCTACGGCGGCGCGGACAGCGACGTGCTGGAGCATATCAGCTTTACCGCCAAGCCGGGAGAGACCACGGCCTTTATCGGCTCCACCGGCTCGGGCAAATCCACCCTGGTGAATTTGATTCCCCGGTTTTACGATGTGACCGGCGGCTCCATTACCATTGATGGGGTGGACGTGCGGAAGCTCTCTCAGCACCAGCTGCGGGAGATGATTGGCTATGTACCCCAAAAGGGCATGCTTTTCTCCGGCACGGTGGCCTCGAACCTGCGCTATGGCAGGGAGGACGCCGGGGAGGAGGAATTGCAGGAGGCCCTTTCCACTGCCCAGGCGGCGGACTTTGTGAACGCCATGGACCAGGGGGTGGACTCTCCCATTGCCCAGGGCGGCACCAATGTGTCCGGCGGCCAGCGGCAGCGGCTGTCCATTGCCCGGGCGCTGACCCGAAAGGCTCCCATCTATATCTTTGACGACAGCTTTTCCGCCCTGGACTTTAAAACCGACGCGGCGCTGCGGAAGGCTCTGGCCCAGAACACTGCCCAGGCCACCGTGCTGATTGTGGCCCAGCGGGTGAGCACCATCCTTCACGCCCAGCAGATCATCGTGCTGGACCAGGGGAGAATGGTGGGCAAGGGCACCCACAAGGAGCTGCTGCGGACCTGCCCCGAATACCGGGAGATCGCTGAAAGCCAGCTGCAAAAGGAGGAATTGGAATGAGCCAGCCCAGACACACCCCCCGGGGAGGCCCTCACCGCGGCCCAGGAATGGCCGGGGAAAAGGCCAAAAATTTCAAGGGCAGCTCCAAGCGGCTGCTGCAATATCTGCGTCCCTTCTGGCTGCCGGTGGCCTTTGTAATGGCCTTTGCCGCGGCCTCCACGGTGTTTTCCATTGCGGGACCCAAGGTGCTGGCCCAGGCTACCGACGAGCTTGCCGCCGGGCTGATGCGCCTTGTCACCGGCGCCGGAGAGGGCATTGACTTTGGCTTTATCGGCTGGGTGCTGCTGGCCCTTGCGGGCATTTACCTGCTCAGCGCCGGGTTCTCCTACGCCCAGGGCTATATTATGGCCGGGGTGACGGCGGACCTTTCCTATGGCCTGCGAAACGCCATTGAGAGGAAGATCAACAAGCTGCCCCTGGCCTATTTTCACCGGGTGAGCCAGGGCGACGTGCTTTCCCGCATTACCAACGATGTGGACACCCTGACCAGCTCTCTCAACCAGAGCGTCACCCAGCTGATTACCTCAGCCTGCACCCTGGTGGGCGTGCTGATTATGATGCTGTCCATCAGCTGGCAGCTGACCCTGGTGGCCCTGTGCATCATCCCGGTGTCCCTGGTGTTTGTCATGGTGATTGTCAAGTTTTCCCAAAAGCACTTTAAGGCCCAGCAGAACTACCTTGGCACTGTCAACGGGCAGGTGGAGGAAATGTACGGAGGCCACCTGATTGTCAAGGCCTTTGGCCGGGAAAAGGAAACCGTGGCCGCCTTTGACCAGGAAAACCAAAAGCTGTACAACGCCGGGTGGAAGGCTCAGTTTCTCTCGGGCCTGATGCAGCCGGTGATGAACTTTGTGGGCAACCTGGGCTATGTGGTGATCTGCGTGGTGGGGGCGTCCATGGCGGCGGGCGGGTCCATGACTATCGGCGGCATCCAGGCCTTCATCCAATATGTCCGCAGCTTTACCCAGCCCATCACCCAGCTGGCCAACATTTCCAACCAGCTGCAAATGACCGTGGCCGCCGCCGAGCGGATTTTCCAGTTTTTGGACGAGCGGGAGGAGCCGGAGGAAGCCCCCAGGCTTCGCACCCAGGACTTGGACATCCGGGGAGACATTGTGTTCGACCATGTGCGCTTTGGCTATGAGGACAGCCAGGAGCTGGTGATCCACGACTTTTCCGCCGCGGTGAAGGCCGGGCAGAAGGTGGCCATTGTAGGCCCCACGGGAGCGGGCAAAACCACCATGGTCAAGCTGCTGATGCGCTTCCACGACCTGAAGGGCGGTCAGATCACCCTGGACGGCCACCCCATCACCGACTTTTCCCGCACAGACCTGCGCAGCCAGTTTGGCATGGTGCTTCAGGACGCCTGGCTGTACAGCGGCACCATTTTGGAGAACATCCGCTACGGCAGGCTGTCCGCCACGGATGAGGAGGTAAAGGAGGCCGCCAAGCTTGCCCAGGCCGACCACTTTATCCACACCCTGCCCGGAGGCTATCAGATGGAGCTCAACGAGGAAAGCACCAATGTGTCCCAGGGGCAAAAGCAGTTGCTGACCATTGCCCGGGCCATCTTGGCAGACTCCAGGGTGCTGATTTTGGACGAGGCCACCAGTTCGGTGGACACCCGCACCGAGGTGCTGATCCAGCGGGCCATGGACAATCTGATGAAGGGCCGCACCAGCTTTATCATCGCCCACCGGCTGTCCACCATCCGGGAGGCTGACCTGATCCTTTGCATGAAGGACGGGGACATTGTGGAGCAGGGTACGCATCAGGAGCTGATGGAAAAGGGCGGCTTCTACGCCGAGCTGTACAACAGCCAGTTTGAGTCCGCCGGCGAGGCCCAGGGAGGATAAGGGGGAATCAGGCTATGAAATACCGCGTCATTACCATTGAGAGGGAGTACGCCAGCGGCGGCACCCAGGTGGGAAAGCTTGCCGGCCGGGCTTTGGGAATTCCGGTATACGGAAGGGAGATTCTGGAGATGGTGGCCCAGGAGGGACACACCACCCCGGAGTATATCGAGCATTTGGAGGAGACAGACACCAACTCTCTGCTGTATTCTCTGGTGGCCATGGCCAAAACCGCCAAGGGCCAGCTGCCGGAGATCTCCCGCACGGACCAGCTGAATCTGCTGGAGGGGCGGATGATAGAGCGGCTGGCCCAGCAAGGCCCCTGCGTCATTGTGGGGCGGTGCGCGGGCTGGGTGCTGCGGGAGCGGGACGACGTGCTTAACGTGTTTATCCACGCTGGCCGCCAGGAGCGCCTGCGCCGGGCTGTGGAGGAATATCAGGTGCCGAAGAGCCAGGCGGCGGCAGTACTGCACCGGTTTGACCACCGGAGGTCCAACTTCTACCACGCCAACACAGGGCTTTCCTGGCGGGACCGTGAGGGCTATCACATGGTGCTGGACAGCGGCCTGCTGGGGGTGGATCAGTGCGCCGCCCTGCTGGTCCACGCCGCCCGGGGCGAGGCGTAGCCTATGGAGGTGTGGGTGATGGTGAACACCCGGGCGGGACGGCAGCGCCCCCGGGAAAACGGAGAGCGGGTCCGGCGGGTATTCGCCCTGGGCGGCGCTCATACCCGAACCGCTTACACCGCCAGTCTGGAGGAGGCGGACAGCTTTTTGGAAAGGGCTGCCGCCGCGGGGCCGGACCTGCTGGTTATCTGCGGCGGCGACGGCACCCTGAGCCACAGCGTCAATGTGCTGGCCCGGCTGGGGGCGGACCTTCCTCTGGGGTATGTGCCTATGGGTACCACCAACGATTTCGCCGCCTCTCTGGGACTGCCCAAGGAGCCTGGCAGAGCCGCGGAGCAAATCCTGCGGGGAAAGAGCCGCCGGCTGGACCTGGGTTGTGTGGGAGGACAGAGGTTTTTGTATGTGGCCTCCTTTGGGGCCTTTACCCAGTCCTCCTACAAGGCGCCTCCCCAGGTGAAGGCCATGCTGGGCCACCTGGCCTATGTGCTGGAAAGCGCCCGGGAGCTGCCCTTTTTAAAGCCCTGTCCCCTGCGGGTGGAGACGGAAGGCGCCTGCTGGGAGGGAGAGTTCCTTTTCGGCGCGGTGACAAATTCCCTGTGGGTGGGCGGCGTGATGCAGCTGGATCCGGAGCAGGTCCGGCTGGACGACGGCTTGCTGGAGTTGACCCTGGTGCGCATGCCCAAAAACCCCGTGGAGCTGGGGCAGGTTGCCCATATGCTCCGGCGGGGCAGCCTGGATGGGCAGCTGGTGACGCAGGCCTCTGTGCGGCGGGCGGCTTTTGCCTGCGGGGAGGAGTTTCCCTGGTCCCTGGACGGGGAGTACCTTCCCGGCGCGCCCCGGCTGGAACTGGAGGCTCTGCCCCAAGCGCTGGAGCTTCGGCTGTAACAGGAAATCAAAAAAGGGACTGCCGGAAAGGCGGTCCCTTTTTCTGTGGGGGAGGTCAGGCTTCGCCCTCCCGCTTCTGGTAAAAGGCTGGGTTGGCTCCGCCGCCGGCCCAGCCCCGCTTCCGGGCCAGAAGGCTGACCGCCCAGCACAGGGCAAAGGAAATCAGCATGGCCAGGCAGGCGTACAGCGGGCCGTTGGGAGTGGTGAACCCAGAGGCCGCCGCCGGCACAAAGGCGGTGAGAAAACCCCCCAGCATCCCGGCCCAGGCCCCCGCCCGGTTGACACCCTTCCAATACAGGGTCAGCACATAGGGGGCCAAAAACGCCCCGGAGAGAATCCCCCAGGAGTAGGACATCATCTCCAGAATCGGGGTGGGATAGTTGGCGATGAGATAGCTTAAAACCACAAAGGCCAGGCACAGCAGCCGGGTGACGGTGGCCAGGGTCTTTTCCCCCAGGCCCTTGAGCCAGCTGGCTTTAATCAGGTCCATGGAGACGGTGGAGCAGGCCGTCAGGGTGATGCTGGACAGGGTGGACACCGAGGCGGAGATCAGCAGCACCAGAATAACCCCGATGAGCAGGTTGGGCAGCCCGGCGGAATTGAGCATGATGGGAACAATGTAATCCGTGCCGCCCTCCGGCAGAGCCTCCCCAAAAAACAGGTGGGAGAAGGACCCGATGAAGTAGCCGCCCCCCGCCACCAGCAGGGAGAAGAAGGTGGAGATGATTACCCCCCGGCTCACCTCCCGCTTGTCCCGGATGCCGTAATATTTGTGAACCATCTGGGGCAGGCCCCAGGTGCCAAAGCTGGTCATCAGCACGGTGGAAATCAGGGCCAGAGCCGAGGAGCCGGGCAGGGGCGCCATCTCGTGGGAGCGCATGTAGTCCAGCATGTTGGAGAAGCCCTGGGAAAGCCCCCCCACCTGGGGGGACTGAACCACCAGCACAATCAGGGCCGCCACCCCCACCATCATGATAAAGCCCTGAACAAAGTCGGCCTTCAGGGTGGCCATATAGCCTCCCAGCACCAGCACCACCGCCGAGGCAATGGCGATAATCAGCATGCACACCTGCTCGTCAATGCCCAAAATCACCGAGCAAACGCTGGTAAGGCCCTTGTACACCGAGGCCGAGTAGGGGATGAGAAACACAAAGATCACCACGCAGGAAAACAGCCGCATGGCCGGGCTTTGAAACCGCTTTTCAAAAAGCTGGGGCATGGACTTGATGTCGTGGCGGCGGGTCAGGTCCCGGGTGCGGTTGGCCAGCACCAGCCAGGCCAGCAGGGTGCCGAACACCGCGTTGCCCACCCCCACCAGCACGCTCCACAGGCCGTAGCTCCACCCAGAGCCGCCGGAATAGCCGATGAACATCACCGCGGAGAAATAGGCCGTGCCGTAGGAGAGGGCGGAAATCCACGCCCCGGCGCTGCGGCCTCCCACGGTAAAGCCGGCCATGTCCGTACCCTTGCGGGAGTACCACACGCCAATGCCCAGCATAAACAGCGCGTACACGCCAATGACAACCCAAATGGTCACTTCCTTGCTCATACCTTCCACTCCTCGAATGCTTTTGTCATTTAAAGCACACATGCTTTAAAGCATAGGTGCGCTAAAGTGAAATGATTGTAGCATATCCCCGGGAGAAAATCAAGAGCGAAGCCAGCGTTTTTTCAGAGAGAGAGCCTTGGCCGGCCGGGATCTGGTTTGGCCCGAGGGGGGCGCGCTTCACAAATTCTTCACGGCTTTTTCTTGCTTTTGCCACAGAGAACGGGTACAATATTTTACATTGGGGGAAAATACCCAAACGAGAGAAACTTTGGAAAGGGAGTGTCCCTGATGGCATCTGGAAAAATCCTGATTGTGGACGACGATACCAATATCTGCGAGCTGCTGCGTTTATACATTGAGAAGGAGGGCTTTGAGGCCTCTATTGCCAACGACGGCGAAACCGCCCTGAAGATGTTCGACTCGGTAAACCCGGACCTGATCCTGCTGGACATTATGCTGCCGGGCCTGGATGGGTGGCAGGTGTGCCGGGAGATTCGGAAGAAATCCAACCGGCCCATCATCATGCTCACCGCCAAGGGCGAGGTGTTCGACAAGGTGCTGGGCCTGGAGCTGGGCGCCGACGACTATGTGGTAAAGCCCTTTGAGACCAAGGAGGTCATCGCCCGGATCAACGCCGTGCTGCGGCGCAGCGGCAAGCACAGCGAGGAAAAGGAAGAGAACAAGGTGGTCACCTATGAAAACCTGTCCATCAACCTGACCAACTATGAGCTGAAGGTGAAGGGCGTGCAGGTGGACACGCCTCCCAAGGAGATGGAGCTGATCTACCACCTGGCCTCCAACCCCAACCGGGTGTTCACCCGGGACCAGCTGCTGGACGAGGTGTGGGGCTTTGACTATTACGGCGACAGCCGCACGGTGGACGTCCATGTAAAGCGCCTGCGGGAAAAGCTGGAGGGCGCCTCGGACAAGTGGGCCTTAAAAACCGTGTGGGGCGTGGGCTACAAGTTTGAGGTGAAGGAATGAGCGGCAGAGGCCCCCGGCGGGTTGCCATGCAAAAGAGCATCTTCACCAGGTATCTGGGCATCACCATGGGCATTGTGGTGCTCAGCTTCATCATGCTGGGCACGGTGATGATGGCCTTTTTTTCCCAGTATTGGCGGGACGAGAAGAAGGACCTGCTCACCCAAAACGCCAACTCCATTGCGGACATGTCCAGTGTGTTTCTCACCAAAACCAGCGAGGACAGCTATCAGCTGCAAACTGCCGTGCTGAAAAGCTTTATCGACACCTTCTCTACCAGCATTGACGCGGATATTTTCATCACCGACCTGGAGGGCAACATTCTGCTGGGAAACTACCCCAACAGCAAGCTGCAAAGCCCTCAGTCCGTGCCCCAGCAGATTGTGGCCCAGGCCTCTCAGGGCCTGTACGAGAGCCGGAATACCTTTGGCGGGCTGTATAAAAGCCCCTCCTATATCATCGGCGTACCCATGTACGCCGGGGAGGAGAACCTGTGCGTGGGGGCGGTGTTCGCCGCCACCAGCGTCAGCACGGTGAACGCCTTTCAGGGGGAGGCTTTTCAGATGTTCCTGGTGGCCGCCGCGGCCGCCCTGGGCATCACCTTTATTGTGGTGGGGGCCTTTGCCTTCCGGCTGGTAAAGCCTCTGCGTCAAATGTCCGCCGCGGCCCGCAGCTTTGGCAGCGGGGACTTTTCGGTGCGGGTTCCTGTCACCAGCGCCGACGAGCTGGGCCAGCTGGCCATCTCCTTTAACAACATGGCCAATTCCCTGTCCAACTCCGAAGGCACCCGCAGAAGCTTTATCGCCAACGTGTCCCACGAGCTGAAAACCCCCATGACCACCATCGCCGGGTTTATCGACGGCATTTTGGACGGCACCATTCCCAGAGAGCAGGAGGACAAATACCTCCACGTTGTCTCCGATGAGGTGAAGCGCCTGTCCCGGCTGGTAAAATCCATGCTGGACCTGTCCCGCATTGACAGCGGCGAGATGAAGCTGCATCCCACCAGCTTTGACATCACCAATACCCTGGTCACCACCCTGCTGACCTTCGAGCAGAAGATCGACGAGAAGCAGATCGAGATCCGGGGCCTGGAGGAAGCCGTTCCCCAGATGGTTTGGGGCGACCAGGACCTGCTGCACCAGGTGGTGTACAACCTGATTGAGAACGCGGTGAAGTTCACCAACCAGGGCGGGGCCATCTCCGTGCAGATTTCCGACAGCATCGACCGCACCACCGTGGTGATTGAGAACACCGGCCCGGGCATTGCCCCCGAGGACCTGCCCATGATCTTCGAGCGGTTTTACAAGACGGACAAGTCCCGCAGCCGGGACAAGAACGGCATGGGCTTGGGGCTGTACATTGTGCGGACCATTTTAAAGCTGCACGGCGGGGATATTTCCGTCAGCTCGGCGGTGAACCAGTTCTGCCGGTTTGAGTTTTATATTCCCAAGCCCCAGGAGGCCCCCAAGCTGAAGGATACCGGTTCCTTCAAGCTGAAGGAGCCGGCTTCCCGCAAGGCCAAGGAAAAGAAAGAGGCCCCCCGTGACAAGCAGGAGCCTGAAAGGAGCAAGGAAGATGACGGACGACCAGATGAATAACCTTCCCACCCGGGAGGAAACGCCGGAGGAAGAGCAGGCCCGGTCCCTCCCCGCCCAAGAGCGGGAAGCGGCTCCCGGGGACCCGCGGCCGGCGGAGGCTGCTTTGGAAAGCGCCCCTTCCCAGGAGGGCGGCTCTCAGGAGACCTGCGGCCCAGCGGACGAGGACCAGGCGCCCCTGGAGGAAAACCTGGAGGAAAGCCAGGTCCCTGCCGGGGAAGCGGCGGCTCCGAACCAAGCGCCCGCCCAGGAGGAGTCCGCTGCCCAGCAGGCGCCTCCCCCGCAGCCCTGGGGGTATCCCCCTTACGGGCCTCAGGGACCCTGGATGGCCTATGGCCAGCCCCCTTATGGGGTGCCCCAGAACGGGTATCCCGGCTGTCCCGGCCAGGGGTGGTATCCCTGCGGCCAGCCCCCCAAGCCTCCCCGGAAAAAGATGTCCCGAAGCCTGAAGGTGTTTTTGTGGATTGCCTCCGCCCTGACCGCCGGGGTGATTGTGGGCTTTGCCGTTTTTGTAATCAGCTGGGCCGTGGCGGGTCCTCAGCAGTCTCTGGTGGAGACTCTGCCGGAGGAGAGCCAGCAGGAGGAGTCCGCCCCCGAGGAGCAGCAGGAGGAGACCCCTGCCCTGGAGCTGCCCGATGTGGACGTGACCCCCAACGAGGAGGGCATTGTCATCCACTCCAAGCTGGAGGGCGACGCCCTGGACGCTCAGGAGGTTTACAACCGGGTGGTCCAGTCCACGGTGGCGATTACCGCCTCCCGCACGGGAGAGACCACGGACAGCGCCGGCACGGGGATTATCGCCACCTCGGACGGGTATATCATCACCAACGCCCATGTGGTGCTGAACACAAAAAGCGTGCTTGTCACCGTGACCACCTATGACGGACAGCAGTACGATGCGGTGGTGGTGGGCATGGACCGCACCACGGACCTGGCGGTTATCAAGACCAACGACTATGGCTTTACCCCGGCGGAGTTTGGGGACTCGGACCAGCTTTCCATTGGGGAGTGGGTGGTGGCCATTGGCAATCCCGGAGGAGAGCGGTTTGCCAGCTCTCTGACACGGGGGATTGTCTCCGGTCTGGACCGGGCTGTGGAGCGTTACAGCGAAGAGGGCATGACCTATATCCAAACCGACGCCGCCATCAATCCGGGCAACTCCGGCGGGCCGCTGGTGAACATGTACGGCCAGGTGGTGGGCATCAATTCCTCCAAAATCATCACCGACGGCTATGAGGGCATGGGCTTTGCCATCCCGGTGAGCAAGGCAAAGGACATCATCGACCAGCTGCTCTCCGGCGGCTATGTGGAGGGCCGGGTGCGGCTGGGCATTACCGGTTCGGACGTTACCGCCGCTCAGTCCGCGTTCTACGGCATCCCCCAGGGCTTTGTCATCGCCTCCATTGACGAGGACAGCTCCTTCGCGGGGACCCAGGCCCAGCCCAACGATATCATCATCGCCATTGACGGGGAAACCGTGGAAGAGCTGCAGGACATTTCCAACCTGCTGCTGCGGTACAGCCCCGGAGATCAGGTGACAGTCACCCTGTACCGCCAGCCGGAAAACGGCATGATGGAAGGGGAAGAGTTCGACGTGACCATCACTCTGCTGGAGGACAAGGGGGAAACGCAGCGGTAATGGCAAGGGACAAGCTGGAAAAGACAAACGCCCTGCGGCTTTTGGACCGGATGAAGATCCCCTATGAGGCCCGGTCCTATCCCTGCCAGGAGTTCACCGACGGGGAGGACGTGGCCCGCCAGCTGGGGCTGGACCCCTCTCAGGTGTGCAAGACCCTGGTGACCGTGGGGAAAAGCGGCGGACACTATGTGTTCGTGCTGCCGGTGGACCGGGAGCTGGACCGGAAAAAGGCCGCGGCGGTGGTGGGGGAGAAATCCCTGGAAATGCTCCACGTCAAGGACCTGCTGGCTGTTACGGGCTATGTTCGGGGCGGCTGTACGGCCCTGGGCATGAAGAAGCAGTTTCCCACCGTGGTGGACCAGAGCGTGGGAGGTCTGTCCGCCGTTTATGTCAGCGGCGGCAGGCGGGGCTTGCAGCTGAAGCTGGCCCCCGGCGACCTGGTCAGGGCCGCCAACGCCATGTGGGGCGACGTGATCGTAAAAGACTGAAAAAAGGGACTGCCGCGGCTTGGCGGCAGTCCCTTTTCACTTGGGAGATGAAACTTAAAAAAGGACTGCCACGCATCGCGGCAGTCCTCTTTTAGAGTTGTGGTTTACAGGGCAAAGGTGACGTCGTCCAGGCCGGCGTTCACATGGAGCAGAAGGCCCAGCTGGGTCTCCTCGGCGTCGGCGCCGGAGAGGTCCTTCACGTCCTTCACGTTGCGCAGCAGCACCTTCAGGTTTTCCGCCCGTCCCTCAAAGGACAGGGTGACCTTGCCGTCCTCGTTCTTGGCGCAGGCCTTCAGCATGTCATTGCCGTACATGTCCTTGATGTCGGCGCAGGCCTGGTCCTTCAGGGCGAACACATGGAGGGTCAGGTCCTTGCCAAAGTCGTACTCCACCTTCTGGTCGTCGGCGCCCACGGCAATGATGGAGTTTTCCCGAACCATCAGGGGCAGGCTCATAAAGTCGTGGACCTCGTGCTGCCACTTGCCGCCTTCCACCACCCGGTTGTCCAGGAAGCTGGTCCAGGTGCCTTCAGGCAGATAGTAGTCCACATCGCCCTCCTTGGTGAACACGGGGGCCACCAGCAGGCGCTCGCCCAGCATGTACTGCCGGTCCAGGTCGGCGCAGGGGATGTCGTTGGGGAACTCCAGCACCATGGCCCGCATGGTGGGCACGCCGGTGTTGTGGGTCTCCACGGCGGCGGAGAACAGGTAGGGCATCAGAGTGCATTTCAGGTTGGTGAACTTGCGCACCACGTCCACGGCCTCCTCGCCAAAGAGCCAGGGCACCCGGTAGGAGTTGGAGCCGTGGAGGCGGCTGTGGGTGGACAGCAGGCCAAAGGCAGCCCAGCGCTTGTACACGTCGTCGGGAGCGGTGCCCTCAAAGCCGGAGATGTCGTGGCTCCAGAAGCCGAAGCCGGACATGCACAGGGACAGGCCGCCCCGGAGGGACTCGCTCATGGACAGGTAGTTGGAGGAGCAGTCGCCGCCCCAATGCACGGGGAATTTCTGGCCGCCCACGGTGGCGCTGCGGGCAAACAGGCAGGCCTGGTTCTTGCCCTTGTACTCCTCCAGCAGCTCAAACACGCACTTGTTGTACAGATAGGTGTAGTAGTTGTGCATCAGCTCGGGATCGGACCCGTCGTAGTATACCACGTCGGTGGGGATGCGCTCGCCAAAGTCGGTCTTGAAGCAGTCCACGCCCTGGTCCAAAAGGTTCCGCAGCTTGCCCTGATACCACTTCCAGGCGTCGGGGTTGGTAAAGTCCACCAGGCCCATGCCGGCCTGCCACAGATCCCACTGCCACACGTCGCCGTTGGGCCGCTTTAAGAGGTAGCCCTTCTCGGCGGCCTCCTGGAACAAGGGGGACTTTTGGCCGATGTAGGAGTTGATCCACACGCAGATCTTCAGGCCGCACTCGTTCTTCATCCGGGCGAGCATGGCGGGGACGTCGTCGAACATGGCCTCGTCCCAGGTGAAGTTGCACCACTCGTTCTCCTTCATCCAGTAGCAGTCAAAATGGAACACATGCAGGGGGATCTTCCGCTGAGCCATGCCGTCCACAAAGCTGCGAACCGTCTTTTCGTCGTAAGAGGTGGTGAAGCTGGTGGTCAGCCACAGGCCGAAGCTCCAGGCGGGAGGCAGGGCCGGCCGGCCGGTAAGGGCGGTGTAGTTGGAGAGGACGGTCTTGCCGTCGCCGCCGCCCACCACCATAAAGTCGATCTTCTCGCCAGGCACGGAGAACTGCACCCGGGTGACGGCCTCGGAGCAGATCTCATAGGAAACCTTGCCGCTGGTGTTTACCAGCACGCCGTAGCCCTTGTTGGTCATGTAGAAGGGGATGTTCTTGTAGGAGATCTCGGTGCAAGTGCCGCCGTCCTCGTTCCAGATGTCCACCACCTGGCCGTTTTTCACAAAGGGGGTGAACCGCTCGCCCAGGCCGTAGACCTTCTCGCCAATGTCCAGGTCCATCTGCACCCGCATAAAGGGGCCGTCGGGGGTTTTCAGGGTGCTGATCATGGCGTGGCCGAACCGGTCGCCGATGTTGGTCAGCTTTTTGCCCTCGTAGTAATAAGTGAAGGAGGCGGGGCTCTTGGTGATCTTCAGCTCGGTCTTGCCGCTCTGAACAGAAAGCCCGCCCTCAAACTCGGTGATGGTCAGGGGGCAGCTTTCGGCCTCCAGCTCAAACTGAGGCTCCTTCTTGGCGCTGCCCATAAAGTGGTAGGCCTGGGTGCGGATGATGTCCTTTTTGGGGGAGGAGATGTACATCTCCAGCACGGGGCCGCCCATGGCCCGGAAGTCCTGGGGGAAGGGAACCACATACAGATAGACCCGGTCCTCCTGGATTTTCACCTCGCGAATCTGCACGGCGTCGGCGTTTTCCACGCCGGGCAGGTTCATCCAATAGCCTTTTGTAAATTTCATAATACCATCCTTTCCGCTGCTGCGTCTGGGGATTTTTGAGAAATCGCGGACGTCCCAGTTGAAAAACGTCCGGCGATGATATATAGTATACTTAAATTCTAAGCGGTTCCCACCGGAAAAAGCTTGTTGGAATCAGACAAAGAATTCCACTATTTTGACATGTTGCGGAGGAGGGGAGGACGCCTTGACCGACAAGAAGCTGAAGGAGGAGCGGCATCACGGGGACATCAGCCTGCCGGTGAGCTGTTACCGCATTCAGCCCCCCACCTCCACGCTGCTGGGAGAGCTGGAATGCCACTGGCACAACGAGATGGAGCTGTTCAAGGTGGAGCGGGGCCGGGTGCGGGTGCGCTGCGGCAGCGACTATCTGCTGGCTCAGGCCGGGGAATTGGTGTTCTTCAACAGCGGAGAGCTGCACGCCGCTCAGCCCCTGGGCGGCGAGGAGATGGACTACGCCGCGGTGGTGTTCAGCCCGGAGATTCTCTGCGGGGACGAAAACGACATTGCCCGCCGGAAATATGTGGCGCCGGTAGTGGAGGGAAAGCTCCACCTGCCCCGGCTGACCAGCGCCTCCACCCCGGAGGGCCGGCAGGTCTTGGAGCTGTTCAACCGGGTGATGGACCTGCTGTTTCAGCGGCCGGCGGCTTACGAGCTGCTGGTGCGGGCCGGGCTTTTGGAGCTGTTCGCCAGCCTGGCCAGCCGGGGGGAGCAGAGCGTCCCGCCCAGGGAACGGGCGCCGGGAGAGGGCATCAAGGCCGCCCTGGAGTATATTCAGGAGCATTACCGCCAGAGGATCACGGTGGACCAGCTGGCGGAGATGAGCCACCTGAGCACCGGACACTTCTGCCGCCTTTTTAAAAAGTATACCTTTAGAACGCCGGTGCAGTATATCAACGGGATGCGCCTTTCCGCCGCCGCGGACCTGCTGCTGGAAAGCGACCGGAAGGTGCTGGATATCGCCTTTGACACGGGCTTTAACAGCCTGAGCTATTTTATCGGCGTGTTTAAACAGAGCATGGGCTGCACGCCCACGGAATTCCGCCGGC
The DNA here is from genome assembly GCA_905215055.1 of uncultured bacterium. GTDB lineage: Bacteria > Bacillota > Clostridia > Oscillospirales > Acutalibacteraceae > Acutalibacter. The sequence goes on from CAJMOH010000019.1 coordinate 30,626, forward strand.
GGCAGGGCCGGCCCAATGGAGGAAACACATGATGATGACCGTGCTGATTGTTCTGCTGGCGGCTGCCGCCGCGGTGCTTTTGCTGTGGCTGTGGGCCATTGGCCCCCAGCTTCCCCGGGCGGATTTTTCCGCCTTTCACGCCTATGACTACGCCCACCGGGGCCTGCACGACAGGGAAAAGGGCGTGCCGGAAAACTCCCTGATGGCCTTTGACCTGGCGGTGAGGGGCGGCTTTGGCATGGAGCTGGACCTGCAGCTGACCTGCGACGGCCAGGTGGTGGTCCACCACGACCTGTCTATTGCCCGCACCTGCGGGGTGGACAGGAACATTGACCAGATGACCTATGAGGAGCTTTCCGGCTATCGCCTCTTTGGCACCCAGGAGCGGGTGCCTCTGTTTCGGGACGTGCTGAAGCTGGTGGACGGCCGCACCCCTCTGATTGTGGAGATCAAAAGCTACTCCCGCCAGGAGGAGCTGTGCCAAAAGGCCATGGAGCTGCTGGAGGGGTATGGGGGCCTGTACTGCGTGGAATCCTTCGATCCCCGGATTGTCCGCTGGTTCAGGAAGAACCACCCGAAGATTGTCCGGGGGCAGCTGATGTGCTACAAGCCCGAGGAGGACATGCCGGGATGGATGGCCTTTATCGGGCGGAACCTGCTGACCAACTTCCTCACCCGCCCCCACTTTGAGGCCTATGATTTTCAGACCCGGCAGAACCTGTCCCTGCGGGCCGCCCGGCGGGTGTGGGGGATTCAGGAGGTCAGCTGGACCCTGCGGCGGTTTGAGGACTACAAAACCGCCAAGGAGGAGGGCTGTCTGTGCATTTTTGAGAAATTTCTGCCCCTGCAGCCCGCCGCCCGGAAGAGGCTTACCTTTGCCGAGCTGCTGGCTCAGGCCGGCCACCCGGCGGTGTGCCTGCACTCCGAGCGGTATACGCCCAAAAACGGGGAAAGCCGTTGACAGCGCCGCCGGCTTCAAAGGGGCCTTGGTCCCCCAAAAAGCCGGCTTTTTTGTGCGCTTTTTCCAGGGAGGAGAAACCGCTCCGCCCTGTTTTTGACGGCCTGTGAGAAATGAAAAAAATCCGGAAATTTTTTGAAAAATCCTTGCAAAACCTGGGGTTGTGTGGTATTATAATCAAGCGTGACTGCACAGGTGTTCCAGACAAGGGGACGCCAGATATGCGATGAAGCGGGAGGTTGCGGCCCAGCGAGGCCGGTTTTTCCGTGGAGTATGTCCGATTTGAAACCGGGCGAAGGAATTTGAAGGGATGGAACCGCCGGGCGTTCCCGGAAGGCCGATTTTGCGCCCTTCAGAGGATGATATGGGTTTAGTCCTTGCCCCGGAATCCGTGAAATGCGGATTTCCGGTTTTTCTATGTCCAGGGTGGAAACACCCGGAACGGTGTTGAAAAAACCCAGCCCGCCTGAAAGAAATTTAAGGAGGCGATTTTGAGTGGCAGTCAAGGAAAAGATCAGAATCAGAATTAAGGGGTACGACCATCAGCTGGTGGACCAGTCTTCCGAGAAGATTGTGGCCACCGCCAAGCGCACCGGCGCCCGGGTTTCCGGCCCTGTGCCGCTGCCCACCGAGAAGCAGATCATCACCATTCTGCGGGCCGTTCACAAGTATAAGGACAGCCGGGAGCAGTTTGAGATGCGCACCCACAAGAGACTGATCGACATTCTGCGGCCCAGCAACAAGACCGTTGAGGCTTTGATGGGCCTGGAGCTCCCCGCCGGCGTAGAGATCGAGATTAAGCTTTAAAGGCCGCGGTCTCAAGGCTTACTCTCAACGAGAGAGATTGCCCGAAAACCTCTCAAGCTGAATGTTGAGGTTTGCTGCGAGACAGCTTCGGCTTAAAGCTTAAACTTAAACTACTCCGGAGCAGGAGGGTCATGTTGGAGAAATCCAACCAATAACTCTATCAGGAGGAAAAGAAAGATGAAAAAAGGAATCATCGGCAAGAAGATCGGCATGACGCAGATCTTCGATGAAAAGGGAAAGGTCATTCCCGTCACCGTAATTGAAGCCGGCCCCTGCGTTGTCACCCAGAAAAAGACCGTTGAAAACGACGGCTACAACGCGGTGCAGATCGGCTTTGGCGACCAGAAGCCCCAGCGGGTGACAAAGCCCCTGGCAGGCCACTTCAAGAAGGGTGACGTTGCCCCCAAAAAGACCCTGCGGGAGCTTCGCCTGGACGACATCAGCGCTCTGAACGTGGGCGATCTGATCAAGGCCGACGCCTTTGAGACCGGCGAGCGCGTGGACGTTACCGGAAAGAGCAAGGGCAAGGGCTATGCCGGCGTGATCAAGCGCTGGAACTTCCGCCGCCTGAAGGAGACCCACGGTTCCGGCCCTGTTGCCCGCCACGGCGGTTCCAACGGCGCCTGCTCCACTCCCTCCCGCGTGTGGAAGGGCCTGAAGATGGCCGGCCATCTGGGCGCTGAGACTGTCACTGTGCAGAACCTCACCGTCGCCAAGGTGGACGCCGAAAACAACCTGATCGCGGTTAAGGGCGCCATCCCCGGCCCCAACGGCGGCATCGTCGTGGTCCGCGACAGCGTGAAAGCGTAAGGGAAGGAGGAAATAAAGCATGCCTACTATCGCAGTTTTGAACATGCAGGGCCAGGAGGTTGGCCAGCAGGAGCTGAATGATGCCGTGTTCGGCATTGAGCCCAATGTCTCCGTGATGAACGACATGGTGAAGAATTATCTGGCCAATCAGCGCCAGGGCACTCAGTCCGCTCTGACCCGTTCCGAGGTTTCCGGCGGCGGCAAGAAGCCGTGGCGCCAGAAGGGTACCGGCCGCGCCCGCCAGGGTTCTACCCGGGCTCCCCAGTGGACCCACGGCGGCATTGTGTTCGCTCCCAAGCCCAGGGAGTACCGCTACACCCTGAACAAGAAGGTGCGCCGTCTGGCCATGAAGAGCGCCCTCTCTTCCAAGGTGCGGGACAACGAGATGATCGTCATCGACCAGATCACTGCCGATTCCTATAAGACCAAGACCATCGCCGATATGCTCAAGGCGGTGGGTTCCGAGAAGAAGGCCCTCATCGTTCTCTCTACCGTGGACGAAAAGGTAATCGCCTCCGCCCGGAACATTCCCGGTGTAAAGACCGCTCAGGTCAACACCCTGAACGTGTACGACATCCTGGGCGCCGACAAATTTATCGTCGTCAAGGATGCGGTTGCGAAAATTGAGGAGGTGTATGCGTAATGGCAGCCCAGGATATTATCATCCGCCCCATCATCACCGAAAAGACCATGGACGGCAACAGCCAGAAGAAGTACACCTTTGAAGTGAACAAGGCTTCCACCAAGATCGACATCAAGCGCGCTGTGGAAGAGCTTTTCGGCGTGAAGGTCAGCAAGGTGAACACCCTCCATGTCAGGGGCCATATGCGCCGCCAGGGCCGGTATGAAGGCTATACCAGAAGCTGGAAAAAGGCCGTTGTCACCCTGACGGACGACAGCAAGACCATCGAATTCTTCGAATCCATGATTTAAAAAAAGCCCCGCCTCGGGGCCTCGCGAGCGAGTGAGATCGCCCAAGTGAGAATGGGCAAGAATGGGGGAAACGCCGCCCCCGCAAAGCCAATATAGGAGAGTGAAAACCAAATGGCAATTAAGAATTACAAGCCGACCACCGCGGCAAGGCGGAACATGTCCGTGACGGACTATACCAGCCTTTCCAAGAATGGTCCTGAGAGGAGCCTGCTGGCCCCTCTGGATAAAAAAGCCGGCCGCAACAGCTATGGCCGCATCACCGTCCGCCACCGCGGCGGCGGAAACCGCAAGAAGTACCGCATTATCGACTTTAAGCGCCAGAAGCACGACGTGGAGGCCACCGTGCTGGGCATCGAGTACGATCCCAACCGTTCCGCCTTCATCGCCCTGGTGCAGTACGCCGACGGCGAGAAGCGCTACATCCTGGCTCCCCACGGCCTGAAGGCTGGGGACAAGGTTGTGTCCGGCGCTGAGGCCGACATCAAGCCCGGCAACGCTCTGCCTCTGAAGAACATCCCTGTGGGTACCTTCATCCACAACGTAGAGCTGTATCCCGGCAAGGGTGCCCAGCTGGCCCGGGCCGCCGGCATTATGGCCCAGCTGATGGCCAAGGAGAACGGCATGGCTCTGCTGCGCCTGCCCTCCGGCGAGCTGCGCAACGTTCCCGAGAACTGCATGGCCTCCATCGGCCAGGTCTCCAATATCGACCATGAAAACGTGAAGATCGGCAAGGCTGGCCGCAAGCGCCACATGGGCTGGCGGCCTACCGTGCGCGGCTCTGTGATGAACCCCAACGACCACCCCCACGGCGGCGGCGAGGGCAAGAGCCCTGTGGGCCGTCCCGGACCTGTCACTCCCTGGGGCAAGCCGGCCCTGGGTTATAAGACCCGCAAGAAGAAGAACCGCAGCGATAAGTTTATCGTAAAGCGGAGAAACGGTAAGTAAGCCGCACGGGAAAGGAGCAAAGACACTATGAGCAGAAGCTTGAAGAAGGGACCCTTTGTACAGCCCGTGCTGCTGAAAAGGATCCAGGCTATGAACGAGGCCGGCGAGAAGAAGATCGTCAAGACCTGGAGCAGAGCCTCCATGATCTTCCCGGATTTCGTGGGCCACACCATTGCCGTTCACGACGGCCGCAAGCATGTGCCGGTGTACATCACCGAGGACATGGTGGGACACAAGCTGGGCGAGTTCGCCCCCACCCGCACCTTTAAGGGTCACGCGGGTTCCAAGACCTCCAAGTAAGAAGAAAGGAGAGAAAAAGCATGGAAGCGAAAGCAACACTGAACTACACCCGGATCTCTCCCCGCAAGGTTGGTCTTGTGCTGGATCTTATCCGCAATAAGCCGGTGGACCTTGCCGCCGCTATCTTAAAGCACACCCCCAAGGCCGCTTGCGAGGACCTGCAGAAGCTGCTGAAGTCCGCCGTGGCCAACGCGGAGAACAACTTTAACATGGACCGGAACAGCCTGTATGTTTCCCAGTGCTATGTGACCCCCGGACCGATCCTGAAACGGATCCGTCCCAGCGCTCACGGCCGGGCGTTCCGGGTGCTGAAGAGAACCTCTCACATCACCATTGTGGTGAAGGAAAAAGAGTAAGCGGTAAGGAGGCAAAGATATGGGTCAGAAAGTGAATCCCCACGGTCTCCGTGTGGGTGTTATCAAAGACTGGGATTCCCGGTGGTTTGCCAATGACAGCGAGTTTGGCGACATTCTGGTGGAGGATTACAACCTTCGTAAAACGCTGAAAAAGCAGCTGTACGCCGCCGGTGTTCCCAAGATTGAGATCGAGCGGGACGCCTCTAAGGTGCGTATCCACATCCACTGCGCCAAGCCCGGCATGGTCATTGGCAAGGGCGGCTCTGAAATTGAGAAGCTGCGCCAGCAGTGCGAGAAGATGCTGGGAAAGCCCGTTGTAATCAACATTGTGGAGGTGCGCCAGCCCGACCTGAACGCGCAGCTGGTGGCCGAGAACATCGCCTCTCAGCTGGAGCGCCGGATCTCCTTCCGCCGCGCCATGAAGGGCTGCATCGGCCGCGCCATGAAGCTGGGCGCCAAGGGCATTAAGACCAAAGTGTCCGGGCGCTTGGGCGGCGCGGAAATTGCCCGCAGCGAAGAGTACCACGACGGCACCATTCCGCTGCAGACTATCCGCGCGGACATCGACTATGGCTTCGCCGAGGCCAACACCACCTATGGACGCATTGGCGTGAAGGTTTGGCTGTACAAGGGCGAGGTTCTCAACGACAACCGGAGCGGCGAGCGCCGTGAGCGCAGCGACCGGAACGACCGCCGCCGTGACGACCGCCGGGAGCGCCGTGACCGCCGCCCCCAGGGAAATAGGGAAGGAGGCCGCAGATAATGTTACTTCCTAAGCGCGTGAAATACCGCAGAGTGCAGAGAGGCCGCATGAAGGGCAAGGCCCTGCGCGGCAACAAGGTGACCTATGGCGATTTTGGCCTGCAGGCTCTGGAGCCCGCCTGGATCACCTCCAACCAGATCGAGGCCGCCCGTGTGGCCATGACTCGTTACTGCAAGCGTTTCGGTAAGGTCTGGATTAAGATTTTCCCCGACAAGCCTGTCACTCAGAAGCCCGCTGAAACCCGAATGGGTTCCGGTAAAGGCTCTCCCGAGTACTGGGTTGCCGTTGTAAAGCCCGGCAGGGTGATGTTTGAGCTGGGCGGCGTTTCCGAGGCTACTGCCCGGGAGGCTCTGCGCCTGGCCGCCAACAAGCTGCCCATCAAGTGCAAATTTGTAACGAAAGAAACGGAGGCCAGTTTGTGATGAAAGCTTCAGAAATCAGAGAAATGACCGCTGACGAGCTGAACACCAAACTCGCCGACCTGAAGGCTGAGCTTTTCAACCTGCGTTTCCAGCTCGCTATCAATCAGCTTGACAACCCCATGCGTATTTCGGCTGTAAAGAAGGACATCGCCCGGGTAAAGACCGTCATTCGGGAGAACGAGCTTCACGCCGACAACGCCTAAGGGAAGGGAGGATTAAGAAGTGAGCGAACAGAGAAACATGAGAAAAACCGCGGTTGGCCGCGTCGTCAGCGATAAGATGGACAAGACCGTGGTGGTCGCCATTCAGGACAGCGTGAAACACCCCATTTACGACAAGGTTATCAAGCGCACCGTGAAGCGCAAGGCCCACGACGAGAACAACGAGTGCCGTGTGGGCGACCGGGTTCGCATTATGGAGACCCGCCCTCTTTCCAAGGACAAGAGATGGCGCCTGGTGGAGATCATCGAGAAAGCCAAATAACTTTTTGGCAGAGCTTACTCTCTCTTAGAAGAACAACAAAATTCTTATTTGGCTTTAAGCAAAGGAGGAACGCACTGTGATTCAGCAGCAGTCTTACCTCAAGGTGGCCGACAACACCGGCGCGAAGGAGCTTATGTGCATCCGCGTGCTGGGCGGCACTGGCAGGAGGTATGCCAATATCGGCGACGTGGTGGTTGCTTCCGTTAAAAAAGCAGCACCCGGCGGCGTGGTAAAAAAAGGCGACGTGGTAAAGGCGGTTATTGTCCGCACTTCTTCCGGCGTTCGCCGCGAGGACGGCAGCTACATTCGTTTTGACGAGAACGCCGCCGTTATCATCCGCGATGACAAGAACCCCCGCGGAACCCGTATTTTTGGGCCTGTGGCCCGCGAGCTGCGCGACAAGGAGTATATGAAGATCCTGTCCCTGGCTCCCGAAGTACTTTGATGGAGGTGCGCTGAAAGATGAATAACAAGATTCATGTAAAAACCGGTGACACCGTCGTAATCCTCAGCGGCAAGGACCGCGGCAAAAAGGGCAAGGTCATGCAGGTAAGCCCCAAGGAGGGCAAGGTCATTGTGGAGAACGCAAACTTTGTCCAAAAGCATGTAAAGCCCCGCAGAATGGGCGAGGCCGGCGGCATCATCAAGGCCGAAGGCGCCATCTATGCCTGCAAGGTGCAGGTGGTTTGCCCCCGCTGCGGCAAGCCCACCCGTGTCGGCCACAAGATCCTGAAGGACGGCACCAAGGAACGCATTTGCAAGAAATGCGGCGAGTCGCTGTGAGGGAGGAACAAACATGGCTAGAATGAAAGATTTCTATAAAGAAGAAGTGGCCCCCGCGCTGATGAAGAAGTTTGGCTACAAGAGCGTGATGCAGATCCCCAAGCTGGACAAAATTGTCATCAATGTGGGCGCTGGCGAGGCCAAGGAAAACGCCAAGGCCATTGACAACATCAGCGGCGACCTGGCCAAGATTACCGGCCAGAAGCCCGTGGTGTGCAAGGCCAAGAAGAGCGTGGCTAACTTTAAGCTGCGTGAGGGCATGCCCATTGGCGTAAAGGTTACCCTGCGGGGCGACCGGATGTACGAGTTTTTGGACCGCCTGTTCAACGTGGCCCTGCCCCGCGTTCGTGACTTCCGGGGCATTAACCCCAACTCCTTCGACGGCCGCGGCAACTACAACATGGGTATCCGCGAGCAGCTGATCTTCCCCGAGATCGACTACGACAAGGTCGACAAGGTGCGGGGCATGGACATCTGCTTTGTCACCACTGCCAACACCGACGAAGAGGCCCGTGAGCTGCTCTCCCAGATGGGCGCTCCGTTCACGAAATAAGGAGGGATTATTGTGGCCAAGACTTCGATGAAAGTAAAACAGAAGAGACCTCAGAAGTATTCCACCCGGGAATACAACCGCTGCAAGATCTGCGGCCGGCCGCATGCCTACCTTCGGAAATTCGGCATTTGCCGCATCTGCTTCCGGGAGCTTGCGTACAAGGGCGAAATCCCCGGCGTGAAGAAGGCAAGCTGGTAAATCATCAAGGAGGTACGAATTCATGCAAGTTACAGATACAATCGCTGATCTGCTGACCCGCATCCGCAACGCCCAGGCCGCCCGCCACGACACCGTGGAGGTGCCAGCCTCCAACATGAAGAAGGCCATTTGCCAGATTCTGGTGGACGAGGGCTACGTCAAGGGCTTTACCGTGACGGAGGACGGCAAGCAGGGGATGATTACCATCACCCTGAAGTATGTGGGCAAGCAGCCCGTTATCAAGGGCCTCAAGCGGGTTTCCAAGCCTGGCCTGCGGATCTATTCCAACGCCCAGGAGCTGCCCCGCGTGATGAAGGGTCTGGGCGTGGCCATCATCTCCACTTCCAAGGGGATTATGACCGACCGGGCCGCGAGAAAAGAAAACGTCGGCGGCGAAGTGCTGGCGTTCATTTGGTAAGAAAAGGGGGTGCGAGAGCATGTCGAGAATTGGAAGAAAACCCATCAATATTCCCGCTGGCGTTGAGGTGACTGTCAACGGTAGCGAAGTGGCGGTAAAGGGACCCAAGGGTACCCTGGACCAGACCTTTAACCCCAAGATGAACATTGCGGTGGAGGGCAACGAAATTCTGGTCACCCGTCCTGACGACGAAAAGGAGTCCCGTTCGCTTCACGGCCTGACCCGCACGCTCATCCACAATATGGTGGTTGGCGTGACCGAGGGCTTCTCCAAGACCCTGGAGGTACAGGGCGTTGGCTATCGTGTGCAGAAGCAGGGCAAGGACCTGGTGATGAACCTGGGCTTTTCCCATCAGGTGATCGTCTCTGAGAACGAGGACATCAAGATTGACGCTCCCAACGCCAACACCATCGTCATTTCCGGCATTGACAAGCAGAAGGTTGGCCAGTTTGCCGCCGAGGTCCGGGAGAAGCGTCCGCCGGAACCCTATAAGGGCAAGGGCATTCGCTATGCCGGCGAGTTTGTCCGCCGCAAGGAAGGCAAGGCCGGCAAGGGCTCTAAGTAAAGGTAGAAGGAGTGAGAAAAAATGGTCAATAAGGCAGATTCCAACAAGGCACGGCTGCGCCGCCACAAGAGAGTGCGCGGCAAAATCTCCGGCACCGCCGAGCGGCCCCGCCTGAACGTGTTCCGCTCCAGCGCCAACATCTATGCCCAGATCATCGACGACACCACGGGACACACCCTGTGCGCTGCGTCCACTCTGGACAAGAGCTTTACTGGCAACGGCGGCAACAAAGAGGCTGCCCGCGAGGTGGGCAAGCTGATTGCTCAGAAGGCAGCAGAAAAAGGCATCACCAATGTGGTCTTTGACCGCGGCGGTTATATCTTCCACGGCCGCGTCAAAGAGCTGGCCGAAGGCGCCCGCGAGGGCGGCCTCAACTTCTAAGTAAGGAGGAAACGATTTTGGCTAGTAACATTGACGCTTCTACGCTGGACCTGCAAGAGCGGGTTGTGGCGATCAACCGTGTTTCGAAAACCGTTAAGGGCGGCCGCGTGATGAAGTTCTCCGCCCTGGTGGTTGTGGGCAACGGCGACGGCATTGTGGGCTTTGGCATTGGAAAGGCCGCCGAGGTGCCGGACGCCATCCGCAAGGGCATTGAGGATGCCAAAAAGCACCTCACCCGCATCGCCCTGCGGGGTACCACCATTCCCCACGACATTCTGGGCGAGTTTGGCGCCGGCCGCGTCATCCTGAAGCCCGCCGCCCCCGGTACCGGCGTTATCGCCGGCGGCCCTGTGCGCGCCGTGGTGGAGTGTGCCGGTATCCGGGATATTCGCGCCAAGGCCCTGCGTTCCAACAACCCCTGCAACGTGGTCCGCGCTACCTTAGCCGGCCTGACCCAGCTGCGTACCGCTGAAGAAGTGGCCGCTCTGCGGGGCAAGTCCGCCAAAGAGATTCTGTAAGGGAGGGCCAAGCTTTGAAAATCACTTTGAAGAAAAGCCTGATCGGTTCTAAAAAGGACCAGATCGCTACGGCCGCCTCTCTGGGCCTGAAGAAAGTGGGCGACGTGACCGAGCAGCCCGACAACGCCCAGACCCAGGGCAAGCTGAAGAAGATCGGCCATCTGATCGAAGTAAGCAAGTAAGAAAGCTAAGGAGGTGCGTGACAATGAAGCTTAATCAGCTGACAGCTACGCCTGGCGCCACCAAAGAGCGCAAGCGTATTGGCAGAGGCTATGGCGCCGGCACCGGCAAAACCGCCGGCAAGGGCCACAAGGGCCAGAAGGCCCGGGCTGGCCACGGCATGCGGCCCGGCTTTGAGGGCGGCCAGATGCCTATGCAGAGAAGAATCCCCAAGCGGGGCTTCAACAATATTTTCGCCAAGGAGATTGTCTCCATCAACGTGGGGACCCTGAACAAGTTTGAGGACGGCGCTTCTGTGGACGCCGCGGCACTCATGGAGGCCGGCATTCTGAAGAAGGAATGCGACGGCGTGAAGATCCTTTCCAACGGGACGCTGACCAAAAAGCTCACCGTGAAGGCCAACGCTTTTTCCGCGGCCGCCAAGGAGAAGATCGAAGCCGCTGGCGGGAAGGCCGAGGTGATCTAAGTGTTTAACACGATCCGAAACGCATGGCGGATTCCCGACCTGCGCAAGAAGCTCTTGTATACACTTCTGATCATCATTGTGTTCCGTTTTGGTTCTGTCATTCCCGCGCCCTTTCTGGACGCTTCGGCCCTGTCTGACCTGATGGCCAGCGCAGGGGAAAATTCCGCTTTGGGCTATATCAACATGCTGACAGGCGGCGCCTTCTCTTACGCCTCTCTGTTTGCCATGGGTATTACCCCCTATATCAACAGCTCCATCATTATGCAGCTGCTGACCATTGCTATCCCGCCTCTGGAGCGCCTTGCGAAAGAGGGCGAGGAGGGCCGCAAGAAGATTGCCACCATCACCCGGTATGTCACGGTGATCCTGGGCTTGATCCAGGGCGTGGCCTATTACTTCTACCTGCGGAGCCAGGGCATTGTGGAATACACCGACGGCTTTGCCGGTGTGTTTGTGGCCTTCGTCATTGTGCTGACCTTTACCGCCGGCACCGCCCTGATTATGTGGATGGGCGAGCAGATCAACGACAAGGGCATTGGCAACGGCATCTCCATTATCCTGTTTGCCGGTATCGTCGCCCGGCTGCCCGTCACTCTGGGCACCGTGTGGCAGTACATGCAGCTGGGTATTGAGAGCGCCTCCACCGCCGGCCAGTATCTGGTTTTGGCGCCCCTGTTCGTGGTGCTGTTCCTGGTGGTCATCTGGGTCATCGTCTTTATGAACGAGGCCGAGCGCCGCATCCCGGTGCAGTACGCCAAGAAGGTTGTGGGCCGGAAAATGTACGGCGGCCAGAGCACGTTCCTGCCTGTCAAGGTGGCCATGTCCGGCGTTATGCCCGTCATTTTCGCCAGCGCCATTCTGTCCATTCCCCAGTTCATCCAGTTCTTCTGGAACCCCGCGGAAGGCTTTGGCCGGGCCGTGCTGGACGCTTTCTCCTCCAGCGGCTGGCTGTATGTGGTGCTGTATTTCCTGCTGATCCTTGTGTTTGCCTACTTCTATATGTCCATCCAGTATAATCCGCTGGAAATGGCCAATAATCTCCGCCAGAACAACGGCACAATCCCGGGCATCCGTCCCGGCAAGCCCACGGCGGATTTCATCGCAAAGATCCTTTCCAAAGTCACCCTGATCGGGGCGCTGTTCCTTGCGTTTGTGGCCCTGATCCCCATTGTATACACCAACGTGACCGGCATGTACGGCCTGTCTCTGGGCGGCACCTCCGTCATCATTATCGTGGGCGTTGCTCTGGACACCGTGAAGCAGCTGGAATCTCAGATGATGATGCGTCATTACAAAGGCTTTCTGGATTAATGGAAACGGAGGATGAAACGCTATGAAGTTGATTTTGTTAGGCGCCCCCGGTGCCGGCAAGGGTACACAGGCGGAAAAGATTTGCCAAAAGAACAACATCCCCACCATTTCTACGGGGAACATTCTCCGCGAAGCGCTGAAGAGCGGCACGGAGATGGGGCTGAAGGCCAAATCCTATATGGAGAGCGGCCAGCTGGTGCCAGATGAAATCCTCATCGGCATCATCCAGGACCGGCTTGCCCAGGAGGACTGCAAAAACGGGTTCATCCTGGACGGCTTCCCCCGGACCATCCCCCAGGCCGAGGCTCTGGACAAGATGGGTGTGGAAATCGACGCTGTCCTCGACATTGAGGTGGCGGACGAGGACATCATCACCCGCATGTCCGGACGCCGTGTCTGCGAAAGCTGCGGCTCCTCTTACCACACGCTGTATAAAAAGCCGAAGGAAGAGGGCAAGTGTGACATCTGCGGCGGCACCCTCGTCCAGCGCAAGGACGACCACCCCGATACAGTAAAGGAGCGGCTGGAGGTGTATCACACCCAGACCGAACCCCTCAAGGAGTATTACAGCAAGCAGGGCAAGCTGCTTGTGGTCCACGGCCAGGAGGAAGTGGCTGACACCACCCGCCTGGTAATGGAGGCTCTGGAGGATTTGACATGATCGTGCTGAAGACGAGCCGGGAGCTTTCCGTTATGCGAAAGGCGGGGAAAATCTCCCAAAAGGCCCTTCGGCTTGCAGGCGAGGCGGTAGAACCCGGGGTTTCCACCTGGGAGATCGACAAGATCGTCCGCCAGTATATCGAGAGCGAGGGGGCAACTCCCAGCTTTCTCGGATACAGCGGCTACCCCGCCAGCGCCTGTATCTCTGTAAACAACGTGGTCATCCACGGCATACCCTCTAAAAGCACCATCCTGAAGCACGGCGACATTGTGGGCATTGACATTGGGGCCTATTATCAGGGGTTCCACGGCGACAATGCCTGGACCTTCCCCTGCGGGGAGATCAGCAAGGAAGCCAGGGGGCTTTTAGAAGCCACGGAAAAGAGCCTGTTTCTGGGCATTGAGCAGGCCCGTCCCGGCAACCGCTTAGGCGACATTGGCCACGCGGTGCAGGCGTATGTCGAAGCTCGCGGTTACTCGGTGGTACGAGAGTTTGTCGGCCACGGAGTAGGTGCGAAGCTCCATGAAGACCCCAGCGTTCCCAATTACGGCACCCCCGGCAGGGGCGTGCGGCTGCAGCCCGGCATGGTAATCGCCATCGAGCCCATGATTAACATGGGCAAGGCCGGGGTAAGAATCCTGGACGACGGCTGGACCACTGTGACTCAGGACGGAAGCCTTTCCGCCCACTTTGAGCACACGGTGGCCATCACTCCCGACGGGCCGGTTCTCCTCACCGCGTTGGATTGAGGCGGCCCATGGAGTGGAAACGAGGCCAGGTGACCCGGTCGCTGGCCGGACACGACGCAGGCTCCTTTCTGGCAGTGTTGGAGGTGGCCCCGCCTTACGCGGTGGTGGCCGACGGCAAGCGCCGCCCCCTGGAGCGGCCCAAGCGGAAGAAGCTCTTCCACCTGGCGCCCACGGGAACCGTGCTTCCAGAAGAGGCCCTGAAAACCAATCGAAAGCTGCGCAGCGCTCTGCGGCCTTTTTCAGAGGCCGGGGCAAAGTGAGAGTATGGAGGTTTTATCTATGTCAAAGCAGGACGTAATTGAAGTGCAGGGGGTTGTAAAGGAAGCTCTCCCCAATGCCACGTTTCAGGTGGAGCTTCCCAACGGGCATATGGTGCTGGCCCACATCTCCGGCAAGCTGCGGATGAACTTCATCCGTATCCTCCCCGGCGACAAGGTTACCATGGAAATGTCACCCTATGATCTGACCAAGGGCCGCATCACATGGCGCTCGAAATAAACGCGAACAAGAACGGTATCCTTATATAAAAGGAGGCACATCATGAAAGTAAGACCTTCTGTTAAGAAAATGTGCGAGAAATGCAAGATCATCAAGCGCAAGGGCAAGGTCATGGTCATCTGTGACAACCCCAAGCATAAGCAGCGCCAGGGCTAAGGGCCGGCGCAATACCATGGAGGTGTAAGAATGGCTCGTATTTCCGGTATCGACTTACCCCGTGACAAGCGGATTGAGATTGCCCTTACCTATATTTACGGCATTGGCCGCAAAACCGCGACCAACATCTGCGCTGCCACCGGCGTAAACCCCGACATCCGCGTTCGGGACCTGTCTGAAGACGATACAGCAAAGCTGAGAGATTATATCGACAAGAACTGCCATGTGGAGGGCGACCTCCGCCGGGACGTTGCCTTCGATATTAAGCGGCTGATTGAGATTGGCTGCTATCGCGGCGTGCGCCACCGCAAGGGCCTGCCGGTCCGCGGCCAGCGTACCAAGACCAACGCCCGCACCCGCAAAGGCCCCCGCAAGACCATGGCCAACAAGAAGAAGTAAGGAGGGATTTTAAATGCCAGCACAGAAGGGTAAGCAGGGCGCGACCCGCCGCCGCCGGGAACGCAAGAATATCGAGCGCGGCGCCGCCCACATTCAGTCTACCTTTAACAACACCATTGTCACCATTACCGATACCCAGGGCAACGCTGTCTCCTGGGCCAGCTCTGGCGAGCTGGGCTTCCGCGGCTCTCGGAAATCCACTCCCTTCGCCGCGCAGACGGCCGCTGAGACCGCTGCCCGCCTTGCCATGGAGCATGGCATGAAGTCTGTGGAGGTTTATGTCAAGGGCCCCGGCGCCGGACGCGAGGCTGCCATCCGCGCCCTGCAGGCCGCCGGCCTGGACGTGAGCATGATTAAGGACGTCACTCCCATCCCCCACAACGGCTGCCGCCCGCCCAAGCGCCGCCGCGTCTAACTTGAAAGGAGAACAAAGCTATGGCTAAGAATATGCAGCCCATCGCAAAGCGCTGCCACGCGCTGGGAATTTCTCCTGCTGTGATGGGGTACGCCAAAAAGACCACCCACCGCAACCCCGGCAGCCAGATGAGAAGAAAGAAGGGCGAGTATGCCCTGCAGCTGCAGGAGAAGCAGAAGGTCAAGTTCGTTTACGGCATCCTGGAGAAGCAGTTCCGCTCTTACTATGAGAAGGCCACCCGCATGGAGGGCCGTCCCGGCGAGAACCTGCTGATCCTGGTGGAGCGCCGCCTGGACAACGTGGTATACCGTCTGGGCTTTGCCACCACCCGCCGGGACGCCCGGCAGCTGGTGACCCACGGCCACTTTACCGTAAACGGCCAGAAGGTGGACATTCCCTCTTATCTGGTAAAGCCCGGCGACGTGATTGAGGTAAAGGCCTCCAGCCGCTCCTCTGTAAAATTCTCCAAGCTCGTCGGCGAGGACGCTCCCCTGGTGACCATTCCCCAGTGGCTGGAGCGGGAAAAGAACGCCCTGAAGGGTACTGTTGTGCAAATGCCCGTCCGCGAGGATATTGATCTGCCCGTGGAAGAGCACCTCATCGTGGAGTTGTACTCCAAGTAATGCGGGCTCCCGTTTTAGCAGGCACCATCGATATTTTTGCACTGTGTAAAAGGAGGATCGCGGATGATTGAGATAGAAAGACCCAAAATTGAAATTGCTGAAATTTCTGAAAATGGCACATATGGAAAATTTGTGGTAGAACCCCTGGAGCGGGGCTTTGGCACCACCCTGGGCAACGGCCTGCGGCGGGTGCTGCTCTCCAGTCTGCCGGGCGTTGCCGTAAAGTCCATCAAGATTGACGGCGTGGTACACGAGTTTTCCACCATTCCCGGGGTAAAAGAGGACGTTACTGAAATTGTGCTGAACATCAAGGGCCTGGTGGCAAAGCTTCACTGCGACGGCCCCAAAACCGTGGAGATCTCTGCGGAGGGTCCCTGCGAGGTGACAGCCGAATCCATCAAAAGCGACAGCGAGGTTGAGGTTTTAAATCCCGAGCTGCACATTGCCACCCTGGGAGAAGGGGCCAGGCTCTATATGGAGCTTACCCTGGATAAGGGAAGGGGTTATGTCTCGAACGAGCGCAACAAGCAGAACCTGCCGGAAGGCGTGATCGGAGAGATTGCGGTCGATTCTATTTACACACCAGTGCTCAAGGTCAATTTCAATGTGGAAAGCACCCGCGTGGGCCAGAGCATCGACTATGACAAGCTGACGCTGGAGGTGTGGACCAACGGCGTTATCAACGCCCAGGAGGCTGTCTCCTTGGCCGCCAAGGTTTTAACTGACCATCTGAATCTGTTTGTGGACCTGTCTGACAAGGGCAAGAGCACGGAGATTATGGTGGAAAAGGACGAGGGCGGCAAGGAGAAGGTGCTGGAGATGACCATTGAAGAGCTGGACCTGTCCGTCCGCTCCTTCAACTGCCTCAAGCGCGCCGGCATCAACACGGTGGAGGACCTGATCAACCGCTCCGAGGAGGACATGATGAAGGTTCGCAACCTGGGCCGCAAGTCTCTGGAAGAGGTCATTTGGAAGCTGGCTTCTTTGGGCCTCAGCCTGCGCAAAGACGAAGAATAAGCAACCTACTTTTGATACGATAGGAGTGAATATCCATGCCGGGAACGAGAAAGCTGGGCAGGGACACCGCCCACCGGACCGCCATGCTGCGGGGCCTGGTGACGTTCTTCCTGGAAAACGGCAAGATCGAGACCACCGTGACCCGCGCCAAAGAGGTGCGCGCCATGGCGGAAAAGATGATCACCATTGCCAAGCAGGATAACCTGCAGAACAAGCGGATGGTGATGAGCTTCATCACCAAGGAAAGCGTGACCAACAAGCTGTTCACCGAGATCGCCCCCAAGTACGCTGACCGCAACGGCGGCTACACCCGCATCACCAAGCTGGGACCCCGCCGCGGCGACGCCGCAGAGATGGCCATCCTGGAACTGGTCTGATCCAAATGAAAATAAAGCCGCCGGGGTATTTCTTGGCGGCGGGGGAACCCCAGAGAAAAGCCCACACCGCGAGAGCGGAGCGGGCTTTTTCTCTCTGTAAGCGTGAAGCGCTTACTAGCGTGAGCGACGCCGCAGAGATGGCCATCCTGGAACTGGTCTGATCCAAATGAAAATAAAG
>CAJMOH010000020.1 GCA_905215055.1 uncultured bacterium
GAGCGCCACCTTGCCAAGGTGGAGGTAGCGAGTTCGAGCCTCGTCTTCCGCTCCATTTGAAAACCTGAACGGATTTCCGTTCAGGTTTTTGTTATAGCCGGCGGTTTTCCCCATAGAAAGGAAAACGCCTGAGTCTGTAAAAAAGGAAGGGCCCGCTATGGAAAAAATACCGGATTACAACTTGTTTATGATGTGTGAACGGCTTCAAAAAAATGCTATGGCCCCGTTGCCCCCAGGGTACTCAGTGCGGCACTGCCGGGAAGAAGAGCTGGAAATTTGGAAAGCCCTCAATGCTGGAAGCCTCCAGGATCTTCCGTTTTTGACGGACTACTTTGAGAGGGTTTATCGGGGAAAGGGCAGCTTGTTTTTCGAGAAGTGCCTATTTGTCTGCGACGGGCAGGACCGTCCGGTGGGCACCTGTTTTTTGTGGAAGGCTTACGGCGAAATCACCACGCTCCACTGGCTGAAGGTGCTGCCGCAGCTGGAGGGCCATGGCCTGGGACGAGGACTGCTTTCTCATGTGCTGAGCGAGGCCGCGCTGGAGGAGTATCCCATTTACCTGCATACGCATCCTCATTGCTGGAGAGCTGTTCACCTGTATGGGGAATTTGGTTTCCGGCTGCTGCGCGGTCCAAAGGTGGGCGGGCGCTCCAATGATTTGGAGAAGAGCCTGCTCTATTTGCGCAGGGCCATGCCCCAGGAATTTTTTCAGCGTCTCCAATTTGCCGAAGCGCCTCAGGAGCTGCTGGACGCGGCCAAGGGAAAACCGGAGGAATTTTGAGAGATTTTTTTAAAATCACTTGTCCGTACAACTCGTTTGTGCTATGATGTGGCTGAAACCTGGATTTTCCAGAAGGGAGCGAGTTTTTCTATGAAGGTCAGCCATGAAGTGCCGGTGACGGCGTTCCATGCGGGGGAGGGGCTGCTGCCTGCCTATCAGCGCTTGGTGCGGGAGGTGGTAATCCCCTATCAATACCGGGTGCTTAACGACCAGCAGGAGGGTGTGGAGAAAAGTCATGCCCTGGAAAACCTGCGGCTTGCCGCCAAAAAGAACCGGGGCGAGCCGCTGGAGGAGGGCTTTTACGGCATGGTGTTCCAGGACAGCGACGTGGCCAAGTGGCTGGAGGCCGCGTCCTATTCCCTGGCCCAAGAGCCGGACCCGGCCCTGAAGGAGCAGGTGGACCAGGTGATCCGGCTGCTGGAGGAGGCCCAGCAGGAGGACGGGTATTTCAACTCTTACTTTACCGTGAAGGAACCGGACCGGAAGTGGACCAATCTCCAGGAGGCCCACGAGCTTTACTGCGCCGGTCATTTGATGGAGGCCGCCTGCGCCCACTACGAGGCCACCGGCGAGGACAGCCTTTTGAGGATTATGGAGAAAAACGCCGGCTGCCTGTGCCGCCAGTTTTTGGAGGTGAACCCGCGGGGCTACTCCGGCCACCCAGAGGTGGAGCTGGCGCTTCTGCGGCTGTACCGGGCCAGCGGGAACCAAAAATACCGGGATCTTGCCGCCCATTTTCTGGATGCGCGGGGCCAGTCCCCCAATTACTTTATAGAGGAGAAGGCCCGCCGGGGCTGGAACGTGTGGGGACCCACCGGCAACGACGCCAACGACACCGACTACACCCAGAGCAGCCTTCCCGTCCGGGAGCAGAGGGATGCCGTGGGCCACGCGGTCCGAGCGGTGTACCTGTACACGGCTATGGCGGACATGGCGGGAGAGCTGGGGGACCAGGAGCTGGCCGCGGCCTGCCGCGCCTTGTGGGAGAGCATCACCCAGCGGCGGATGTACGTTACGGGAGGTATTGGCTCCACAGTGATCGGGGAGGCCTTCACCGTGGACTATGACCTGCCCAACGACACGGTGTACGCCGAGACCTGCGCCTCCATCGGGCTGATCTTCTTCGCCCGGCGGATGCTCCAGCTGGAGGCCAGGGGAGAGTACGCCGACGTGATAGAGCGGGCCTTGTACAACACGGTGCTGGCGGGAATGCAGCTGGACGGCCAGCGGTTCTTCTATGTGAATCCCCTGGAAGTGGTGCCGGGAATCTCCGGCAAGGCGGCCACCCAGCGCCACGACCTGCCCCAGCGCCCGCCCTGGTACGCCTGCGCCTGCTGCCCGCCCAACGTGGCCCGGCTGCTGTCCTCCATTGGCAGCTACGCCTATGGGGAGGGAGGAAACACCCTGTTTGTCCACCTCTACCTGGGGGGCAGGGTGGACAGCTCTCTGGGCTTTGGCCTTTCCTGCCGGACGGACTATCCCAGACAGGGGACGGCGGAGTTCACCTTCCACGGGGAAAAGACCACCACCCTGGCCTTTCACATTCCCGGATGGAGCCGGCGCACGGTCCTTTCTGTCAACGGGAAGGAGCAGGACCTGGAAGCCATCCAAAAGGACGGCTATGCCTATGTGACCGGCGCCTTCCAGGAGGGGGACCGGATTCAGCTTTCCTTTGACATGACGCCCTTTAAGGTGTACGCCAGCGGGAAGGTCCCGGCGGATACGGGAAAGGCGGCAGTCCAGCGGGGGCCGGTGGTGTACTGCGCCGAGGGCGCGGACAACGGCGGCGACGTGCTGACGCTCTCCCTGGCGGCGGAGGGCGGCCTGACCGAGCTGCCCTATGACCCGGAGCTGCTGGGAGGCGTGGTGCCTCTGGCGGCGGAGGGCTGGCGCGCCCAGCCTCAGCAGGCCCTGTACAGCCGGGAGCGGCCCCAGCGGCAGCCCGCGGACATCCGGTTGATTCCCTATTACGCCTGGGGAAACCGGGGCGAAAATCAAATGCGTGTCTGGCTGCCGGAAACCTGAAAAGCATATCCAAAAGGAAAAGGGCTGACGTTTTGGCGTCAGCCCTTTTTGCAGCGGTACAGCGGCCTTTTCTTACAGCTGGTCCAGGAAATAGGCGTTGGTTCCGGCGAACAGCCCCCGGCTGTCCCGAACCTGCACCCGGAACCACCCCTCCTCTCCCGTCAGGGGGAACCGGGCCTCGGTCAAGGTCTCGCCGGGATTGACCACCGCCTTGTAGGAATCCCGTCCCTCCACGGTGACGAAGATCTTTTCCACCGGGGAGGTCTTGACCAGCAGGGCGTTGTCCTGAATGGCCAGAGAGCGGATTTCCGGCCCCTGGGACCAGGTGAACCGCCCGGCTTTCAGGGCCTCCATCACCGCCGGATAGGTCAGCTCCCGGGCGGCAATCCGCACAAATCCCCCGAAGGAGTCGTTTAAGGGGTGGCCCAGAGGAAGCCTGTCGTGGTTGTCGTCGGTGGCCAGGGCGAACAGCCGCTGGCCGGAGCGGAGCATTTCGTCGTAGACCTGGGGATTAAAGCCGTACAGCCCGTCGTGCTCGCAGCCGTGGTTGTAGATCTCCATGGAAAACAGCCCCTTCAGGCCGCTGTAATCCCGCCAGTCCTGCAAGGACCAGTAGGGGTGGTTATAGCCCACCAGAAAGCCCAGCTGGTTCATGCGGGCGATGTACTGATTGATTCCCTCCAGGTCCTCATACCGGCAGGAAAGCAGGGGCGAGGCCTGCTTTTCCTCTGGATTGACCTGGGGGTTGGTGTCGAACAAGTTCAGGTGATAGCACTTCAGCACAGGCCACTCCCGGCCGGGGGAGGGCTCCTGAGTCACATCCACCTCCAGCCCGGCCAAGGCCAGAAAGCCTTCGTCGTTCAGCTCGGTGTGGTGGGCGTAATGGCGGTGGTCCGTAAAGGCCACAATGGAATAGCCCTGGGCCAGATAGGCGTCCTTAATCTGCTGGGGAGTAAACTCCCCGTCGGACAGGGTGGTGTGACAGTGCAGGTTGGCTTTATAGGCTCTGCCCTCCGGCAGAAGCATCTGATCCTTCATGGCGCAACGCTCCTTTTTATTTTTTTAGGCATGAAAGCCGGCATTATTTCAGCCCGTCCTCTATGCGAAAGTCCCGGAAATAAAATTCCTTGTCCCGGGGACCGATTTCCCGGACCACCCGGCAGGGCACGCCCATGGCCACCACGTCCGCCGGAATGTCCTTTGTCACCACGCTGCCCGCGCCGATGACGGAGTTTTTCCCAATGGTCACTCCCGGCAGAAGGGTGGCTCCGGCGCCGATCCAGGCGTTTTCCTCAATCCGCACGGGAAAGTTAAACTGCACCGTTTCCCGCCGCAGGTCCGGGTCCACCGGATGCCCCGCCGCGGTGATGGTCACGTTGGGGCCGATCATCACATGGTCGCCAATGTACACATGGGTGTCGTCCACCAGGGTCAGGTTGAAGTTGGCGTAAACGTGGTTTCCCAAATGGGTGTGGCTGCCCCAGTTGGCCCGCAGGGGCGGCTCGATGTAGCAGGCCTCGCCCACCTCGGCGAAGATCTGGTGGAGCAGCCCCGTTCGCCTTTCTATCTCCGAGGGGCGGGTGGCGTTAAAGTCATAGACCAGCTCGTTAAAGGTCCGCTGCTTGGCCTGAAGAGCTTCGTCGGCGGAGTTGTACAGCTTGCCGCTTTCCATCCGTTCTTCCAGTGTCACAGGGAATCTACCTCTCTTTCCAGCATTTGTGCAAACAGGGTGTTGGCCCAGGCGAACCAGGGCCGGGTGAACCTGGCGGGATCGTCCGCGTCAAAGCCCTCGTGCATGTAGTTGGTTCCCGCGTGGGTGCGGGCCAGCATGTCCAGGCACTCCCGCTTTTCGGCGGGATCCAGGCTTGTGAGAACCTGCATCACCAGACCGATGTGCCAGATGTACCGGGGCGGGGTGTGGGGGCTGCCAATGCCCTTTGCCGCCTTGCCCACAAAGTAATAGGGGTTGTCCTGAGAGAGCACGAACCGCCGGGTATTTTGATAGATGGGGTCCTCCGCCGGCTTGTAGCCGATGTAGGGGATGGACAGCAGGCTGGGGGAGTTGGCGTCGTCCATCAGGTTGTAGTTGCCAAAGCCGTCGGTCTCGTAGGCGTAGATCCTCCCGTATTTGGGATGGTCGCAGACGCCGTAGGTCTCGATGCCGTCCCGGATTTCCGCTGCCAGGCTTTCGCAGCGCACCTCCAGCGCCGGGTCCTCAAAGCCCGCCTGAAGCAGCTCTCCGGCGTAGTCCAGGGCCACCGCCGCCATCATGTTGGAGGGGATCAGGTAGCCGAACTTACAGGAGTCGTCCGAGGGCCGGAACCCGGACCAGGTCATGCCGGTAAAATTGACAGGCCGGCCGCGCCCGTGCATGGGCAGGGTGTCGCTGGGCGCCCAGGCATGCTCCCGGACAAACCAATAGGGGGAGCGGTCGTGGCGCTGCTCGGTGGTGAAGGTGTCCGCGATGGTCTGGATCATCAGCCGGAATTCCTCGGTAAAGATGGACTTGTCCCCCGTGACCTGGTAATACTGATGAGCCAGGTACAAGGGCGCGCACAGGGAGTCCACCTCGTACTTCCGCTCCCAGATCCAGCCGCTTTGGAAATTGCTGCGGTCGTCCTCGGTGTATCCCCTTTGGGGCTTGCTGTTAAAGGCGTTGGTGTAGGGGTCCAGCCTGACGTAGAAGGTGTACTTCTGGATGACGCTGCGGAGAATGGCCTGCAGGTCCTCATCCTCCTTGGCATAGGGCACATAGGGTTTCAGCTGGGCGGCGCTGTCCCGCAGCCACATGGCGGGAATGTCCCCGGTGATGACGAAATAGCTGCCGTCCTCCAGCTGGGTGACGGTGGTTTCGATGGTGTTTAAAAAGCACTGTTTGGCCAAGGGCGCCAGGCCGGGAAGCTTTTCCCGAGCCCTGTCCTCCAGCTCCTGGGCCTTCTGCAAAAGAATCTTTGGGATCATAGCGTTGGCTCCTCTCCAAAAGAAGTGATTAAGGCCATTGTAGCACAAGCGTCCGCCCCTTGCCAGAGGGAGCCCCGGTTTTTTTGCGAAAGAAAAGGGAGCGCCCTTCCCGGCTCTCCCTTTCCAGCTGCTTGTCTCTATTATTTGATGGAAACGCTCAGTGAGCGTCGCAGGCGCACTCTTCGCACTCGGTCAGCTCGCCCACAATGGGGGTGGGATCAATGCCCTGGCGCTTGTAATAGTCCGCCACAGCCGCCTTGATGGCCTGCTCCGCCAGCACGGAACAGTGAACCTTCACTGGCGGCAGCCCGTCCAGGGCCTCCATCACAGCCTTGTTGGTCAGCTTCAGGGCCTCGTCAATGGTCTTGCCCTTAATCAGCTCGGTGGCCATGCTGCTGGTGGCGATGGCCGCCCCGCAGCCAAAAGTCATAAAGGACACGTCGGTAATCACGTTGCCCTCCACCTTGATGTACATCCGCATGATGTCGCCGCACTTGGGGTTGCCCACCTCGCCCACGCCGCTGTATTCCTTCATCTCGCCCACGTTCCGGGGATTGGCGAAATGGTCCATCACCTTTGCGCTGTATGCCATAAAAGAATCCATCCTTTCTAAAAAAACTCATTGTGTAAAACCGCAGAGGGAAAGCTTCCTACTGCTCGGTGTACTGATCGTAGCTGACCCGGCCCTCCTTGATGGCGTCCCACAGGGGAGACATGGACCGCAGCCGCTCAATGATGGGAGGCAGCACCTCCAGGATGTAGTCCACGTCCTCCATGGTATTGTAATCTCCCAAGGAGAGCCGCAGGGAGCCGTGGGCCACCTCGTGGGGCAGGCCGATGGCCAGCAGCACATGGCTGGGGTCCAGAGAGCCACTGGTGCAGGCGGAGCCGGAGGAGGCGCTGATGCCCTTCAGGTCCAGCATCAGCAGCAGGCTTTCGCCCTCCACCCCCTGGAAGCAGAAGCTCACATTGCCGGGCAGCCGGTGCTCCCGGTGGCCGTTTAGGCGGCTGCGCTCAATTTTGGAAAGGCCGTCAATCAGCTTGTCCCGCATGGGGATCAGCCGCGCCACCCGCTCCTCCATGGTGGAGCAGGCCAGCTCCATGGCGGTGGCCAGACCCACAATGGAGGCCACGTTTTCCGTGCCGCCCCGCTTGCCCCGCTCCTGGGCGCCGCCGTCGATAAAGTTGGGAATTACCACGCCGCTGCGGATGTACAGGGCGCCCACTCCCTTGGGGGCATGGAGCTTGTGGCCAGAGAGGGACAGCATGTCGATATTCTGCTCCTTCACGTCAATGGGGACGTTGCCCACAGCCTGCACCGCGTCGGTGTGGAACAGAACGTTATGGCGCTTGCAGATAGCGCCGATCTCCGAAATGGGCTGAATGGTGCCGATCTCGTTGTTGGCGTACATAATGGTGACCAGGCCCGTATCCTCGGTGATGGCGGCCTCCAGCTCCTCCGGCCGGACAATGCCGTCCTCGTGGACGTCCAGATAGGTGACGGTAAAGCCCTCTTTTTCCAGAGCCTGGCAGGTGTGCAGCACCGCGTGATGCTCGAAGGCGGAGGTGATGATGTGGGTTTTGCCCTTGCGCTTCATGGCGCGGGCCGCGCCTTTAATAGCCCAGTTGTCGCTCTCTGTGCCGCAGCTGGTGAAGTAGATCTCCCGGGGCTGGGCGCCCAGGCACCTGGCCACGGCGGCCCGGGCCTCCTCCAAGGGCTTCTTGGCCTCCTGGCCCAAGGCGTACAGGCTGGAGGGGTTGCCGTATACTTCTTTATAAAAGGGGAGCATGGCCTCCAGCACCTGGGGAGAAACAGCGGTGGTGGCGGCGTTGTCCGCGTAAACTTTTCTGCTCATATTCCTCTTCCTTTCCTGTGGCTGCGAAAAGCGGGAAAAGCCCCGCCTTCCTCAGCATGTGTTTGGAACGAGTTAAATATACACCATTTTAGTATACTTTTCAATACCCCGGAGCGCGCTTCGGCAAATTTTTTCCCAGAGGGCTGCCCCGGCCGCCGGAATAAGGGGCTTTTCCCAGGGCCAAACTAGGAATATCTGGAAAGCCCCCCGCCTTTCCCGCTTGACAGGGGAGAGGCAAAACGGTACAATAACCATAGTGTGTGGGAAAGCGTTTTCCCACTGGCGTTCCCCCAAAAAGGGGGCGGCCCCCGGAGAGAAAGCCTGCGCCGCTGCTTTGAAACGCAGAGGCAGACGCGAAGGCTCCTCGCGGAAGGCGGGCTGTAAGCTGAGGCATCGTTGCGGCAGAGACCGCATGTATTTTGATAGAACGGAAATAGGGGCCGGCAAAAACGGAACGTAGAGGCCGGAGCGCCTCTGGGGAGCAGGGAAGCTCCCACGGCCCGGGGGAATCAGGGCGGAATGGATGGCGCCGGGAGCAAGCTGCCCGGCGTTGGCGCTGCCGAATGCCTTTCTTGCCCCAACACCGCCCGCAGGAAGCTCCCCCAAGGGCAAGCCAGCCCTCTTTCACGAAAGCAAAAGAAGATGTAATCACACCACACATTTCGCGTTAGGAGGAACATTGCGTGGCAGAGAACGGTAACAGTAAAGAGAAAAAGAACGCACGGACGCGGCGCGCCCCCACTGGGGAAAAGAACAGCCGCCAGCAGGACCAGGTCCTGACAGGGGCGGAGAACCCGCCCAGAGTCGGAAAGATCGCCGGCCCCAAAAAGGAGGCCCAGGCCGGGCAGCGGGGAAGGAAGCGGGCGGATTCCAAAAAGGCAGAGGCAAAGCAGCCCGCCGCCAAAAAGAGCGGAGGAAAGGCGGGAGAGACCGCCGGCAAGAAAAAGGCGGAAACCAGCCGGAGGTCCTCCGCCAAAAGCGGACGCAAGGCCCAAAAGCCCGCCATCAGCCAGACGGCGGCCCAGGTGGAGGCCCTTCGCGCCCAGCAGGAGGCTCTGGAGAAGCGCACCGCCCGAAAGGGCCGGAGCGCCCGGGGCAAAAAATCCCAAAAGCCGCCCATCAAGGTCTATTTCCTGGGGGGCTTAAACGAGATCGGCAAAAACTTCACCCTGTACGAGTGTCAGGGGGACATGGTCATTGTGGACTGCGGCCTGTCCTTCCCGGACGACGACATGCCCGGTGTGGACAGCGTGATTCCCGATTTCACCTTTGTGGAGAAAAACTGGGACAGGATTCGGGGCGTGGTGATTACCCACGGTCACGAGGACCACATTGGCGCGGTGCCCTATCTGATGAAAAAGCTGAACGTGCCTGTTTACGGCACGGCCCTGACCATCGGGCTGATTGAGGGCAAGCTGAAGGAGCACAACGTCAGCTCCGCCAACCTTCATGTGGCCCCGGCGGGCAGCCACATTCAGCTGGGCTGTATGGACGTGGAGCTGATCCATGTGAACCACTCCATCGCCGACGCGGTGGCCCTGGCCATTCACAGCCCGGCGGGAACTATTGTCCACACCGGAGACTTTAAAATTGACATGACCCCCGCCGAGGGCGCCATGATCGATCTGGCCCGGTTTGCCGAGCTGGGCAAGGAGGGGGTTCTGGCCCTGCTGGCGGACTCCACCAACGCGGAGCGGCCCGGCTTCACCCCCACGGAGCGCACGGTGAACAACTCTCTGGACTCCCTGTTTTTGCGGGCCGAGGGCAAGCGGATTATTGTGGCCACCTTCGCCTCCTCCATCAGCCGGGTGCAGATGATTATCAACTGCGCCGTGAAATACGGGAGAAAGGTGGCCCTGTCCGGGCGGAGCATGGTCAACGTGATGGGCATTGCCAGCGAGCTGGGCTATCTGAACATTCCCGACGGGGTGCTTATCGACCTGAATCTGATCAACCGCTACGAGCCGGGCCAGCTGGTGCTGATTACCACCGGCAGCCAGGGGGAGCCCATGTCTGCCCTGACCCGCATGGCCTTTTCCGACCACCGGCAGGTGGCCATCAATCCCAACGACTTTATCATCATCTCCGCCCGGCCCATTCCCGGCAACGAAAAGACCGTGGGCACCGTGGTAGACGAGCTTTTAAAGCAGGACTGCACCGTGATCTACGAGAGCATGTACGAGGTTCACGTCTCCGGCCACGCCTGTCAGGAGGAGCTGAAGATGATGCAGGCCCTGACAAAGCCCCGGTATTTTATCCCTGTCCACGGTGAGCAGAAGCACCTGCGCAAGCACGCGGGCCTGGCCATGGACCTGGGCATGCCCCGGGAGAACATTTTCATTGGGGACATCGGCAATGTGCTGGAGCTTTCGGAGGAACGGATGAAGCAGCTGCCGGATGTGCCTGCCGGAGACGTGCTGGTGGACGGCTTGGGCGTGGGCGACGTGGGCAGCATTGTGCTGCGGGACCGAAAGCATCTGTCCGAGGACGGCCTGATTGTGGCGGTGTGCTCCATCGACGCCCAGAGCGGCAAGGTGGTTTCCGGGCCGGACATTGTGTCCCGTGGATTTGTGTATGTGCGGGAATCCGAGGCCCTTATGGACGAAGCCCGGGATCTGGTGTATAATACACTGGAGGAATGCGCCCGAAACCATGTGCGGGACTGGAGCGGCATGAAGCAGAGCATCAAGGATGAACTCTCCCGCTTCCTGTATCAAAAGACCCGCCGCAGCCCTATGATTTTGCCCATCATCATGGAGGTGTAAGGGGCGCGGGGCGCAAGTCTAGGCAGACGAGGATGTGAGACAGCGTGCGACGGAAAAAGGTATGGGTCGTCTCTCCCCTGTTCTATTTGATGGCGGGGGCAATGGTGTTTATGGCCCTGATGAGCTGGCGCTACAATAAAATCCTGTTTTTGGTGGAGGGCACCGCCGCGGCGGTTTTTCTGGCGGCGGTGCTGGTGTCCGACATTTTGTACCGGCGGAATATCTCCACCACGGTGCGCTCGGCCAAGCGGCTGCTCACCGGGGAGGAGGAGGCCGCGTTTCAGGCCTTTGCCCTGCCGGTGGCGGTGGTGGCCCCGGCGGGGGACATTGTCTGGGCCAACGAGGCCTTCATCAGCTCCCTGTGCGGCGGGAGGAACTTTTTGGGGGACAACGTGCTCAAGTATATCTACCCCAAAACCTTCCGCCAGGTAATGGGGGAGCACGGCACGCCGGTTTCCCACAACGGCCGGGAGTACACGGTGTACGGCGCCCGGGCCAAGGCGGGGTACATTCTCTATTTTGTGGACGACACCTATTTCAAGTCTATCAGCAAGGAATACCGGGAGCGCCGGCCCGTGGTGTGCCTGGCCGCCTTTGACAACCGGGAGGAGCTGGTTCGGGACAGCTTTGGCGGGGACGATTCCCGCATTACCGGCGAGGTGGACGGCGTGATGCGCCGCTGGGTCATTGACGAGATGAACGGTTTTATCCGCCGCCTGGACAACAGCCGCTATCTGTTTGTGGTGGACGATGCCCACATTGAGATGGCCAAACAAAGGCGGTTTCATGTGCTGGACGAGGTGCGGGCCATCAAAAGCGCCCGCAACAACATGAGCGCCACCATCTCCATCGGCGTGGGCCGGGGCGCCAAGGACATTGCCGAAAGCGAGCGCTGGGCCCGCCAGGCGCTGGATATGGCCCTGGGCCGGGGCGGCGATCAGGTGGCCGTCAAGCAGGAGGGGGACACCTACGAATTCTTCGGCGGTCTTTCCAAGGGCGTGGAGAAGCGGGACAAGGTCCGCACCCGGGTCATCGCCGCCACCTTGTCCGACCATGTGAAGGCCAGCGACCAGGTGTTTGTCATGGGCCACAAAAACTCCGACCTGGACAGCGTGGGCAGCGCCGTAGGCATGTGGGCGGCCATCCACAAGGGCCTGGAAAAGCAGGTTCACATTGTGCTCAGCCGCAACCAGACCCTGGCCGGTCCCCTGGTGGAGATGACCGAAAAGGCCTATCCCGGGGAGCAGCTGTTTCTCAGCCCCATGGAGGCCCTGCAGTCCGCCACGGACCGCTCTCTGCTGATTGTGGTGGACACCCATTCCGTCAACTTTGTGGAGAGCCGGGAGCTTTTGGAGCGGGTGCCGCGGGTGGTTGTCATTGACCACCACCGGATGATGGTGACCCACATCAAAAACGCCCTGATCTTTTACCACGAGCCCTACGCCAGCTCCGCCTCGGAAATGGTGACAGAGCTGGCACAATACATTAAGGCCTCCTCCATCGACGGGGCCGACGCCCAGGCGCTGTTGGCCGGGATTATGCTGGACACCAAAAATTTTGTGCTGAAAACCGGCGTCCGCACCTTTGAGGCCTCCGCCTTCCTGCGGCGGCGGGGAGCAGACACCGTGGCGGTGAAAAAGCTGTTTTCCGACTCTCTGGAGACCTACAAACAAAAGGCCCAGCTGGTGTCTGGAGCGGAGATTTACCGGGGCTGCGCCATTGCCACCTCCAACTGGGACCACGGGGACCTGCGGGTGGCCGCGGCCCAGGCCGCCGACGAGCTGCTGTCCATCATGGGCGTGCGGGCCTCCTTTGTGCTGTACCGTTCCGGCGGGGATGTGAACATGTCCGCCCGCAGCCTGGGAGACGTGAACGTGCAGGTAATTTTGGAGGAGTTTGGCGGGGGCGGCCACTTCACCATGGCCGGCGCCCAGATTAAAAACGCCACCGTGGCGGATGTGCGCCGGTCTCTGATTCGGGAGCTGGACGACAAGCTGGAAAACGCCTCTGTGCAGAATTGAGAAATACTGGCGGCGGGAGGCTTCCGCCGCTTTGCGAAAGGAAGGTTTGCCATGAAAGTGGTACTGTTGCAAGATGTGAAATCCATCGGGAAAAAGGGGGAGCTGGTAAACGTC
Organism: uncultured bacterium; assembly: GCA_905215055.1. Taxonomy (GTDB): domain Bacteria; phylum Bacillota; class Clostridia; order Oscillospirales; family Acutalibacteraceae; genus Acutalibacter. The sequence continues at coordinate 12,524 of CAJMOH010000020.1, forward strand.
TCCGACGGCTATGCCCGCAACTTCCTGCTGCCCCGCAAGCTGGCCAAGGAGGCCAACGCCCAGGCCATGAACGAGCTGAAAAACGCCGAGGCCGCCCGGGAGTATAAGATCAAAACCGAGACGGAAAACGCCCAGAAAAGCGCCAATGCCCTTTCCGGCAAGACCCTGAAGATTTACGCCAAGCCCGGCCAGGGTGGGAAGATCTTCGGCTCGGTAACGGCCAAGGAGATCGCCGAGGAGATCAAGCGCCAGTTCGGCGTGGAGGTGGACAAGCGCAAGGTGGTGCTGCCCATGGACATCAAGGCCTTTGGCACCTACAACTTCGAGGTGAAGTTCTACGCTGGCATTACCGCCGCCATGAGCGTGGCTGTCTGCGAGAAAAACTGACAAACCCAGGGCAAGGGACTGCCGCGCAGCGCGGTGGTCCCCTTCCCTGTTTGATGCGGAAAGGAGGCGCTGGCCATGGATTACGAGCCGAACGGCGTGCTGAATACCCAGGCGGACCCGGGAGCGGCCATGCCCTTCAGCCTGGAGGCGGAGCAGTCGGTGCTGGGCGCCATTTTGCTGGAGCCCTCCTGCCTGTCCACCGTGGTGGACATCCTGCCCCGGCCGGAGTATTTCTACGCGGTGAACAACCGGCTGATTTACGGGGCCATGGTGGAGATGTTCGCCCTGGGCCAGCCGGTGGACTTTGTCACTGTGCTGGAGCGCTTGAAGGAGGAAAAGGACTTTGACGAGGCCACCGGCAAGGTGTACCTGACCCAGCTGGCCCAGCTGGTGCCGGCCATCTCCCATGTGGAGAGCTATGCCGTCATTGTCCGGGACAAGTACGAGCTGCGCACCCTGATCCGGGCCGCCCGAAGCATTTTGGAGGACGCCAGCGCCGGGGAGGGAGAGACCTCTCTCCTGCTGGACTCCGCCGAGCAGCGGATCTACGATATCCGCCGGGGGAAAAGCGATCTGGGCCTGCAGCCTCTGCGGGAGGTCCTGCTGGAGACCTTTGACCGGCTGGACAAGCTCAATTCCGAGGACAAGGATAAGTACAAGGGCCTTCCCACGGGAATTAAGGAGCTGGACAACACCATCACCGGCTTAAACCGCTCGGACCTGATTGTGCTGGCGGCTCGCCCCGGCGTGGGAAAAACCAGCCTGGCCCTGAATATTGCTCGGCATGTGGCGGTGACCGCCAAAAGGCGGGTGGCCTTTTTCTCTCTGGAAATGGGCCGGGAGCAGCTGGCCTCCCGCCTGCTGTCCACCGAGGCCCTGGTGGAAGGCACCAAGCTGCGCTCCGGCGATTTGAGCAGCACCGAGTGGACCCGGCTGATCGAGGCGGGGGACATTCTCCGCCGGGCGGATATTTACATTGACGACACCTCCACCCTGACGGTGCTGGAGATGAAGGGCAAGCTCCGCCGCCTGGACCATGTGGACCTGGTGGTTGTGGACTATTTGCAGCTGATGAACGGCACCAGGAAAAGCGACAACCGCGTCAACGAGATTTCCGAGATCACCCGAAACCTGAAGGTGCTGGCCAAGGAGCTGAACGTGCCGGTGATCGCCCTGTCCCAGCTGCGCCGTCCCACCGAGCGCACCAAGGACCACCGGCCCGGCCTGTCGGAGCTGCGGGATTCCGGCTCTATCGAGCAGGACGCGGACATTGTCATCTTTCTTCACCGGGAGGCCTACAACGCCACCAGCGAGGGCGGACAGGTCACCGAGGACATGGACCAGAATGCCGCGGAGATCATTGTGGCCAAGAACCGCCACGGCGAGACAAAGCCCATTCCCGTCCACTGGCAGGGCGAGTTCATGCGCTACACCTCCCGAGAGGTCATTCGCAATGAGTGAGCGTCTGGCCGCCGCAGATCTGTCCGGCCTGCCGGACAGGGGCTTGGTGGTGGTGGGCTTTTCCGGTGGGGCGGACTCCACCGCCCTGTGCCACTGGCTGCTGGACCGGGTGGACCCCCGGCGGCTGGTGCTGGCCCATGTGAACCACCAGCTGCGGGGGAAGGAATCCCAGCGGGACGAAGCCGCTGCCCAAGCCTTTGCCGAGAGCCGGGGCCTGCGCTTTGCCCTGCTGCGGGAGGATGTGGCGGCTCTTGCCCGGCGGGAGGGCCTGGGGCTGGAGGAATGCGGCCGGCAGGTCCGCTACCGGTTTTTTCACAGCCTGGCCCCGGGGGAGGAGGACCGGATTCTCACCGCCCACCACGCCGGGGACAACGCCGAAACCGTGCTGCTGCACCTGTGCCGGGGAGCTTCCCTGCCAGGGCTGCTGGGCATTCCTCCCCGGCGGGGAAAGGTGCTGCGGCCCTTTTTGCGGGTGTCCCGCCGGGAGATTGAGGCCTATTGCCGGGAAAACGGGCTGGCCTATGTGACGGACAGTTCCAACCTTTCGGGGGAGTATGCCCGCAACCGGCTGCGGCTGGAGGTGCTTCCGGTGCTGGAGGAGTTGAACCCCGGCTTTCTTCAGGCGGTGTCCCGCATGGTGGAGACTCTCCGCCAGGACCAGGATTTCCTGGAGGCCCAGGCCCGCGATCTGCTGGAGCAGGTCCGCCTTCCCTGGGGCCTGGACGGAAACAGACTGGCCGCCAGCCACCCGTCTCTGCGGAGCCGGGCCTTGGAGCTGTACTGGGAGGAGCGGGAGCCAGGCTCTTTGGAAAAGCGTCATCTGGACGCCTTGGCCCGCTGCATCAGCCGGGGCGGGGAGGCGGATCTTCCCGGCGGCGTGCGCGCCCAATGCTCCCAAGGGGTGTTTTCTCTGGAAAAGCCGGAGAGGCCCCGGCCTTTTTCCGTGGAGGCCGGTCTGGGAGAAACGGTTCTTCCCTGCGGCAAGGTCCTGGTTTTGCGGGAAAAAGAGGCGCGAACCGGGGAGGAGACGCCAAAAATTCACAATTTGTTGTTTAAAAACGCTTTGGACTATGATATAATTACAGGCAATTTGAAGGCCCGTTCCCGGCGGGAGGGAGACCGGTTTTCCCCGGCGGGACGGCGGATCACCAAAAGCCTGAAGGGACTGTTCCAGGAAAACCGGATCCCTCTGGCCCAGCGGGACCGAACCGTGCTGCTGGAATGGGAGGGCAGGCTGGTTTTCTGCGAGGGAGTAGGCCCGGCAGAGGGCTTTCAGCCCACAGAGCGCACCAGGCGCCTGCTGGTGGTGGAGATCCGAGAGGGGAAAAAGGCTTGAGGAATTGTTGGGAAAGGGACGAGGAATATGGGCGACCGTCAAATGGACATGCGGCAGGACATTGAAAGCGTACTGTTTACGGAGGAGCAAATCAGTCAGATCGTCGCGCGGATTGGAGCGGAGATTTCCCGGGACTATGCCGGAAAAAACCTGCTGCTGGTCAGCGTGCTGAAGGGCTCGGTGGTGTTTATGGCCGACCTGATGCGGGCCGTTACCATTCCCGCCCGCATTGACTTTATGGCCACCTCCAGCTACGGCTCGGGGGTAAAGACCTCTGGCGTGGTGAAGATTGTGAAGGACTTGGACCTGGAGCTGAAGGGCTTTGACATTGTCATTGTGGAGGACATTCTGGACAGCGGAAAAACCCTTCACTATCTGATGGAGCTGCTTCAGGCCAGAGGCCCCAGAAGCATTCGCATCTGCACCCTGTTTGACAAGCCGGAGCGCCGGGAGGTGGAGGTGCGCCCCGCCTATGTGGGCGCCCAGATCCCAGACGCCTTTATTGTGGGCTATGGGCTGGATTACGACGAAAGGTACCGCAATCTTCCCTTTGTGGGGGTGCTAAAGCCCTCGGTGTATGAATAAACGGGAGAAAAGCGGAAAAAAGTTTACCATAAAGCTTAGGAGGACAAATTCTTGGACGGCAATCAAAAAAAGATCCGAAACCTGTTGCTGTACATTGGGATTCCCGTGGTGGTGCTGTTTATCATCATCTTCCTGTTCAACAACCGAACACCCCAGACAGCAACCCATAAGTATTCCGACATCATCGCCTACTTCCAAGATCAGGAGGTCACCGGCTATTCGCTGAACCTTGGCTCTGGGGACATGATTATTCAGCTGGAGGATGGCCAGACCATTGGCTATCAGCTGCCCAGCGTGGACCTGTTCTACATGGATGTGCGGGACTCCATTGCCGAGTACAACGCCACCCACGACACCTATATGGTGCAGGACCTGATCCGTCCGGCGGAGACCAGCTGGCTGATCAGCCTGCTGCCCACGGTCATTCTGTTCGCGGGGCTGATTATCTTTTGGATGTTCATCATGCGGCGGCTTGGCTCCAGCATGGGCGGCGACAAGCAGATGAACTTCGGCAAGGCCAAGATCAAGCAGATGAGCGATGAAAAGCGCAAGACCACTTTCGCCGACGTGGCAGGCGCCGACGAGGAAAAGGAAGAGCTGCGGGAGATTGTGGAGTTTCTCAAAAACCCCTCCAAATACAACTCTCTGGGCGCCCGAATCCCCAAGGGCGTGCTGCTGGTTGGCCCTCCCGGCACAGGTAAAACCCTGCTGGCCCGGGCCGTGGCCGGCGAGGCTGGGGTGCCCTTCTTCTCCATCTCCGGCTCCGACTTTGTGGAGATGTTCGTGGGCGTGGGCGCCTCCCGTGTGCGGGACCTGTTTGACAAGGCCAAGAAAAACCACCCCTGCATCATCTTCATCGACGAGATTGACGCTGTGGGCCGGCAGAGAGGCGCTGGTCTGGGCGGCGGCCACGACGAGCGGGAGCAGACCCTGAACCAGCTGCTGGTGGAAATGGACGGCTTTGGCGCCAACGAGGGCGTCATCATGATTGCCGCCACCAACCGCCCCGACATTCTGGACCCCGCCCTCATGCGTCCCGGCCGGTTTGACCGCCAGGTGATGGTGGGCTATCCCGACATCAAAGGCCGGGAGGAGATTTTGCGGGTCCATGCCAAGGGCAAGCCCCTGGCTCCCGACGTGGTGCTCTCCACCATTGCCAAGTCCACTGCGGGCTTTACCGGCGCGGACCTGGAAAACCTTCTGAACGAGGCGGCCTTGCTGGCGGCTCGGAAAAATCACCGGGCCATCACCATGGCGGAAATCGAGGAGGCCACCATCAAGGTGGTGGTGGGAACCGAGAAAAAGAGCCGCGTCATGAGCGAGAAGGAGAAGAAGCTTACCGCCTACCACGAGGCGGGCCACGCCATTGCCACCTATTACTGCGGCACCCAGGACCCTGTGCATCAAATTTCCATCATTCCCCGGGGTATGGCGGGAGGCTATACCATGCACCTGCCCACCGAGGACCGGAGCTATAAGAGCCGGGAGGAAATGCGGGAGGAGCTGGTGGTGCTGCTGGGCGGCCGGGTGGCCGAGGCCCTGGTGCTGGATGACATTTCCACCGGCGCCAGCAACGACATCGAGCGGGCCACCAAGATCGCCCGGGCCATGGTGACAAAATACGGCATGAGCGAAAAGCTTGGCCCCATCACCTATGGCAGCGACGACTCCAACCCCTTCTTGGGCAAGGAGATGGGCCACATCAGCAACTACTCCGAGCAGACTGCCTCGGAGATCGACGAGGAGATTCAGAGCATTATCTCCACCGCCTATCAAAAGACCGAGCAGATCCTGAAGGACCACATCGACGAGCTGCACCGCCTGGCCGGTGTGCTCTACGAGAAGGAAAAGATCGACGGCGTGGAATTCCAGCAGGTGATGGACGGCAATCTGCTGCCCAGCGGGATGACCACCCAGGCCATGGGCCAACAGCCCCAGGAGGCGCTGCCGGAGGCCGGCGGAGAGCCGGAGGCTTCCCAGGAGGAAACCAGCCCGGCCCCAGAGCAGGACTGATTGTTTATAGATGGTATGCAACCAAGGGAATGGAGGCATTCCCTTGGTTGCTGTTTGTAAGCGTGCAAAGCGGATAGCTTGACAGAGGTCAGGAGGGACTATGGCAAAAAAGCAAACCTATGGAAACGACAGCATCACCAGCCTGAAGGGCGCGGACCGGGTGCGGCTGCGGCCCGCGGTAATCTTTGGTTCGGACGGCATTGACGGCTGCCAGCACTCCATTTTCGAGATTCTGTCCAACTCCATCGACGAGGCGCGGCAGGGCTTTGGAAAGGAGATCACCATCACCCGGTTTTTGGACCACTCCGTTCAGGTGGAGGACCACGGCCGGGGCATTCCGGTGGACTATAACCCCAAGGAGGAGCGCTACAACTGGGAGCTGGTGTTCTGCGAGATGTACGCCGGCGGCAAGTACAACAACAATTCCGGGGAGAGCTACGAATATTCCCTGGGCTTAAACGGCCTGGGCCTGTGCGCCACCCAGTACGCCTCGGAGTATATGGATGTGGACATCCGCCGGGACGGGTGCCGCTATACCCTTCACTTCCAGCGGGGGGAAAACGTGGGGGGCCTTCAGAAAGAGCCTTATGCCAAGCGGGACACCGGCACCCTAATCAAGTGGAAGCCGGACTTGCAGGTGTTCACCGACATCGACGTGGCCCTGGACTATTACCTGGACATTTTAAAGCGTCAGGCGGTGGTCAACGCGGGGATCACCTTCCACCTGAAAAACGAGGTTTCCCCCGGCAAATTCGAGACCACGGACTTCTGCTATGAAAACGGCATTTTGGACCACGCCCGGGAGCTTTGCGGAGAGGACGCCCTGACCCCGGTGCAGTTTTGGCAGAGCGAGAAAAAGGTCCGGGACCGGGAGGACATGGCCCTGTACAACGTGAAGATCAACGTGGCGGCGGCCTTTTCCAACCGGGTCCATGTGACGGAATACTACCACAACTCCTCCTGGCTGGAGCATGGCGGCGCCCCGGACAAGGCGGTGCGGAACGCCTTTGTCTACCAGATTGACGCCTATTGCAAACAGAATGGCAAGTACAACAAAAGCGAGAGCAAGATTACCTTTCAGGACGTGGAGGACTGCCTGGTGATTGTCATTTCCTCCTTCTCCACCCAGACCTCCTACGAGAACCAGACGAAAAAGGCCATCACCAACAAGGGCATCCAGGAGGCCATGGTGGAGATGCTCCGCCACAACCTGGAGGTCTATTTCATCGAGAATCCCCTGGACGCGGAGAAAATTGCCAACCAGGTGCTGGTGAACAAGCGCAGCCGGGAGGACGCGGAAAAGACCCGCCTGAACCTGAAGGGCAAGCTTACCGCCAAAATGGACATCACCGGCCGGGTGCAGAAATTTGTGGACTGCCGCTCCAAGGATGTGGGAGAGCGGGAGCTGTTCATCGTGGAGGGCGACTCGGCTTTGGGCTCTGTCAAGCAGGCCCGGGACCCCAACTTCCAGGCGGTGATGCCCATTCGGGGCAAGATCCTCAACTGCCTGAAGGCCGACTATGACAAGATCTTTAAAAGCGAGATCATCACCGATCTCATCAAGGTGCTGGGGTGCGGGGTGCAGGTGAAGTCAAAGGCCAACAAGTCCATTGGCGCCTTTGACATGGACAATCTGCGGTGGAGCAAGATCATTCTCTGCACCGACGCCGACGTGGACGGGTTCCACATCCGCACCATCCTGCTGACCATGCTCTACCGCCTGACCCCGGACCTGATTGAGCATGACAAGGTGTTCATCGCCGAGTCTCCTCTGTACGAGATCACCTCTAAGGACAAGACCTATTTTGCCTATAACGAGCGGGAGAAGGACCAGTTTCTCAAGGAGCTGGAGGGCCAGAAATACACCATCCAGCGCAGCAAGGGCCTGGGCGAAAACGACCCCGACATGATGAACCTGACCACCATGAACCCCAAGACCCGGCGGCTGATCCAGGTGATGCCCGGAGACGCCCAGCAGGCGGCCCAGATGTTTGACGTGCTGCTGGGAGACAACCTGACCGGCCGGAAGGACTTCATTGTGGAGCACGGCAGCGAGTACCTGGATGACCTGGACGTATCCTGATGGAAGGGAGGAGCACACATGCCTAGAAAAAAACAGCAGCCGGCCGGAATGGCCGCCCCCAAAATGCAGGGCTTTATCGCCGGGGCGGGGGAGATTGTCCGCCAGGACATCAGCGAGACCCTGCGGAAAAATTTTATGCCCTACGCCATGAGCGTGATCCTCTCCCGGGCCATCCCGGAGATCGACGGCTTTAAGCCCTCTCACCGAAAGCTGCTCTACACCATGTATAAAATGGGGCTTTTAAGCTCTCCCCGAACCAAGAGCGCTAACATTGTGGGCCAGACCATGAAGCTGAACCCCCACGGCGACGCCGCCATTTACGACACGATGGTGCGGCTTTCCCGGGGCTACGAGGCCCTGCTCCACCCCTATGTGGACTCCAAGGGCAACTTTGGCAAGGCCTATTCCCGGGATATGGCCTGGGCCGCTCCCCGGTACACCGAGGCCCGCCTGGATCCCATTTGCCGGGAGCTGTTCCAGGACATTGACAGGGACACGGTGGACATGGTGGACAACTATGACAACACCATGAAAGAGCCTGTTCTGCTGCCCACCACCTTTCCCAGCGTGCTGGTCAACGCCAACACGGGCATTGCCGTGGGCATGGCCAGCAATATCTGCCCCTTCAATCTGGCGGAGGTCTGCCGCACCACCATTGCCCTGATCCGGGACCCGGCGGCCGACCTGTTCGAGACCATGCAGGCCCCGGACTTTCCCGGCGGCGGGCTGATTATCTTTGACCGGAAGCAGATGGAGCAGATCTATAAAACGGGCCGGGGCAGCTTTCGGGTACGGGCGCGGTGGACCTATGACAAGGCCGCCGGGTGCGTGGACGTGACCCAGATCCCCCCCACCACCAACATCGAGGCCATTGTGGAGCGCGTTATCGACCTGGTAAAGCAGGGCAAGCTGAAGGAGATCTCCGACATCCGGGACGAGACGGGCTTGGCAGGGCTGAAGATTACCATCGACCTGAAGCGGGGCGTGGACCCGGACAAGCTGATGCAGAAGCTCTTCAAGCTGACCCCCCTGGAGGACAGCTTTGCCTGCAACTTCAACGTGCTCATCGCGGGGACGCCCCGGGTGCTGGGGGTGCGGGAGCTTTTGGAGGAGTGGACCGCCTTCCGGGTGGAGTGCGTCCGCCGCCGCACCTATTTTGACCTGCAAAGGAAAAAAGAAAAGCTCCATTTGCTGAAGGGCCTGGAGCTGATTCTATTGGACATTGACAAGGCCATCCGCATCGTCCGGGAGACGGAGGAGGAGGCCGAGGTGGTTCCCAACCTGATGATCGGCTTTGGCATCGACCAGGTGCAGGCCGAGTATGTGGCGGAGATCCGCCTGCGCCACCTGAACCGGGAGTATATCCTCAAGCGCACCCAGGAGATTGAGGAGCTGGAGCGGGACATTGCCGGGCTGGAGAGCGTGCTCAGCTCCAAGGCCAAGGTACAGGGCATCATCGTGAAGGAGCTGGAGGCTGTGGCCCAGAAATACGGCCAGCCCCGGCGTTCCATGATCCTCTACGCCGACGAGGTGGAGGAGGCGGAAATTGTGGAGGAGGTGCCGGATTACCCGGTGCAGCTGTTCTTCACCAAGGAGGGCTACTTTAAGAAGATCACCCCCCAGTCCCTGCGGATGAGCGGGGAGCAGAAGCTGAAGGAGGGGGACCAGATTGCCCAGCAGGTGGAGGACCAAAACACCGCCGAGCTGCTGTTCTTCTCCGACAGGAGCCAGGTCTACAAGCTGAAGGCCGCGGACTTTGCCGACACCAAGGCAAGCGTCCTGGGGGAATACATTCCCGCCAAGGCCCAAATGGACGAGGGGGAGAGCGCGGTGTACATGGCTGTTACCCACCAGTACGACGGGTTTATGCTGTTCTTTTTTGAAAACGGCAAGGCGGCTAAGGTGGAGATGAGCGCCTATCAGACCAAGCAGAACCGGAAAAAGCTGTTAAACGCTTACAGCGACAAATCCCCTCTGGCGGCGGCGCTGTATCTGAAGGAGGACCGGGAGGTGCTGCTGACGGCCTCCTCGGGGCGGATGCTGCTATTCCACACCGGGCTGATCGCCCCCAAGACCACCAAGAACACCCAGGGGGTTCAGGCCATGAACCTGAAAAAAGGCCAGCGCCTGATGAGCGTCAGGCTTTATGAGGAGGGCATGCTGCAAAACCCCAACCGCTACAAGAAGAACCTGCCCGCTCTGGGCGCCTTGCCCGAGGCTGGGGAAAGCGTGGGCGGCCAGCTGGAGCTTTCCGGGAGTTGAACCCCGCATGGCTTTATGCTATAATGAAACGAATATGCGGACAAGGAGGCAACCCTGGTGCGGATTTTGGGAATTGATCCCGGCTATGCCATTGTGGGCTACGGCGTGATCGAGGCGGCGGGAGGCCGCTTCCGCCCCGTGGAGTACGGCGCCATCACCACCCCGGCGGGGGCGGACTTTGGCAGCCGCCTGGAGGAGATTTACCAGGGCATGGGGGAGATTCTGGCCCGGCTGAAGCCCGAAGCCGCCGCCGTGGAAAAGCTGTATTTTAGCAATAACAAGACCACGGGCATCGGCGTGGCGGAGGCCAGGGGGGTAATCCTGCTGGCCCTGGCCCAGCACGGGGTGCCCCTGTTTGAGTACACGCCCATGCAGGTGAAGCAGGCTGTGACAGGCTATGGCAAGGCCCTGAAGCCCCAGGTTCAGGAGATGACCCGGCGGCTGCTGCATCTGCAACGGGTTCCCAAGCCCGACGACACCGCCGACGCCTTGGCCCTGGCCATCTGTCACGGTCAGGCGGCGGGCAGTCCTCTGCGGCGGGTGCTGCTGGAACGGGACCGCAAACCCGACCAAGCCATCTAGTCCGTGGCCGGACTGGACACTTCGCGCTATGGGGCGGCGGCTACGGCCGCGCCTGTGCTGACAGTCAGCGCACGTCCGCGCCCAGTGCCTGGGCTCTCAAGACGCGGTCCTGGTCCCCGGTGGGGACCGTTCAGGACCGGTCTACGTTGCCACTTCGGTCGGTGCTGGGCGTCTGCCACTGGCAGACAGCACCCGAGGCGGCAGCCGAGACCGGCGCTTAAAGGCGCCGGGGTTTGCGGGGGGCGGCTGGCAAGCGGCCCGCGCTTGAGTTCGGTGGAGACAAGTAAAGTTTTCGCTCAAGCCTTTTTCAAAAGGCTTGCAGAGCGCGAGACAGCGTCTCGTGACCCTAAGGGGGTTGCAAGGACCGTAGGTCCTGCCTTCCCATACACAAAAAAGGGGGAACGGACGTCCCCCTCTTGGGACAGCACAAAAGCCGTTGCCCCAGGGCTTGAGAGAGGGAAATGCACGAATCACCCCAAAAACCCAGGAAACAAGCCATTTTTATGACTTGTGCAGGTGCACGAATCACTTTCAGAGCTGGAAAAACAGAGTTGTGATTTGTACATGTGTACAAATCATAGAACCCGCATAAAACCTGGATTTTTCGATGATTCGTTCACTTTCTTATCTCAAGTAGTCCCAAGCTGGCCCCCAGCACAGCGCCGCTTGTTTGAACAAACCACGAAACACGCCAAGGCTTCCCCGCTTTGGATGGAGAAAGGACACACCATGATTTACAGCGTTACAGGAACCTTGGTCCACACCGAGCCGGGAGCGGCGGTGGTGGATGTGGGGGGCGTGGCCTTCCGGTGCATGACCTCCATGAACACCCTGCGAAGCCTGCCGAAGCTTTCGGAAAAGACCACCTTATACACCTATCTGAATGTTCGGGAGGACGCCCTGGACCTGTTCGGCTTTGCCACCAAGGGGGAGCTTTCCTGCTTTCGGCTGCTGACGGCCATCAGCGGCGTGGGACCCAAGGTGGGGCTGGCCATCCTGTCTCAGCTGACGCCGGAGGACGTGGCCCTGGCCGCCGCCGCCGGGGACGCCAAGCGCTTTACCAAGGCCAGCGGTGTGGGACAGAAGCTGGCCCAGCGCATTGTGCTGGAGCTGAAGGACAAGGTGCGGGACCTGTCCGGCGCGGTTCCCTTGGAGAGTGGAACAGAGCCGGGAGGCCCCTCCGCGTCGGGAAACGCCTCTCAGGCGGTAAGCGCTCTGGTGGCTTTGGGCTATTCTGCCAGCGAAGCCGCCGCCGCCGTGGGACGGCTGGACAGCTCCCTGCCCCCAGAGGAGCTGATCCGCCAGGCTCTCAGAGGCTTTGGCAGCGGCAAAGGATAATCGCGAGGCAAGACGAAAGGAGGCACCCTTATGCCAGTGGAACCCTATGGCGGGGAGATGGATCTGGAAGGCGGCTGGGACTATGAAAACCGCATGGTGGAGCCGGGCTATACCCCGGAGGACCAGGCGGTGGAAAACCCTCTGCGCCCCCGAACCTTTGAGGAGTATATCGGCCAGGACAAGGTCAAGGAGAATTTAAAGATTTATATCGAGGCCGCCAAAAGCCGGAAGGAATCTCTGGACCATGTGCTGCTCTACGGCCCTCCCGGCCTGGGCAAAACCACCCTGGCGGGCATTGTGGCAGGGGAGCTGGGGGTGAATCTGCGGATTACCAGCGGCCCGGCCATTGAAAAGCCCGGGGACCTGGCGGCTCTGCTGACCAACCTAAACCCCGGAGACGTGCTGTTCATCGACGAGGTCCACCGTCTGCCCCGCACCGTGGAGGAGATCCTCTACCCGGCCATGGAGGACTTTGCCCTGGACATCATCACCGGCAAGGGGCAGATGGCGGCTTCCTATCATTTGCCCCTGCCCCGGTTTACCCTGGTGGGAGCCACCACCCGGGCAGGGCAGCTTTCCGCCCCTCTGCGGGACCGCTTTGGCGTGGTGCTGCGGCTGGAGCTGTATTCCCCCCGGGAGCTGGGCAGGATTGTGATGCGCAGCGCGGGGATTCTTCACGCCCAGATTGAGGCCGATGCCGCCATAGAAATCGCCTCTCGTTCCCGAGGTACTCCCCGGATTGCCAACCGGCTGTTAAAGCGGGTGCGGGATTTTGCCGAGGTGATGAGCGGCGGAGTCATCACCCTGAACACCGCCAAAATCGCCCTGGACCGGATGGAGATTGACGAGCTGGGCCTGGACGCCAGCGACCGGAACATGCTTCGGGCCATCATTGAAAATTACGGCGGCGGGCCGGTGGGCCTGGAAACCCTGGCGGCTGTCATTGGAGAAGAGGCCGTCACCATTGAGGATGTCAACGAGCCGTATCTGATGCAGATTGGCTTTCTCACCCGCACGCCCCGGGGCCGCTGCGCCACAGCCGCGGCTTATCTGCACCTGGGCTATCCCGTACCAGGCCGCCTGAGAGACGACGGCCAGCTGACCCTGGACGGGGGAGAAGCTTGAGTGGGACAGGAAAATCTGAATCTGATACAAGTGAGAAAGGCGGAAGGCTATGCGCGCGGCACAGTGGAAGGACTATGAGCTGATCGACACCTCGGACGGAGAGCGGCTGGAGCGGTGGGGAGACATTCTCCTCATCCGCCCGGACCCCCAGATTATCTGGCGGGGAGAGCGCAAGGACCCCCGCTGGGGCCAGGCCCACGCCCGGTATCAGCGGTCCAGCACCGGAGGCGGCCGGTGGATTGATTACAAAAAGGTACCCCCGGTGTGGAAAATCCACTGGCAGGGGCTGACCTTCCGCCTAAAGCCCATGGGCTTTAAGCACACGGGAATTTTCCCCGAGCAGGCGGTGAATTGGCAGTTTGCCATGGAGAAAATCCAGAAGGCGGGCCGCCCCCCAGAGGACCCGGTGAGGGTTTTAAACCTGTTTGGCTACACGGGGGCGGCAACGCTGGCCTGTATGCGGGCCGGGGCCGTGGTCACCCATGTGGACGCCAGCAAGGGGATGGTCCAGTGGGCCAAGGAAAACGCCCAGGCCAGCTCTCTGGCGGACCGGCCGGTGCGCTGGTTGGTGGACGACTGCCTGAAGTTTGTTCAGCGGGAGCAGCGCCGGGGCCGCACCTACGACGGGATCATCATGGACCCTCCCTCTTACGGCCGGGGGCCTGGGGGAGAGGTGTGGAAGCTGGAGGACCAGCTCTGGAGCCTGATCGAACAGTGCGTGCCCATCCTCAGCGAAAGGCCCCTGTTTTTCATTCTCAACTCCTACACCACCGGGCTGTCCCCCTCGGTGATGGAGTATCTGCTGGGGGTGCAGCTGCAAAAGCGGTTTGGCGGCCGGGTCAGCTCCGGCGAGATCGGCCTGCCGGTGACCAGCACGGGCCTGGTGCTGCCCTGCGGCAGCACCGCCATATTTGAAGTGTAAAAAAAGAGCGGACAGGCAGGCGGCTTTTGCCGCTCTGTATCCCATGATTGTGAGGTAAAACCCATGCCCTTTATCGAAACCCAACAGGTGCGCTTTTCCTATGACACAGAATCCTTGGACGCCAAGGAGGTGCTCCACGGCGTGGACCTGTCCATTGAGGAGGGGGAGTTTGTGGCCCTGCTGGGACACAACGGCTGCGGCAAGTCCACCATGGCAAAGCTCTTTAACGGCATGCTGGTTCCCACCTCTGGAAAGGTCCTGATAGGGGGCATCGACACCAGCGTGGAGGAAACCCAGCTGGACGTCCGGCGGCAGGTGGGGCTGGTGCTTCAAAATCCGGACAACCAGCTGGTGGCCGGCGTGGTGGAGGAGGACGTGGCCTTTGGTCCGGAAAATCTGGGCGTGCCGCCCCAGGAGATCCGCCGGCGGGTGGACGAGGCCCTGAAGGCCGTGGACATGTACGAGTACCGGGAGCATGCCCCCCACAAGCTGTCCGGCGGGCAGAAGCAGCGGGTGGCCATCGCGGGGATTATCGCCATGGAGACCAAGTGCATTGTCCTGGACGAGCCAACCGCCATGCTGGACCCCCGGGGCCGCGCTGAGGTGATGGAGACCATCCAGCGGCTGAACCGGGAAAAGGGCATCACCATTGTGCTGATTACCCACTATATGGACGAGGCGGTGCGGGCCGGCCGGGTGGTGGTGATGGACGAGGGCAGCATCCTCCGGGACGGCGGGCCCCGGCAGGTGTTTTCCGACGTGGAATTCCTAAAGCGCCACGACCTGGACGTGCCTCAGGCCACAGAGTTTGCCTACCGGCTTCGGGCCGCGGGCATCAAGTTGCCTGGCATTCCCCTGGGCGTGGAGGAGTGCGCTGCCATGTTCCGCCGCTATTTGCGGCTGGAGTCCCATTAAATCCGCTGGAAAGGAGAACGGTGTATTTTGGCGATTCTTGAGACAAAGGACCTGGCCTACCGTTACAGCCCGGGAACCCCCTTTGAAAAAACCGCCATCGAGGGCGTGTCCATCCAGGTGGAGAAGGGAGAGTTTCTGGGGGTGATCGGCCACACGGGCAGCGGCAAGTCCACCCTGATCCAAACTCTTAACGGCCTGCTGCGGCCCACCTCCGGCCAAGTGCTGCTGGATGGAACGGACATCTGGGCCGAGCCGAAAAAGATCCGGAGCGTGCGCTTCCGGGTGGGCATGGTGTTTCAATATCCCGAGTACCAGCTCTTTGAGGAGACGGTGCTCAAGGACATCATGTTCGGCCCCAAAAACATGGGCCTTTCTGACCAGGAGGCGGAGGCCCGGGCCAGAGAGGCGGCCCGCTTTACCGGGCTGAAGGAGGACCTGCTGGGCAAGTCCCCCTTTGAGCTTTCCGGCGGGGAAAAGCGCCGGGCGGCCATTGCCGGGGTCATTGCCATGGACCCGGACGTGCTGATTCTGGACGAGCCTACCGCCGGCCTGGACCCCCGGGGCCGGGACGTGCTGCTGGCCCAGATCAGCCAGTACCACAAAACTCGGGGCAACACGGTGCTGCTGGTGTCCCACAGCATGGAGGACATCGGCCGCACCGCCGACCGCGTTTTGGTGATGAACCGGGGGAAGGCCGCCATGCTGGACGAGACCAAGGCGGTGTTTGCCAAAGGCCCCCAGCTGGAGGAAATGGGCCTGCGGGTTCCCCAGATCACCAAGATCATGCAGGAGCTGGAGAAGATGGGTCTGCCGGTGGATCCCTCCACCCTTACGGTGGATGACGCCCTGCACCAGCTGATCCCCATTTTCAAGCGGAAGGAGGAGCTGCGATGATCTCCGACATCACCCTGGGCCAGTATTTCCCGGCCAAGTCCCCCCTGCACCGGGCCGATCCCCGGATGAAGATCTGCCTGGTGATCTACGCCATCGTGCTGCTGTTCGCGGCGGGGAATTTCGCGTCCCTGGCTTTGGCAGTGGCCTACATCGGCCTGGGGATGGGCTTGTCCCGCATCCCTCTGAGGCTGTACTTAAAAAGCCTGAAGCCCATTCTGTTTCTGGTGGCTTTCACCGGCATTTTGAATATCTTTTACGGCACCGGCGATCCCCTGTGGCAGTTCGGCCTGCTGAAGATCACCTTAAACGGCATCTTCAACGCCATCTTTGTCTCTGTGCGGATCGCGGCCCTGATTCTGGCCAGCTCGGTGCTGACCTTCACCACCTCTCCCACCCAGCTGACCGACGCCATCGAGCGGCTGCTCAAGCCCCTCTCCAAGCTGCGGGTGCCGGTTCACGAGTTCGCCATGATGATGACCATCGCCCTGCGGTTTGTCCCCACTCTGCTGGAGGAGACGGACAAGATTATGTCCGCCCAAAAGGCCCGGGGCGCGGACATGGAAAGCGGCGGCATCACCCAGCGGATCCGGGCGCTGGTGCCTGTGCTGATTCCCCTGTTTGTGTCGGCCTTCCGCCGGGCCTTCGACCTGGCCACCGCCATGGAGAGCCGCTGCTATCACGGGGGCGAAGGCCGCACCAAGATGAAGCAGCTCCACTTTGGCGGCGGCGACTGGACGGTGCTTTTGGCCAGCGCTGTGACTCTGGCGGTCTTTGTGGCCCTGAACGTGCTGATACCCGCCGTGGGCCGGGGAGGGTAAGGCTATGGAGCGAAATCTTCTCATTCGCCTGGCCTACGACGGCGCCGCCTATCACGGATGGCAGATTCAGGAAAACGCCCTGACCGTGCAGCAGGTGTTTCAAGAGGCCCTGGAAAAGATCACCGGCTGCTCCGAGGACATCAAGGCCTGCTCCCGCACGGACACTGGCGTTCACGCCCGGGAGTTCTGCGTCAGCCTGAAAACCCAAAGCCCCATCGCTCCAGAGCGGCTGCTGGCGGCCTTAAACCACTATCTGCCCCAGGATGTGGCGGCGCGCTCCGTGGAGCAGGTGTCCCTGGACTTTCACGCCCGCTACTCCTGCAAGGGCAAGGAGTACGTCTATCAAATCTGGAACCACCCGGTGCGGGACCCCTTTTTAAAGGACCGGGCGCTGCACTATTGGTATCCCTTGGACCAGGACCTGTTAAACCGGGCGGCGGCGCACTATGTGGGCCGGCACGATTTTTCCTCCTTCTGCACCCTGGACCGGCGGGAGAAGGGAGATCTGACCCGCACCGTCACCAAGGCCCAGGTCACCCGCCAGGGAGACATGGTTCTGTTCACCGTGGCGGCGGACGGGTTTTTGTACAACATGGTGCGGATTATGGTGGGAACCCTGCTGCGGGTGCAGCAGGGAAAGCTTGCCCCAGAGGACATTCCCGGCATTTTGCGGGCCAAGGACCGAAAGGCCGCCGGGCCTACGGCTCCGGCCTGCGGGCTGTATCTCAACCGGGTGTTTTATTGAAATAAGGGCCGCGGCCCAGGAAAGGAAGTGCAGCCATGGCAAAGCACAGCGAGCGCCGGGGAGACCGGAAGATTATCCAGCTGAAGGACCACTTGTCCCAGAGGGAGGCGCCTCCCCAGGAGCCGGAAACGGACCAGGCGCCAGACCAGGAAGCTCCAGAGGAGGAAGGCGTTCAGGCCAGCATCGAGTATGACGGCGAGGAAAAAAAGAAACAGGCCCGGCAGGTGCCAAAGGCCTTTTACCGGGTAGTGCTGGTGCTTCTGGTGCTGATTGTGGGCCTGGCCCTTTGGGTGAACCGGGACAACCTGACTCCCGAAAGCATTTGGAGCTGGCTGCAGGTTCAGGTCACCGGCGATGGGGAAGGGGACGGCTATCCCGCGGCCATCACCGGCTCCACTGTCAGCGAGGGGAATTTCCTCTCGGTAAGCGGCAACGCCGTGGCTCTCAGCGACACCTCCCTGACCATTCTGGGGCCTTCCGGGCAGGAGCTGCTCTCCCAGCGCCACAGCCTGAGCCAGCCCATTCTCAAGTCCGCCTCGGACAGCTATCTGCTGTACAACCAGAACAGCACCGGCTATATGGTGGTTTCCGGCACACAGCTGCGGCTGGAGGCCTCCACGGAGCAGGACATTTTGACAGGGGCCATTGCCTCCAACGGCAGGTTCGCCCTGGCCACCCGGGGCGTTAACGGCGCCTCGGACCTGACGGTGTACCTGGCCACCGGCGAGGTGCAGTTCACTTACAGCTTTGCCCAGGATTACATCACCGCCCTGGCCCTGAACGGGGACGGCACCTGGGCCATGGTGTGTACAGCCCGCAGCCAGGGGGGCCAGCTGATCTCCAAGGTGACGGTGTTCGACCTGAACAGCACCACCCCCGCCGCGGAATACGAAAGCCAGGACAACCTGCTGCTGGGAGCCGGCTGGGGAGACAACGGCGTGCTCTACGCAGTGGGAGACGCCTCTCTGCTGCGGGCCAGATCGGGAGAGCTTTCCTTCTCGGAGTACAGCTATCAGGGCCGCACGCCCACGGCCTTTCAGTTCGCGGGGGGACAGTGCTATCTGTCCGTCTCCGCCTATGAGCACGCGGGGGCCTCCACGCTGCTGGTGTTCCGGGGCCAGGAGGACCCCCTGGAAATCCAGGCGGAGCAGCGCATTGTGTCCCTGTCCGTGTACGGCGGCTCTGTGGGAGCTTTGGCTGGCCAGCAGCTGGTGGTGTACGACGCCTCCACTGGCCAGGAGCTGGCCCGCCAGGACGCCGGGAACGACGCCAAAAGCATTGCCCTGTTCAGCGAAAGCGGCGCCTATGTGCTGGGTGTCAGCGAAATCCGCCGCCTGCAGCTGTGAGAGAGCGAAAAAGAAAAGAGGCTGCCTTTTGGGCAGTCTCTTTTGCGCTGTCAAGGAATATCGTTAGGGGAGAGGCTCCAGGGAGGGGTTCATCGTTTGGTTGCTGTATTTCTGGAAAAAGCGCTGCAGCTCCTGGGGGTCAAATTCCCCGTTGGCAGCAAGCACCTCCTGGGGAACCTTTGACAAGGTAATCTGCCAGCCGGTTTCCTCATAGCCGTTGTTCAGATAAAAGGCTTTCCGGCGCAGCCGCTGGTCTCTGTTGGGGGCGTTTTGGCTGCACAGCTCAATGGAGACCACATGCCTGTGGCGGGGATACCGTTCCCGGAGTGCCTGAAGAATGGCGCTGCCGTATCCCCGGGAGCGCAGCGTCTGGTCCACCGCGAGAAACATGAGAAAGACCACGTCGCCCTCCACACCCAGATAGGCGAACCCGCACAGGACCGCCCCGTCGTAAAAGGCCAGCAGCTGGGTGGCCGGCAGTTTGTCCAGCAGGCGCATGGTCCAAAAAGGCATGCGCTCCTCCTTGGGGAAAGCCTCCAGGTAGATGCTTTTAACAGCCCTGGCGTTTTTGCCGGTCACTTTCTCAACAGTCAGCTTCATGGGCGGGACTCCTTCCAGGCGGGACGCCTTTTTTCTAAGTATAAGGGAACGCTGGCGGGGTGTCAATCTCTGGCCAAAAAGTATTGGTTTTCCTTTGGCTCCTTCAGCTTTTCGGAGAAGGCCGCGGCAAAGCTTTCGTATTCTGGGGTGAACACGCCCTTGGCCTTTGCCGGGCAGAACTTCACGCACCGGAAGCAGGAGATGCACTTGGCCGGGTCAATGGCGGCGCAGTCCTCCCCAATGGCCTGCATGGGACATTGCCGGACACACAGGCCGCAGCGGGTGCAGGCCTCTGTGGTGGAGGGAATAAAGCTGCCGCCCTGTCCCCCTTCCTTGTAGGGGCGGTTTCCCGGCGGGGTAAAGTCCTGCCAGCCTGCCTGGAAGTCGTCCCAGGCCTCCAGGGCAAAGGAGGCGTCCTGGTTCAAGTCCTCCTGATGGGGACGGCCCTTCTGAATGGAGCCGTAAGTGTGCTCCCCCACCAGGGCGGCCCCGGCAAAGGGGACAAATCCCTGGCTCCGGCAGAAGTCCGAAAGCTCCAGCAGGGCGTCGTCAAAGTCCCGGTTGCCATAGGTGACGGTGACAAGGCAGGGGGTGTTTTGACCCCGCAGGGTGGAAAAGCGCTTCAGGGCGCCCTGAAACACCCGGCCCCCGTAAACCGGCGCGCCAAACACCACCACGTCCTGGGGGGAAAACAGGGTTTCCGGGGCAGGGGCGCAGGTGGCGTCCAAAAGGGTGGCCTCTCCCAAGGCGGAGGCCATGGCCCAGGCCCCCCGCCGGGAGGTGCCTGTGGGGGAAAAGACAGCGGCGTATACAGCCATGAAATCAAGACCTTTCTGGTGAATGTGTGAAAATTTTAGAACGGGACATCCTGATTATAGGGCCTGGCGGGGCGTTTTGCAAGAAAAACCATGGGATTAAGATTTCCGTAAGGGGGATGGGGCTTGTGAAAACGCCGGGTTTGTGTTATATTTATCAGGTAGCGTAAATTTGGCGGAAGGGGGCGGCTGCCCGTGGGAATTGTGTGGGATCTGGTGCTTGTAGGCGTTTGCGTTTTGTTTGTGGCCATTGGCGCCCGCCGGGGCTTTATCCGCTCCGCGGCTCATTTTTTGGGGACCGCCATTGCCGCCTGCTTTGCCGCCCTGCTGGGAGGCGTGGCCGCCCAGTGGGTGTTTGACACCTTTTTCCGTTCCGCCCTGGCAGAGCGCGTTGGAGACTCTCTGGCAAGCCTGGGAAACGGGGATACCTTCACCGCTGTGCAGCAGGTGTTTGCCTCCCTTCCGGAGTTTCTGCTGCGGGCCTTGGAGGCGGCGGGAATCACCGCTGCCAGCGTCACCGAAGCCATGGCCGGCCAGACCGGCCAGGCCGCCGATTTGATTGTTTCCGCCCTTTCACCGGTTTTTGTGGGCTTTTTAAAGGTCCTGGCGGTGATTGTGCTGTTTTGCCTGTTTATGATTGTGGTCCGGCTGGCGGCCAACCTGCTGTCCGCGGCCTTCCAGCTTCCCCTGCTGAATGGCGTCAACGCCCTGTTGGGAGGGGTGTTTGGGCTGCTGCTGGCGGTGGTTTCCATATGGATCTGCCTGGCGGCTGTCCAGGTGTTTACTCCCATGCTGTCCGCGGACACTCAGGCCCAGATTGAAACCGCCCTGCGCCAGTCCACCGTGGCGGGCTGGGTGGTCAACTGGAACCCCCTGGGCGTGATGTTCCAATAATCCGGGGCGCGCTGCGGCGTTGTAGAGAGATTTGTGGGAAATGCCCGCTACAATCAAAGGGACCGAAAAACAACGAGATTTGTGAGAGAGGAAAGAGCGACCATGTCCCAGCCCAAAAAGCCCATCAACCAAAACCTGACGGTACCCAACGCCCTTTCGGTGCTGCGTATCCTGATTATTCCGTTTTTCGCCTGGTTTTTCATGCGGGACCAGCTGGCTGCGGCGGTGGTTCTGCTGGTGCTTTCCGGCCTTTCCGACTGTGTGGACGGCTTTATTGCACGCCGGCTGAACCAGGTGACTGAGCTGGGAAAAATGCTGGACCCTCTGGCGGACAAGCTGACCCAGGGCGTGGTGGCTCTCTGCCTGGCAATGAAATTCCCGGTAATCGGCCCGGTGCTGCTGGTGTTTATCCTTAAGGAGCTGGTGATGCTCTGCTGCGCCATTGGCCTGCTGAAAAAGAAAAAGCGGCCCTGCGCCGCCCAGTGGTACGGCAAGGTGGCCACGGTGATGTTTTACGTTTCGGTGGCGCTGATTGTGGTGATGGACGGCTTCCTCCATGTGGAGGGCCTGGCCTTCCAGGTGATCTCCTATGTGCCGCTGATTTTGACAGCCGCCATGATGATCTACTCCGCCGTGCGCTACTTCCAAATCTTCCTGAAGATTCTTCGGTCTGACGACGAGAAATACGAGCTTTCCCTTTCCGACGAAATCCGGGCGAAAACCGTGCGGGAGCGCCGGAAGGATTCTTGATACCGCCGCGGAAACTCCAGGGCCTGTGGGAGTTTCCGCTTTTTTTACGGCTTCTTCACATTCCCGAAATGATTTCCCGATACAATA
Organism: uncultured bacterium; assembly: GCA_905215055.1. Classification (GTDB taxonomy): domain Bacteria; phylum Bacillota; class Clostridia; order Oscillospirales; family Acutalibacteraceae; genus Acutalibacter. The sequence continues at coordinate 34,482 of CAJMOH010000020.1, forward strand.
AAGCGAACTGGGCTTTTACGCCAAGAAAGGACGAACGAGCCATGTTACTGTGTACACGATGCAAAAAACGCCCGGCGGTGGTCTTTGTCTCCAACGGGATAAACGGCCAGGACCCCCAGGGGCTTTGCTTGGTTTGCGCCAAGGAGCTGGGGATCAAGCCGGTAAACGATATTATGGAAAAAATGGGCATCACCGACGAGGAGCTGGAAGCGGCCACCGCCCAGATGACCCAGCTGATGAATTTGGACGACGATGACGGCGGCGCCGACGACCTGTTCACCCCCGGCGGCGCGGCCACCCTGCCGGTGGACCAGATGCTGGGAGGCCGCCCTGGAGAGAACGGCGGCTTTGGGGGCGCCGGGGTCCAGCAGAAAAAAGAGAGCTTCCACAAGAAAAAGCGCAAGCACATCCAGAATTTCTGCACCGACCTGACCGCCAAGGCCCGGAACGGCCAGCTGGACAATATTGTTGGCCGGGAAAAGGAGATCCAGCGGGTGGTGCAGATCCTCTCCCGCCGGACCAAGAACAATCCCTGCCTCATCGGCGAGCCGGGCGTGGGCAAAACCGCCGTGGCCGAGGGCCTGGCCCTGCGGATTGCCCAGGGCAATGTGCCTGCCAAGCTGCGGGATAAGGAAATCCAGCTGCTGGATTTGACAGCTTTGGTGGCGGGTACCCAATTCCGGGGTCAGTTTGAGAGCCGGATTAAGGGCCTGGTGGACGAGGTGAAGGCCGACGGAAATGTCATCCTCTTCATCGACGAGGTCCACAATCTGGTGGGAACCGGCGACGCCGAGGGCAGCATGAACGCCGCCAACATCTTAAAGCCCGCCCTCTCCCGAGGGGAGATTCAGGTGATCGGCGCCACCACCTTCAACGAGTACCGGAAGTACATCGAAAAGGACGCGGCCCTGGAGCGCCGGTTCCAGCCGGTGACGGTGGCAGAGCCTTCCATCGGGGACGCGGTGGAGATCCTCCTGGGCATTAAGAGCTATTATGAGGAGTACCACCGGGTGCGGGTTTCCCCAGAGATCTGCCGCCGGATGGTGGTGCTGGCGGAGCGGTACATCAACGACCGGTATCTGCCCGACAAGGCCATTGACCTGCTGGACGAGGCTTGTGCCTGCGCCGCCCTGCGGAACAAGCGCTTGGAGGAATACGACGAGAAGGAGCTGGCCCTCACCCGGGAGCGAAACCGGGAACAGGACCTGCAGGCTCCCGCCGATGGCGGCCAGGTGGACTACGAGGAGCTGGCCAAGACCCACTACCGCATTGCCACCCTGGAGGAGAGCCTGGATAAGCTTCGGGGCGAGGGAGTGTTCGCCCAGGTGGAGGAGCAGGACGTGGCCAAGGTCATCGAGCTGTGGACCGGCATCCCCGCCTCTCGGGTGCAGGAGAACGAGCTGAAAAAGCTGGCCAATCTGGAGGAGGTGCTGAAGCGCCGCATCATCGGCCAGGACGAGGCCGTGTCCGCCATTTCCGCGGCTATCCGCCGCAGCCGGGTGCAGATCAGCCCCCGGCGGCATCCTGCCTCTTTTATCTTTGTGGGTCCCACCGGCACGGGGAAAACCGAGCTGGTGCGGGTGCTGTCCCAGGAGCTGTTCGATACCCCAGAAACTCTGATCCGCCTGGATATGAGCGAGTTTATGGAAAAGCACTCGGTGTCCAAGATTATCGGCTCCCCGCCAGGCTATGTGGGCTATGACGAGGCCGGCCAGCTGACGGAGAAGGTCCGCCGCCGGCCCTACTCGGTGCTGCTGTTCGACGAGATTGAGAAGGCCCACCCGGACGTGCTGAACATCCTGCTGCAAATCCTGGACGAAGGCCGCATTACCGACGCCCACGGCCGCACGGTGAACTTTGAGAACACCGTGATTGTCATGACCTCCAACGCGGGCAGCGAACGGAAGGAAAGCGCCCTGGGCTTTGCCAAAACAGCCGCGGACATGAACCGGGAAAAGGTGATGAAGGCCCTGGGGGATTTCCTCCGGCCGGAGTTTTTGGCCCGCATCGACGAGGTGATTGTGTTCCGTCCCCTGGATGTGGAGGACTACAAGAAGATCGCCGCTCTGATGCTGGACGAGTATGTGGGCGTCCTGAAGGAGAAGGGCATTGCCCTTTCCTACACCCAGGAGGCCTGCTCCTTCCTGGCGGAGAGGTCCATCCACGGCCAGAGCGGGGCCAGAGACCTGCGAAACAACATCCGCCGCATGGTGGAGGACAAACTGGCCATGGTGCTGGTAGAGCGGGGAGAAGGCGCTGTTTCCGGCGTCAGCCTGTCTGTGGGGCAGGACCAGCTCCAACTGGACGTGCTGTGAAGCATTTTACAAAAGAGAACGAAAGGGCTGCCGCCCAAGAAGCGGCGGCCCTTTTTTGTTTTCAGAAGTAGTAAGAATTTTGTAAGAAATACCTGTTGACACATTATACTATGTGATGTATAGTATAAGTGATCACAGAGGAAAGGAGAGAAAAGATGGATGCTCAGTTGAAAAAGGGGATTTTGGATGTGTGCGTGCTGGTGGCCCTGAAAGAGCGGGACTCCTACGGCTATCAGATCATCAAGGATGTGTCCCCCATTGTGGAGATCTCCGAGTCCACGCTGTATCCCATCCTCAAACGACTGGAGGCCGGCGGCTTTGTCACCACCTATTCCATGGAGCACAACAGCCGCCTGCGAAAATACTATCGCCTGACAGACCAGGGCAGGCAGCGCATCCAGGACTTCCTGGTGGAATGGGAGGATGTGATGCGGGCCTACCGGTACATCGCGGACTCGCAAAAGCAGGGTCCGGCAAAGGATTTGGAGAGAGAGGGAACCTTATGACAAAGCAACTGTTTTTAAACGAGCTGTCGGCGGCTCTTCACGGGTTGCCCCGGGAAGAGCGCTACCGCACCCTCAGCTATTACGACGAGCTGATTGACGACAGGATGGAGGACGGCCAAAGCGAGGAGGAGGCCGTGGAAAGCCTGGGAAGCCCAGAGCAGATTGCCCGGGAGATTCTGGGGGAGGAGGAGCCGCCTGTTTCCACCGGCACAGGCCGGAAGGTGTGGATGATTATCCTGTTGGTGCTGGGTTTCCCCTTTTGGGGCAGCCTGCTGCTGGCGGCGGCCATTGTGCTGCTGTGCGTGTATATCTGCCTGTTCCTGCCAGCCTTTGTGCTGGGAGTGATGGCCCTGGCGTTTTTGGCCGGCGCTCTGATCGGCGTGGTAGGCACCCCCTTCCTGATTTGGGATGTGGGCCTGCTCACCGGCGGCCTGCCCGCGGGGCTGTTCCAGCTGGGGATGTCCGTGGCCCTGCTGGGCCTGGCGGTTCTCAGCGCCCTGGGGTTCTACTTCACCGGCAAGGTCACGGTGAAGGCCGGAAGAGCCATCTGGCGGTGGATCCGCCGCAGCTTCGCGAAGAAAGGAAGGGTCGTAGCATGAAACGGAAACAGCGGTTTTTCAAGCTCAGCGCCATTGTGGGGTGCATCCTGCTGGGCGCGGGAATACTGCTCTGCGGCGCCGGGTTTGTGGGTATGGGCTGCAATTTGAACACCTTCACCTATCCCCGGGGCGGCGAGTCTGCGGCGGTTTCCTCCTTTGTGGTGGAGGACGCTGTGGACTCCATCGAGATCCACGCCTCGATGGGCGATGTGAAAATTGAACGGGCCAGTGCCGCCAGCCCAGAGGATGTGGAGGTTGTTTTGGCCAAAAATGTGTATCAAGTTGTCGTCCAGCACGGTTTGCTGCTGGTGATGCCCCAGGATTCCTACACCGCCACGGGCCAGGGTGGCTGGAACTGGTACCAGCTGCTCAACTTCCCCTCCAATGGGGATTGGGACGTGACCATCCGGGTGCCGGAAAAGCTGCTGGACAGCGTGTTTGTGGAAACAAGCATGGGCGACGTGGACCTGTCGGATTTGGAGGCGGCCAGCGTGACCGTCCAGGGGGACATGGGCGGCGTGACCCTGGACAACGTGTCCGCTTCGGAAAGCATGACCGTCACCCAGTCCATGGGCCGGGTCACGTTGGAGAACTGCCAGGGCGGCACGCTCCTCCTAGAGAACGACATGGGGGACACGGACGTCGCTAGCGGCCGCTTTACCGAGGGACAGATCACCTCCAGCTCCGGCAGCGTGGGGGTGGCGGACAGCGATTTCACCGCCCTGACCGTGGACAACGACATGGGCAACGTGAATTTGACCTCCACCCAGGTTTCCGGGGCGGCCTCCTGCACGGTGAACATGGGCAATATTGACCTGGACGCCTTCGCCAGCCCAGACATCACCCTTACCGCCGATTCCGGCAATGTGACGGGCACCTTGGCCGGCCGTCAGGCGGACTACCAGATCACCGTGGACACGGACATGGGGAATTCCACCCTGAAGGATCAGCTGGGGGACGGCCCCAACATCCTCCGGGTTACCACCGATATGGGCAATATCGAGCTTTCCTTTGAAGAGTGAAAAGGGGCTGCCGCGTTTCGCGGCAGCCCTTTCGCTGTTTAGAACCTTTTCTACTCCCGAACGCTTTCCCTGCCCCGGAAGATCAGGGTGATGCACCAGAGGGCGGCAATGCCCACCAGCGTGTAGATAATCCGGGAAACGATCGCTGCCTGTCCGCCAAACATCCAGGCCACCAGGTCAAAGCGGAAGATGCCCACCAGTCCCCAGTTAATGCCGCCAATGACCACCAGGGCCAGGGCGATCCTGTCTAAAATACTCATTGTGACTACCCCTTTTGTGTGGATTTCCCGGCGCTGCCGCCGGATTGGGTCTCGGGAGTAGTGTGCGCCCCTTTTGGGAAATTATGCGCGGCTTTCCCGCCAGAGCCCTTTTCCGGTTTTGAAAAAAGCTCCCGCAGGCCAACGGCAAGCAGAAACAGGCCAAAGACCCGCCGGAGCAGGGTCACGTCCAGCTGGGCGGCAAGCAGGGCCGCTCCCACACAGGCGGGCAGTCCGGTGAGAATGGCCCACAGCGCCGCCTGGCGCTCCACCAGTCCCCGGCGGACATGCCCCCACAGAGCGGGCAGGGCGCAGCTGGCAAAGTACAGCAGGTTTATGCCTCCCGCCCGGAATTGGTCCATGCCCTGGACCAGAGTCAGCCACAGGAGAAGCAGCGTGCCGCCGCCCACGCCAAAGCCGGAGAGTACCCCCGCCGCCGCCCCGGCCGCGGCGGCAAGCAGCCAGTTCACAGAGCCAGCGCCGCCCGGACGCCGCCGTAGAGCAGCAGCAGTCCAAAGGCCCGGCGCAGCCATACCACAGGCACCCTTTGGAAGATTTTTCCAGAGAGCAGCCCTCCTGCCGCGCCGCCCAGCAGATAAGGCCAGGCGGCGGAAGTGTCCAGCCCGCCCTGAAGCCAGTACACCCCCGCCGATACCAGAGACAACGGCAGAATCACCGCCACCGAGGTGGCGAAGGCCTTCCGCTGGGGCAGCTTGGCCCAGCCCGTGAGCAGCGGCACCAAAAACAGTCCCCCTCCCGAGCCAAACAGTCCGTTGGCCAGGCCCGCCAATGCTCCGGTGACGGCGAATTTCCCCTTGCTTCTCAAAGCGCTCCCTCCTGTTTTCCGCGATGGATAAAAACAGTGTCTCCCAATGGCAGAAACCTTATGGCCGGGATTTTTTGGAATTTTGCGCTTTTGCCGCATGAAGGGCCGGCTATTCCACCATACTGAAGCCAGGGAAGGAGGCTGGTTTTAAGGATGAAAAGAAAAGCTTTCCTGGTGCTGGGAGTCTTGCTTTTGCTGCTGGGAGCAGCGTGTGTGTCCCTAATGCGGGTGTCCCAGGGAGAGGAATATGTGGCGGCGGCAAGAGCCCAAAGCCTGTACCGGCTGGACATTGCCCAGTCCCGGGGGACCATTTACGACTGCCATTTGACGCCTCTGGTGGGCGGCGAGACAGAATATGTGGCGGCGGCAGCTCCCACCATTCAGGCCATCGGCGCGCTGGAGAAAGCCACAGAGGGACAATACCGGGACCAGCTGGCGGTGGCTTTGGAAAACGGCCGGCCCCTTCAGCTGACGCTGGAAAGACCGGTGGACAACCCCTTGATCGACGTGTTCCAGGTGCCCCGGCGGTACAGCCAGGACCAGCTGGCTCCTCATATTGTGGGCTATTTGGACAGCCTGGGCGGGGGCGCGGCGGGCATTGAGCTGGCGATGGACGACCTGCTTTCCCAGTACGAGGGAGAGATCTCCGTCACCTACCGGGTGGATGCCTTGGGCCGGGCCATTGCCGGGGAGGAGCGCCAGGTGGTGAACACCTTGTCGGACTCCGCGGGGGGCGTGGCTCTCACTTTGGACAGCGCCATTCAGCGGCTGGCCGAGGACGCCGCCCAAAGGCTGGACAAGGGGGCCGTGGTGGTCACCGAGGTGCCGGACTGTCAGATTCGGGCGGCGGCCAGTGTGCCGGACTTTTCCCCTCTGGACTTGAGCCAGGCGGCGGAAAGCGCCGATTCCTCCCTGGTCAACCGGGGGTTTTCCGCCTACGCTCCCGGCTCAGTGTTCAAGCTGGTGACAGCCGCCGCTCTGCTGGAGGAGGGCCTGGGGGACACGGTATTCACCTGCGTGGGCTCTCTCAACGCGGGGGGGCTGCAATTTCATTGTGTGGACAATACCGCCCACGGGGAGCTGACGCTGGAGCAGGCCATTCAAAAGTCCTGCAACTGTTATTTCATCAACGCCGCCAGGGTGCTGGGCGGGCAGAAGGTCCTTTCCATGGCCGATAACCTGGAATTTGGTACCGCTCAGGAGTTTGGCCGGGGTCTGTGGACCGCCGCCGGGGAGCTGCCCAGCCTGCAAAGCCTGAGCAACGCCCGGTCCTTGGCGAATTTCTCCTTTGGACAGGGAGAGCTGACCGCCACCCCGTTGCAGCTGTGCGCCATGATGAACGCCATTGCCAGCGGGGGCGTTTACACCTCTCCCCGGCTGATCGAGGGCCAGGTCAGCCAGGACAAGGAGCTGACACCCCTGGCCTCCTCCTCCGCCCAGCAGGCTCGGGTGATGAGCGCCTCCACCGCCAAAGCCTTAGAGCAGGCCTTGGTGTCTACGGCGCGGGAGGGTACCGGCCGGGCCGCGGCGCCGGAAAACGGCGTGGCGGGAATCAAAACCGGCACGGCCCAAACCGGCGTGTTCCAGGGGGAGGAGGAGCTGCTCCATTTCTGGTACAGCGGGCTTGTCTGGGATGACACCGGCCCCCGGTACTGCGTCACCGTGCTGCGGGAGTCGGCTCTGGATGGCCAGAGTCTGGCGGCCAAGGCCTTTCAGGAGGTGGCCCAGGGGCTGATTGCCCTGGAAAGCGGGGAGGAAACGCCGGAAGGGAATTGACAGAACGGCTCTGGACCGCTATAATAAGGCTAGAATCTCATAGTGGAAAGTTGTGCGGAGAAGATGCTTTTGGCTTCCTGGCAGAGAGCGCCCGGCTGGTGAAAGGGCGCAGGCAGGCAAGGGCAGGCCCCTCCAACAGACAAGCACAGGCCGTGAGGAGCGGCACGGCCTTCCCCCGTTACCGGGAAAAAAGCGGTCCAGGGCCGGTCTCTGGGCAATTTGGGTGGTACCACGGGCTTTTCCGTCCCATTGGGGAGGGAGAAGCCCTATTTGTTTGGAGGCGTGCTGTGAAGGAAATTTTGCGCACCCGGCGGCTGTTGCTGCGAGAGATGACAGAGGGGGATATCCCCGACCTGGAGGAAATACTGCTGGACCCGGAGGTGACCTACGCCTATCCCCACACCTTCACCAAGGAGGATGTGGAAAACTGGCTGGCCCGCCAGCAGCAGCGCTACCGGCAGGACGGCTTTGGCCTGTGGGCGGTGGTGCTGCGCTCCACGGGGGAGATGGTGGGCCAGGCGGGCCTTACCTGGCAGGACTGCGAGGGCCGGCCGGTGCTGGAGGTGGGCTACCTGCTGAAAAAGCGCTTCTGGCGCCAAGGCTACGCCAGCGAGGCCGCCAGGGCCTGCCGGGACTACGCCTTCCAGACGCTGGGGGCGGAGAAGGTCAGCTCCATCATCAAGACGGACAATCTGGCCTCCATCCGAGTGGCCCAGCGCAACGGCATGGTCCGGGAGAAGGAGTTTACCGCCCACTATTACAACGTGCCTGTACCCCACTATCTCTACACAGCTTGGAAGGATGACATGATGAATACTGCGTATTGTATGGAACAGCTGAAGGCGCTGTGCGCCATCGACAGCCCCTCGGGCTTTACGGACCGGGCGGCGGACTATTTGATAAAGGAGCTTTCCCGCCTGGGCTGGGCTCCGGAAAGGACCCGCAAGGGCGGGGTCCGGGTGTGCTTGGGCGGCGAGGGCCGGGGCCTGCTGTTGATGGCCCATGTGGACACCTTGGGGGCCGTGGTGCAGACCATCAAGGCCAACGGCCGGCTAGTGCTCTCCCCGGTGGGGGGCCTGCGGGCGGAAAACTGCGAGGCGGAGAACTGCCGCATTTACACCCGGTTTGACGGGGTGTATACCGGTTGCCTGCAAATCTGCAACGCCTCGGTTCACGTCAACGACGATTACGCCGGCTCCAAGCGGGCCTTTGACAAGATGGAGGTGGTCATTGACCAGCCGGTGAGGTCCGAACAGGACACCCGGGCTTTGGGCATCTGCGAGGGGGACTTTGTCTGCTTCGATCCCCGCACCGCCGTCACCGAGTCCGGCTACATCAAGAGCCGCTTCTTAGACGACAAGCTCAGCGCCGCCATGCTGCTGGCCTATGCCAAGGAGCTGAAGGACCGGGGCGTTTCTCCTCAGCGGAAGGTGTACCTGCACTTCACCGTGTATGAGGAGGTGGGCCACGGCGCCGCCGCCAGCGTGCCGGAGGACGTGGAGGAACTGATCAGCGTGGACATGGGCTGCGTGGGCGAGGGCCTGCGGTGTACCGAGCGGGAGGTTTCCATCTGCGCCAAAGATTCCGGCGGGCCTTACGATTACGCCGTCACCACCGCTCTGGTGGAGGCCGCGAAGGAGGCTGGGGCCGCCTATGCCGTGGACGTGTATCCCCACTATGGCAGCGACGCCGAGGCCGCTCTGCGGGCGGGCTACGATGTGCGCCACGGGCTGATCGGCGCGGGGGTGTACGCCTCCCACGGGTACGAGCGCTCCCATGTGGACGGGGTGGAAAACACCTTGAAACTTTTGTGGCAGTACACGGTAAATTGAGAGAGCATCCGGGTTTTCCCGGTGTCAATAGAACAACAGCCGGGCTTTCCCGGAGGATAAAGAGAGGGTAAAAAAGCAATGCAGTGGACAGGGTTAAACGAACTGAGAGAAAAATTTCTGGAGTATTTCGAGAGTAAGGAGCATCTGCGCCTTCCCAGCTTTTCGCTGATTCCCCAGGGGGACAACAGCCTGCTGCTCATCAACTCCGGCATGGCGCCCATGAAGAAGTATTTCACCGGCGAGGTCACTCCTCCCCGGCGGCGGGTGACCACCTGCCAGAAGTGCATCCGCACCGGCGACATTGAGAACGTGGGCTACACCGACCGCCACGGCACCTATTTTGAGATGCTGGGCAACTTCTCCTTTGGAGACTATTTCAAGCGGGAGGCCATCTCCTTTGCCTGGGAGTTTTTCACCCAGGTGCTGGAAATGCCCAAGGACAAGCTGTACATTTCCGTCTATGAAAACGACGACGAGGCCTGGGACATCTGGACCAAGGAGATCGGTGTGGAAGAGAGCCACATGAAGCGCCTGGGCAAAGAGGACAACTTCTGGGAGCATGGCTCCGGCCCCTGCGGCCCCTGCTCGGAGATCTACTTCGACCGGGGAGAGAAGCATGGCTGCGGCAAGCCCACCTGCGGCGTGGGCTGCGACTGCGACCGCTTTGTGGAGGTCTGGAACCTGGTGTTCTCCCAGTTTAACAACGACGGCCACGGCAACTACACCGACCTGGTGCAGAAGAACATCGACACCGGCATGGGCCTGGAGCGCCTGGCCTGCGTCATGCAGGATGTGGACAACCTGTTTTTGGTGGACACCGTGCAGAACATCATGAAGAAAATCACGGAGATTGCCGGGGTACACTACGGCGACGACCCCAAGACCGACGTGTCCCTGCGGGTGATTACCGACCACATCCGCTCCACCGTGTTTATGATTGGAGACGGCGTGCTGCCCTCCAACGAGGGCCGGGGCTATGTGCTGCGCCGGCTGCTGCGCCGGGCCTCCCGTCACGGCAAGCTCCTGGGCATTCAGGGAGCCTTTTTGAAGGATGTGGTGGACACCGTCATCCAGGAGAATGAAAAGGCCTATCCCGAGCTGAAGGAAAAGCGGGAGACCATCAAAAAAATTGTCTCCTTTGAGGAGGAGAGCTTCCAAAAGACCATCGATCAGGGTATGGCCCTGCTAAACGAGCTGATCGACAAGGCCGACTCCAAGGTGTTCTCCGGCGACAACGCCTTTACCCTGAACGACACCTACGGCTTCCCTCTGGATCTGACCAAGGAGATTCTCTCCGAGCGGGGGATGCAGGTGGATGAGGAGCGGTTCCGCCAGCTGATGCAGGAGCAGCGGGAGCGGGCCCGCAACGCCCGGAAGGACGCCGGCGCCGACGCCTGGAAGGGCGAGGGCAGCGCCGCCTCCGGCCTGCCGGAGACGGTGTTCACCGGCTATGCTCAGATGGAGGGCGACGGCAGGGTGATCGCCATCATCCAAAACGGCCAGCGGGTGGACTCCGCCAGCCAGGGTGCCGAGGTCAGCGTGGTGCTGGACGCTACTCCCTTCTATGGGGAGGGCGGCGGCCAGGTGGGCGACACCGGCACGCTGGAGGCCGAGGGCGTCACCGTGGACGTGGTGGACACCACCAAGCACGAGGGCGTGTACCTCCACCGGGCGGTGGTCAGCGAAGGCACCCTGAATCTGGGAGACGTTCTCACCGCCAGGGTGGATGAAAGCCGCCGGCAGGCCATCATGCGCAACCATACCGCCGCCCATCTGCTCCAGGCCGCTCTGCGGAAGGTGCTGGGGGACCATGTGGAGCAGGCCGGCCAGCTGGTCAACGAGAACCACGTCCGGTTTGACTTTACCCACTTCTCCGCCCTGAAGCCCGAGGAGCTGGCCCAGGTGGAGCTGCTGGTAAACCAGGAGATTCTGAAGGCTGTGCCGGTCTCCGTGGAAGAGATGGGCATTGAAGAGGCACGTCAAAGCGGGGCCATGGCCCTGTTCGGCGAGAAGTACGGCGATGTGGTCCGGGTGGTTTCTGTGGAAGACGGCTTCTCCAAGGAGCTGTGCGGCGGCACCCATATGGACAACACCGCCCGGCTGGGACTGTTCAAGGTGGTCAGCGAGTCCTCTGTGGCCTCTGGTGTGCGCCGCATTGAGGGCGTTACCGGCATGGGCGTTCTGGCCCTGATGGGCACCCAGGCCGCCACCCTGCTGGATTCCGCCCGGGCCATGAAGGTGGCAAACCCCATGGAGCTGCCCTTCCATGCCCGGCAGATGATGGGTGAGCTGAAGGAGAAGGACAAGGAGATCGAGTCCCTCAACGCCAAGCTGGCCCAAAACCGGCTGGAGGGCGTGTTCCAAAACGCCCAGGAGGTGGAGGGCGTCAAAGTGGTGTACGCCTTGCTTTCCGGCACGGGCGGCGACGCCCTTCGGGCGCTGTGCGACAAGACCAAGGAGCGGGGCGAGGCCATCGCGGCGGTGTTCGCCGGGGTTTCCGGCGGCAAGGCCACCCTGGCCGCGGTGTGCAGCAAGGCCGCCCAGGAGAAGGGCCTGAAGGCCGGCGTGCTGGTGAAGGAGGTGGCCCAGCTTTGCGGCGGCAACGGCGGCGGGCGTCCCGATTTCGCCATGGCCGGCGCCAAGGACCAGTCCAAGCTGGACGACGCTCTGGCCGCGGTGCCGGAGCTGGTGAAAAAGCAAATCGGCTGATCGTTTCAGCCGCGACAGTGCAACAGAAGGAAAGGAGCTGTGTTTCATGACAGATTGTATTTTCTGCAAAATCGCCCAGGGACAGATTCCCTCGAAAATCGCCTATGAGGACGAGAGTGTAATGGCCTTTTACGACCAGGACCCCCAGGCGCCGGTCCATGTGCTGGTGATTCCCAAGGAGCACATTGCCTCCGCCATGGAGATCACCCCGGAGAACAGCCAGGCTGTGGCCAAGATTTTCGAGGCCATTCCCAAAATCGCCGCCGACCTGGGTCTGGAAAACGGGTTCCGGGTGGTGAACAACTGCGGCAAGGACGGCATGCAGACCGTGCAGCACCTACATTTCCATCTGCTGGGCAAAAAGAAGATGGGCTGGCCGCCCTATCCGGCCGAGTAACCCCGGCGGGACAAGCCGCTCCAGCGTGACGCTGGAGCAAGGGAAAACGCGGGTTGCGGGGGAGCCCGGCCACACCGGGGTGCGCCGCCCTAAAGCGGCGTGCGCGGCGAGAAGCTCGTTGCCAGGCTTTCTTTCAAGAGAAAAAGGCTGGAGCAAGGAAAAAACGCGGGCCGCGGGGGAGTCCGGCCACACCGGGGTGCGCCGCCCTAAAGCGGTGTGCGCGACGAGAAGTTCTTTGGCAGGCTTTCTTTCAAGAAGAAAATCTGGAGCAAGGAAAAAACGCGGGCCGCGGGG